>DATLHR010000029.1:0-56368 GCA_035539815.1 Kofleriaceae bacterium
CGCGCGAGTCGCGAGGGGATTCGCGCTCGCGGCCGGCGCACACCCTTCGACGTCGGCGACCCCGTCGATCACGGCCTCGACGCACACGCGCACGTCGGCCCCCGAGGTCCTGGCGCGGATCGCGACCTCGCGCAGCGTGAGCGGGCCGAGCTGCCACGCCGGTGCGGACGCGGTCACCGACACCTGCGGCGACGCCGTGCCCACGTCGAGCGCGCCCGAGATCGCGAACTGCGTCGGGCCGAGGTCGAGCGTGCAGTCCGCGAGCCGCAGCTCCTGGATCGGGAGCCGCTGTAGCGCTGCGCGCGGAGAGGTCGCGGACCCTGCCGCGGGAGTGGCCCCGGCCCCCCACCGCTCGATGGCGTCGCGCGTGAGATGTGCCCCGCGCAGCGTGAGGGTGCGTGCGTCACGCCAGAGCAGCGACCATCCGGCATCGAGCTCGACGTCGCCGAGATCGAGGCCGGGCGCGAGCGAGACCCCCGCGAGGCGGACGTGATCGAGGCCGACGCTCGCGACGCGGAGCTCGGCGTCGGAGAACCCGCGCGCGGCCAGCTCGTGGCGCAGGTAGCGCGCGACGAGCCGCGGGACCAGCCAGGCATGGACTGCGATCCCCACGGCCAGCGTGAGGAGAAACGCGAGTCCCCAGCGACACGCGCGATGCAGCCCCGTGCTCATCATCGGCCTGACAGCGCACTGGAGCACATCGGTTGCTCGTGGCTATCGGGAATCTCGCCCCGACCGATCGGCTGCGAAGAATCCTCTCGGGCTTCGGCGTGGATTCCGCCGCGGTCCGGGCTAGCATCAAGGGGTGTCGAACCGACGCGTCCTGCTGACCTTGGTGCTCGCGGCGTGCTCGTCGAAGGCCACCACCTCTGGTGATTCGGCGCGCTCCGCTCGCGAGCTCGGTACCGCATCTCAAGCCGAGACCCCTTCGGGCACGCCCGCTGCGCCGGCGCTCCCACCACCCGACCCGCGTGAGGCGGCACTTTCGGCGACCGTGCGCGAGCTGCTCACCGACGAGCATCTGCTGCGCAAGCCGATCGACGACTCCGTGTCGCGCGACGCGTTCAAGACGTACCTCGATCGGCTCGACGGCACGAAGATGTTCTTGCTCGCGTCGGACCGCGACGCGCTCGCCAAGTACGCCGACAAGGTCGACGACGAGCTCCGGTCGGGCCGCCTCGATCTCGCGCACGACGGCGCGAAGGTGTTCGCGCAGCGCGTGGGCGTCGTCGAGAAGATGGTCGAGAGCCTGCTCGCCGCGCCGCTCGATCTCACGAACGAGGAGAGCGTCGAGGTCGACCCGGACAAGCTGCAGCCGGCCGCCAGTGAGGCCGAGCTGAAGGACCGCTGGCGCCAGCGCCTCGAGCTCGAGGTGCTCGAGCGCATCGGCAGCATGGAGGATCGCCTCGCCGCCGAGGCGAAGAAGAAGGACGCGAAAGGCAAGGACAAGGCGAAGGCCGAGAAGGAAGACAAGGACGCCAAGGACGCCTCGGCCACGCCGCTCGCACAGATCCCGACGACGCCCGAGGGCCGCGAGGCCAAGGCGCGCGAGGACCTCACGAAGACGTACGCCGGCCGGTTCGCGCGGCTCAAGACGCAAGGCCCGCTCGACGCGGCGTCTGATCTCGTCAACGCCGTCACCAGCTCGCTGGACCCGCACTCGACGTACCTGCCGCCTGCCGACAAGGCGAACTTCGACATCGCGATCACCGGCTCGCTGGAAGGTATCGGCGCGGTGCTGCGCGAGAAGGATCACTACATCGAGATCAGCGAGCTCGTCCCCGGCGGCGCGAGCTGGCGTCACGGCGGCATCGTGCCGGGCGACCTGATCCTCGCGGTCACCAACGACGGCAAGGATCCTGTCGACGTCTATGACATGCGCATCGACGAGGTCGTGAAGATGATCCGCGGCCCGAAGGGCACGGTGGTGCGCCTGCGCGTGCAGAAGTCCGCGGGTACCGAAGCGACCGTCGCGATCACGCGCGACAAGGTCGAGATCGAGGAGGCGTATGCGAAGGGCGCGGTGATCAACCACAAGTCAGGCCCGTCGTTCGGCTACATCCACCTGCCGAGCTTCTACGGCGGCAAGGGCAATGGTCAGCGCACCGCGGCGAGCGACGTGAAGCGCCTGCTCGACGAGCTCGAGGCGAAGAAGGTCGCGGGCGTCGTCATCGATCTCCGCAGCAACGGCGGTGGCCTGCTCTACGACGCCGTCGAGATGACCGGCTCGCTGATCGACAAGGGCCCGGTCGTGCAGGTGCAAGACAGCCGCGGCAGGAAGGAGGTCCTGCGCGACGAGAAGGCCGGGCTCGAGTACACCGGTCCCGTCGTCGTGCTCGTCGACAAGTTCAGCGCATCGGCGTCGGAGATCTTCGCCGGCGCGATGCAGGACTACGGACGCGCGGTGATCGTCGGCACCGGCCCCACCCACGGCAAGGGCACCGTGCAGACGCTCGCGGATCTCGATCGCGCGACGGGTGGCAAGGTCGAGCTCGGTGTCCTCAAGCTGACGATCCAGCAGTTCTTCCGCGTCACCGGGGCGTCGACGCAGCGGGAAGGCGTGGTGCCCGACATCGTGCTGCCGGATCCCGCGGGCCACGTCGATGCGGGCGAGCGCTCGCTCGATCACGCCCTCGAGTGGTCGAAGATCGACGGCCTTCCGTACGACAAGGTTCCGCACGCATGGAAGGCCGACCAGCTCGCGCAGAAGAGCGGCGCGCGGATCGCCAAGGATCCGCTGCTGTCGAAGATCGCCGCGACCACGCAGGTGCTGCGCGCGCGGCGCCACGACACCAAGATCCCGCTCGCGAAGCCCGCGTGGGAAGCGCGGCGCAAGGAGCAGAAGGCCGCGCTCGAGGCGGTCTCGCCCGACGTGAAGACGCTGCCGCCACGCCTGACCGTCAAGCCGCTGGACGACGGCAAGGCGCTGCCTCCGGGGCCCGGTGCGAAGACCGACGATCGCGGCAAGCGCTGGTCGGACGGCATCGCGCGGGATCCGTGGATCGACGAGAGCGTCAACGTCCTCGCGGACATGGCGAAGTCGAAGTAGCGAAAAAAAGTCTGTAACGAATCTCGGGGCCGGCGGACATCGGGGAAAGGAGCCACCGATGACCACCGTCCACGAGATCGCCTCGCATCTCTATCGCATCAGCACGCCCGTCGAAGGGATCGGGATCCCCGGGGGATTCAGCTTCAATCAGTTCCTCGTCGTCGACGACGCGCCGCTGCTGTTTCATACCGGACCGCGCCGCATGTTCCCGCTCGTGCGCGACGCCGTGGCGCGCGTCCTCGGTGACGCCGCGAAGCTGCGCTACGTCGCGTTCTCGCACGTGGAGGCCGACGAGATGGGCTCGCTCGATCTGTGGCTCGCGGCGGCGCCTGCCGCGGAGGCCGTGTGCAGCATGGTCGCGAAGATGGTGTCGACCGACGACCTCGTCGATCGGCCGGCGGTCGGGCTCGCCGACGGCCAGGAGCTCGCCCTCGGTAAGCGCTCGCTGCGCTGGCTCGATGCGCCGCACGTCCCGCACGGCTGGGACTGCGGCTACCTGTTCGACGCATCGACCAAGACCTTGCTGTGCGGCGATCTGTTCACCCAGGCCGGGTCCAACCTGCCGCCGCTCACGGAGAGCGAAGTGCTCGGCCCCTCGGAGGTCATGCGCTCCGGGATGGATTACTTCGCGCACGGGCCGCAGACGCGCGCGACCCTCGACAAGCTCGCGCGCACCGAGCCCACGACGCTCGCATGCATGCACGGGAGCTCGTACCGCGGGAACGGTGCGGCGCTGCTCCGCGCCCTCGCCGACAAGGTCGCGTGATAGCGTGGAGGTAGATGGCCACCGACGCGGAGCTCGCACGGTGCGTCGCGGAGGGCGATGCCGCGGCGGAGGCCGAGCTGTGCCGGCGGTTCGCGCCGCGCGTCCACCTGTATGGCCTCAAGCACCTGCGCGACGAGGACCGTGCGCGTGACCTCGTGCAGTCGGTGCTCGTCGCGGTGCTCGAGGCCGCACGTGCGGGGCGCATCGATGACCCCGAGCGCATCGATCGCTACATCCTCGGCACCAGCCGCAACCTCGCCCTGCGGTTCCGCGCCGCCGACACGCGCGCCGAGCCGACCGCGCCGGCCGGCCTCGACGTCGCGGGCGCGTTGCCTCCGCTCGACGCCCTCGACATCGAGGCGCTGCTGCGGTGCCTGCAGCACGTCGAGGCGCGCGCACGCACGATCCTCTACCTCGCGTTCTCGCGCGACAAGTCCGCCGACGAGATCGCGGAGGCGCTGGCGATGACACCGGGCAACGTGCGCGTCGTGCGCCATCGCGCGGTCGCGCAGCTGCGCGATTGTCTCGGCGTGGCGGAGGCGACATGAGCTGCCGCACGCCGCTCGACGACGCGCGGCTCGTCGCGTACTGGGCAGGCGACCTCGCACCGGCCGACGCCGACGCCGTCGAGGAGCACCTGTTCGGGTGCGACGCGTGCACCGCGGCCTCCACGCGCGTCGCGCAGATCGCCGCCGCGCTCCGCGGCCAGCTGCCGCCGGTGATCTCGTGCGCCGACCTCGACGTGCTGCGCGGGAAGGGGCTCACGCTCGTCGAGAACGCGATCCCGCCCGGCGTGCGCACCGAGGTCACGTTCGCACGGCACGTCGATCTCATGATCCACCGCCTCGGCGGCCTGGCGCTCACGGGCGCCGATCGCGTCCAGGTCATCATCCGCGTCGAGTCCACGGGCGACGTGATGTTCGACGAGCCGTTCGCGCCCTACGACGCGGAGCGCGGCGAGGTGTTGGTCGCGTGCCAGCGCCACTACGCGGTGTTCCCGCGCGACATCGAGATCGAGGTGCGCGCCCATCGCGCGGGCGCGCCACCCGCCGCGACCGTGTACGCGATCCCGCACGTGTTCGGGTGATCAGCTTCGCTTGAACACGCCGACACGCGACATCACCCGGCGAGGCACGCCATAGAGGTCGAGCGCTGCCTCGTGATCGAACATGCCGAGCGTCTCGCGCACGATCATGTAGTTCCACACGGCGGTCGCGAGCGCTTCCAGCGTCTCCTCGGTTCCGACGAACGCGCCAACGGCTCGCTCGAGCGCGCGCCCCGCCTCGCCGAGCGCCGAGGCCCGCTCGCTCTGCAGCTCCTGCTCGATGGCGGGCATCGGGTCGATCGGACGGCCCATGGCGGTGAGATGCCACGCCCGGGCTGATCGGTCCACCGAACGCGCACATGTCGCCTCCTCGCGTCGCCTCGGACTGCGTCCGAGCACCGCACCTCGTCGACCTTGCGCCGAGGAGCCTTCGGGCCGTACAGTTTGAAGATGCCGTTCTCGCGGCGTGACGCATTGCGGGGGATGCTCGCGCTCGGCGCGAGTCTTCCGATCGTGGGGCTCGGCTGTCGCGGCGATGACAAGCGCCCGCAACAAGTGCCTGCGCCCGCGACGAAGCCGAAGCCACGCAAGCTCGTCGTCCTGTTCCTGAGCGGAGGCCCCGACGGCGTCCTTACCCTGGACCCCAAGACACCGTCGGAGGTCGAAGGCTGGGTCGACAATCCGACCCACACCGAGAGCATCACGGCCGGCAACATGCGGCTCGGTTCGCTGTGGGCGCCGCTCTCGAAGTGGGCCGAGCGCATGGCGATCGTCCACGGCGTGCAGGTCGAGAGCGCGAATCACTTCGCGGGCACCTGGCAGTTCCTCCGGATGCGGCGGCGCGGGCTGCTCTCGACGCCGAGCATCTTCGACTTGATCGCGCGTCACCAGCAGAGCCCCCTCGGCGCGGTCACGGTCGGCCATCTGTTCAACCGCACGTATTCGCCTGGCTGGCTGGCGCTCGATGGTGAAGTGGTCGGCACCAGCGGGGCGCAAGGACTCTCCCACTTCGACTCGACGCCCCGCGACGAGCTCGCGCAGCTCGCCGCCGCGCTGCGCGAGAACGCGCGCGCCCCCGGACTGCGTCCCACCGACGTGCAGAGCTACGAGCGCGTGATTGCTTACCTGGACACGCTGCAGACGGTCCCGCCGCTCGAGCTGGTGCCGTGGAAGGTTCCCAGCGGCGAGCGCATGGGCCCGCCGATCACGGGCATGCAGCGCGTGCTGTGGGCGCTCGAGCACGACCTCGCATCGACGGCGCTCGTGTACTTCGGCTTCAACAAGTTCGATTCGCACTGGAAGAACCTGGAGCGCCAGCAGAGCGTCAACGCCGCGTTCACCGGAGCGTTCGACCTGTTTCTCCAAGGGCTGCACGCGAAGCGCAACCAGCACGGCACGCTCGCCGAGCAGACGACGATCCTCGTCGCCGGTGAGGTCGGCCGCTTCCCGCGCCTCAACTCCGACCATGGAAAGGACCACTTCCCGGAGGTCTCGATGCTCCTGATGGGTGCAGGCATCGCGACCGGCAGCAAGGGCAACATCGTCGGACAGACCGGCAAGAACATGCTGGGGCTGCCGATGGACCTCAAGACCGGCAAGCTCGGCGGTACCAAGCACGTGATGCTCGACAACGTCGGCAGCACGCTGCTCCGCCTGTTCGGCATCGAGCCGACGCAGTACGGCTACCCCTCGCAGCCCATCGAGCCGCTCCTCGGGTGACCATGCGCCGATCCATCGTCTTCACGATGTTCGTCCTCGCTGCGTGCACGCGGCAGGCCGACGAGGTGCGCCCTGCCCCGCCGAGCACGGCCCCGGTCGCCGCGGCCACGACCAATGAACAACTAGTCGACGACCTCGCGATGATCTCGCTCGGGCGCATCCTCGAAGAGCCCAAGCGCTCCGAGACGATCGCGGCGCTCGACGGCAAGGCGACCACGATCGACAAGGTGATCGACGACCTGGTCCGCGACCCGCGCTTCGCTCGCGTGGTGATCCCGCGCGTGCTGTTCGGCGAGATGAACTTCGGGCCGCTGTCGTACTACGCGATGCACATCCTGAAGACGAAGGAAGTCGACGGACAGAAGGTGAGCTTCTACCGCAAGGACTGCACCCTCGCCGACAGCGTCGAGGTCGCGCCGTGGTGGGATGCCAAGCATCCGATCCGGGTCTGCAAGGCCGACTATCAGCCGCAGGGCTTCAAGGCCAAGGATGGCAACACCTGCTCGGGCACGATGGCGACGGACGTCCCGGAATGCGGCTGCGGACCGATGTTGCTCAACTGCGTGCGCGACACACGGCACTTCGGCGAGCTGTTCGAGAGCTTCCGCCAGGAGCAGCTCGGCATCATCGCGCACGTCATCGAGAACGACGAACCGTTCAAGCAGATCATCCTGACCAAGAGCTCGTTCCGTGATCGCAACGTCGAGGCGATGCGCATCCGCGACAAGCTCTACGCGAGCCCGGGCAAGAGCGTACCGGATCTCTCGGCGTGGCCCGTCGAAGGCAAGTACGCACCGCGCGAGGAGCTCTTCCCCGGCGCGCACTCCGGCATCCTCACGTCCACCCAGTATCTGTACATGTCCGATGGGCCGCGCGATCGCATGCGGCTGGTGTTCGCGCGCACGTGGTGCACCACGACGGGCAGCTTCGGCGTCACCAGCGATCAGTTCCGCGATCTCATGGGACAACACGCGAACATCCGGTCCGAGAACGCGGGCTGGAAGGAGCTCGCCGCCGCACCCGGGTGCTCCGAGTGCCACGCGCGCATGGACTATGGTGCGCAGTTCATGCTCGCGTACCCGGCGCTCGGCAAGTCGGTCACACCGATCCTCAGCGAGTCGCGCCACAAGGAGCGCGGGCCGATGTACATGCGCGACATCGACGATCCACGCGGCGAGATCCCGCTGACGCCGGAGGCGCTCGGCAAGCTGATCGTGGCCCAACCCGAGTTCAACGACTGCATGGTCCAGCGCGTGGAGGACCACGTGCTCGGGACGACCGCCTCGGCCGCCGACCACGAGGCACTGCTCGCGGCGTTCACCGAGGACGGGAAGATGCGCACGCTGTTCCGCGCTGCCCTGCGCAAGTACGTCGATCGCGTGCAGACCTCCGCGCCTCCGGTCGCCGCCGCCGCGAAGCCGATCGCGCCGGCGCCGGCGGGCGACGTGGTCACGTTCCCGGAGCCGCTCGCCGCGCAGATCGTGAACGCGTGCGGTGATTGCCACGACTCGGGCGACGATCCCTTCCTGGCGGAGTTCGAGACCAAGCGCACCTTGCCACGCGAGCTGGTGCTCGAAGCGGCGAACCTCATCTCCTCGGGGATGATGCCGAAGCACGCCAAGCTCGAGCGCGCGGACAAGGTCTCGATGCTGGAAGGCATGATCGGCGTGCTCGCCCCGGACGCGACGTGGGCCGCGAACGCGCACGGCTACTGGCTCGACGAATGGCTGGGCTCGCGCACGCATCACCTGTCGGCGGTCAAGGAACGCATCGGCCTGGAGACCTCCTACAAGCTCGATGAGGACGATCAGGCGCGCAGCGTCGAGGAGGTGCTCGAGGGTGAGCTGATGACGCTCACGCCGTCGTACGTGACCCAGGTCGGCCAGCTCGCGCTGAAGGCGTGCCATGCGGTGATCAAAGATCAGGCGAAGTACCGTGCGTGCCTGCGGCGTGAGACGCGCCCCGAGGCGTTCCTGATCAAGTAACGAAGCCGCCCGGGACCTCCGTCGGGGCGCCTTGACAAGCCCCGGCCAGTACGGGAACCTGGTTCGGTCTCGTCGGGGTGACGTGACACCTCATGGCGTTCGTCGATCACCGCCCATTCTCGGACATGGGATGACCACATCGAAGGGGGCCGCGCCCGTCTGGCGCAGTATCGGCATCGTCGAGGTCAAGCCCGCGAGTCGTGTCGCCGTGCTCGCGCGCCGGCTCGCCCCGATCGTGGTTCCAGCGGTCGTGATGGCGCTCTTCTACCTGTGGGGGCGCACCACGATGGCGATCGTCGTCGGAGTCCTCGCGGTCGTGATCGGCGGCGGCTCGGCGCTCTTCCCGCCGTTCCGGCGCGGTGTCGAACGCGTGACCGGCTTCATCGGCTCGGGGATCGGGTTCATCGCGCTGAGCGTGGTCTACGTCATCATCTTTCTCCCGATCGCGATCGTGTTGAAGCTCGCCGGCCGCACGCCGCTCACGCTGCGCGCGGATCCGAGCGCCGACACGTACTGGGAGCGCATCGCGCTGCGAACGCCGCCGCGCCTCTACCGGCGGATGTTCGCGATCGAGCAACCGCAGGCCCAGCGCGGTCCGCGGCGCTCGTGGGTGCGTACGTTCGTGGTCCGGCTCGTCCAGTTCTACGTGATCGCGGCGGCGCTGGTGTTCACGAACTACCTCGTCGGCTACCTGCTGGTCGACAAGCCCGATGAATCGCGCACGAACACCACGCGCGCCGAGGACATGCTCGCGATGAAGCCGTATCCGTGGGCGAAGCAGTGGGACGTCGAGTACTGGGGCCTGCGCACGCAGTTCCCGTATCACCCGATGCTGATGTGGGTGCACCCGGACATCAAGGGCGAGACCCTCAACATCAAGGATCAGCTCCGGCGATCGTACCAACCGGATCTGAAGGGACAGCAGCCGATCGTCGTCCACTTCTACGGCGGCTCCACGACGTTCGGCGCGTACCAGCGGGACGAGCACACGATCCCGTCCGAGTTCGCGCGCATCGCGGAAGCGCACGGCATTCCGGTGCAGGTCGCGAACTACGGCGCGATCGGCTACAGCACGATCCAGGAGACGACGGCCTTCATGCTCGAAACCTTGCGGGGCCACATCCCGCAGGTCGCCGTGTTCTACAACGGCTGGAACGACATCGTGAACGGAGGCCTGTTCCCTCAGCGCCTCGATCAACCGCCGTTCCGGGCGGGGCCTCGCGTCAAGTCCGCGTTCCCGATCGACGACACCTTCGAGAAGCTCGACAAGTACAACGCGCTTCGCATCCTCACGGAGGAGGAGAAGCCTCGACCGAGGTTCAAGCCGCCTACGCTCGACGAGGCGATGCAATACCTGCAGACCTGGTACCTGGGCGACAACAACATCAACCACAAGCTCGGTGCGTCCTATGGGATCCACGTCGTCACCTACCTGCAGCCGAGCTACCTGACCATGGCGGTGCCGAATCACGAGATCAGCGTCGACCAGCTGATCAAGGAGACCTCGTTCTGGTCGCGCGTCCGGCACGACCAGACCGCCGAGATCACCCGCCGCCTGCGCGCGATGCTGCCGCCGTACATGGTCGACCTCTCGGACGCGCTGAACGGCGCACCGGCGGCCGTGTACGTCGACCCGATCCACACCAACGAGGTCGGCGCGCGGATGATCGCGGAGCGGATGTTCCGGGACCTCGAACCGAAGCTGCGCGAGCTCGTGCAAGCGCGCGGAGCCAACTGAGAACGCCGTGAACATTCTCGGGATCAGCGCCTACTATCACGACTCCGCGGCGTGCCTCGTCCGCAACGGCGAGATCATCGCCGCGGCGCAAGAGGAGCGCTTCACGCGCAAGAAGCACGACGCCAGCTTTCCGCGGCACGCAGCCGCGTACTGCCTGCGCGCCGGCAACATCGGCCCGAACGACGTGCACGTCGTGGCGTTCTACGAGAAGCCGCTGACGCACTTCCTCCGCCTGCTGCGCAGCTACTTCTCGATGGGGCCCACGGCGATCCGGTCGTTCCTCGCCGCGATGCCGCCGTGGCTCCGCCACAAGCTGTGGATCCCGCTCGACATCGAGCGCGAGCTCGAAGCGCTCGGCTACCGCCTCAACGAGCTCGTGTTCTCGGAGCACCACGAGTCGCACGCCGCGAGCGCGTTCTTCCCGTCGCCGTTCTCGTCGGCGGCCGTGCTGTGCCTCGACGCGGTGGGCGAGGACGCGACCACCAGCCTCTCGCTCGGGCGCGATCACACGCTGAACCTCGTCAAGCAGCTGCGCTTCCCGCACTCGCTCGGCCTGTTGTACTCGGCGTTCACGTACTACTGCGGCTTCAAGGTCAACTCCGGCGAGTACAAGCTCATGGGGCTCGCACCGTACGGCGAGCCCACGTACACCAAGCAGATCTACGACCTGCTCGACCTGCGCCCCGACGGGACGTTCCGCATGGACCTCTCGTACTTCGACTTCATCGGTGGCCTCACGATGACGAGCGAGAAGTTCCATCGCGCGTTCGGTGGACCGCCGCGCAAGGCCGAGTCACGGATCACACGGCGCGAGATGGACCTCGCCCGGTCGATCCAGGCGGTGCTGGAAGACATCGTGCTCCGGCTGGCGCGCAGCGCGGCGATGCTCGGCGAGAAGAACCTCTGCCTCGCCGGCGGCGTCGCGCTGAACTGCGTCGCCAACGGTGTCGTCCAGCGCGAGAAGATCTTCGACAACATCTGGATCCAGCCGGCCTCGGGCGACGCCGGTGGTGCGCTCGGGACCGCGCTGCACGCGTGGCACCACATCAAGGGTAATGCGCGCACGCCCAAGCCGAACGACAGCATGCAGGGCTCGTATCTCGGTCCCTCGTTCGGCGACGACGAGATCCGCGACTACCTCGACAAGCACGGCTATCCGTACACGTTCGTCGAGGGCGACGAGGCGCGGGCCGAGCGCATCGCGCAGCTCGTGGCGGAGGGCAAGGTCGTCGGCCTGTTCCTCGGCCGCATGGAGTTCGGGCCGCGCGCCCTCGGCCATCGCAGCATCATCGGTGATCCGCGCTCGCCCGAGATGCAGCGGAACATGAACCTCAAGATCAAGTACCGCGAGTCGTTCCGGCCGTTCGCACCGTCGGTGCTCGCGGAGCGCGCCTCCGAGTACTTCGATCTCGACTGCGAATCACCGTACATGCTCCTCGTCGCCCCCGTTCGCGACCAGCTGCGGCACCCGATCGCGGACAAGCCGCGCGGCGACGACCTGCTCGAGTGGGTGAACGAGGTGCGCTCGGAGCTGCCGGCGATCACGCACGTCGACTACTCCGCGCGCGTGCAGACCTTGTCGACGGAGCGCAGCCCGAACTTCCACATGATCGTGAAGAAGTTCAGCGAGCTCACCGGCTGCGGCGTGATGATCAACACGTCGTTCAACGTGCGCGGCGAGCCGATCGTGTGCACCCCGGAGCAGGCGTATCGCTGCTTCATGCGCTGCGAGATGGACGCGCTCGTCCTCGAGCACGCGATCCTCGAGAAGAGCGCACAGCCGCCGATGCCCGACACCGAAGACTGGCGAAAGACCTACGAGCTCGATTGATGCGGAGGACCGAGCCATGCTGAGGCGTCTACGACACCTGTTCAGACTGGCCGTCGAGGTGGTCGACTACAGCGTCACGAATCGCGTGACCTGGCTGATCCCCGTCATCCTGCTGCTGCTCGCGGCCGGCCTCGTCGTCGCCACCGCCCACGTCACCGCGCCGTTCATCTACACCCTGTTCTAACGCTCGTTAAGGCGAGCGCACTGCGCAGCGTTGGCAAACGTTCTCCCAGAAGGGGAGCCGCCAAGATCGCCATGATCGCCAAGCAGAAGGAAGTTCTCCGCCTTCGGCCCGGCACGCCCGCCGCCGAGACCTTTCACTGGCTTCCCAGATTTCACAGCCTGGAGCGTCACATTCTCTCGACGAGGATTCGTAGCAGGCCGGAAAAGAATCTCTGCTTGGCGATCTTGGCGATCTTGGCGACTCACGATCTGCGGCACGCAAACCACCGCGTGGACCGCGCTCATGCTTGCCGCAATCTCGCTAACTGACCCGCATTGGTTCTAACGCTCCATCATGCGCAGCAGCGCCGTCGTGGTGTTCCAGTTGCGTGCCGTGATGTGCGCGTAGATCGGCAGCGACGTGATCTTCGACAGCTTGCGCGACCACCGCTTCCTTCGCCGCGGCGCCAAACACCACGTTGCCGCTCTGGATGTACGTCGCGACGTCGGTGAAGCCCTGCGCCTCGAAGCACGCCTTGAGCGCGGTCATCTTGATGATGTTGTTGCCGCCGACGTTGATGCCGCGCAGCAGGGCCACGTACGTCGCCATGGACCGGTGATACCGTAGGAGCGCGATGCCGCGCACGTGGTTGGCCCTGCTCGCCCTCGTTGCCTGCAACGAGCAAGCGCCCGTGACGCCACCGGCCACCGGTGGCCGCGTGGAGCTGGTCGCCGCGCCCGCCGCCGGGGAGCTCACCGAGTACGTGGCACAGGAGATCGCGCGCGGCAGCCGCGAGCAGGTGCCGATCGTGGTCTACGTCGGCGCGACGTGGTGCGAGCCGTGCCGCGACTTCCACGCGGCCGTCGAGCGCGGCGCCCTCGATGCGGCGCTCGGCCCGATGCGCTTCCTCGAGTTCGACCTCGATCGCGACGGCGCACGGCTGAAGGCAGCGGGTTACACGTCGGACCTGGTGCCCCTGTTCGCGCGGCCACTCGCGGACGGGCGCGCGTCGGGGACGCAGACGGACGGCGTCCGCGCGGGCGGCCGGTATGTCGACCAGCTGACGCCGCGCATCAAGGCGCTGTTCGGGACGTGATCCGCATTCCCCCGAGGGGATGCGCACCGTCTGATTCGTTGACTTCGGGCGCGCGGGGCGCCGAGAGTACCCCTCATGCGCAAAGGACTGCTGCTGTTGGTGTTGAGTCCGCTCGCCGCGTGCGGAGATGACAGCTCCGAGAATTCGTTCCCGGTGCGCGATTGCTCCGATCCGAGCATCACCAGCGCGACCTGCGTCGAGATCAAAGGCGGCGACGTGAACGGACTGCTCACGGCGACCAACTCGCTCACGGCGGACACGACGATCGTGCTCGGCAAGGGCGTGTTCGCGATGACCAACGAGGTCAGCATCCAGAACGTCGCCAACGTGCACCTCCTCGGGCAGGGCATCGGCGAGACGGTGCTTGACTGGGCCGGCGTGACCGCGCAGGTCAACGGCATCGCGGCGCTCAACGCGAATGGCTTCCTCGTGGAGGACTTCACCGTGAAGAACTCGGTGAAGGACGGCATCCGCGTCGAGGCCAGCGACCGCGTCACGTACCGCAAGATCGAAGCGACCTGGGATACGCCGCTGGCGTCGACCAACGGCGCCTACGGCATCTATCCGGTGAAGTCCAAGCACGTCCTCGTCGAGGACAGCATCGCATCGAACGCCTCGGATGCCGGACTCTACGTCGGTCAGTGCCAGTACGCGATCGTGCGCCGCAACGAGGTCTACGGGAACGTCGCGGGCCTCGAGATCGAGAACACGCAGTACGCGGACGTCTACGACAACAACGTCCACGACAACACCGGCGGCCTGGTGATCTTCGATCTGCCCGGCAACCCGATCGTCGGCCGCGACATCCGCGTCCACGACAATCAGGTCTACGACAACAACGGCATCAACTTCGCGCCGGGCGGCACGGTCGCCGCGATCCCCGTCGGCACCGGCACGTTCGCGATGGCGTCGCGCCGCGTCGAGATCGTCGACAACACGTACTCGAACAACAACACCGTGGACATCGCGATCGTCAGCGGCCTGATCATCGAGCAGGACCAGTCGAAGTGGACGCTCGACACCTCGAGCCCCGCGTTCGTCGGCGAGGTCAGCGATCTGAACCTCCTGCCCGGCTTCAACGCCGACGGTTCGCCTCGCCCCGACGCGAACCTCGTCTCGAACTTCCGCGGCGAGAACATCCGCATCGCCGGCAACACGCACGCGATGTCGGGCGACAAGATCGATCTGTTCGATCCCAACATGCTGGGCATCATGCTGCAGGCGCTGTACGGGCCGCTCAGCAAGCCCGTCGACAGCATCGTCTACGACACGATCGGTGAGACCGATCTCGACTCGAACGACAACCACATCTGCGCCGGTGACAACACGGGCGGCTCGTTCGCGAGCCTCGACTTCGCGGCGCAGGCGGCGCAGATCGGCTCGCCGATCCGCCGCTTCGACGCCCCGCCGCGGGACCGAACGGCGGGCGCGCAGTTCGACTGCAACGCGATCGCGGGCGCCGCGATCAGCGTCTGGAACGGCAACTGACCGATGCGCGTGCGCGTCGCCCTCGCCTGCCTCGCCGTCGCCGCGTGCGGCGGCTCCGATGACGGCGTCGATCTCACCAGGCCGGTCACGGTCGACCTCTCGCAGCCGATGCCGGAGCGGCTGTCGCGCTTCAACTTGTTCGCGTGGGATCCGGCGACCGCGACGTACACGTTCAACGACGAGGTCATCCCGTACGACCTCAACACGCCGCTGTTCTCCGACTACTCGCTCAAGCAGCGCGCGATCTACGTGCCGCCGGGGAGCGCGGGCACGGCGACGGATCCGGGGCTCCCGCTCGAGCTGCCGGCCGGCAGCGTGCTGATCAAGAGCTTCGCGTTTCCGGCGGATCTGCGCACGCCGAGCGAGGACGTCACGCTCGTCGAGACGCGGCTGCTCGTTCGGTTCGACGACCGCTGGCAGGCGTTCCCGTACAGCTGGAACGAGGCGCAGACCGACGCGGTGCTGTCGCCTGCCGGCGAGGTGCGCACGATCTCGTTCGTGGGCACCGACGGCGCCGAGGCCACGGCGAGCTACCTGGTCCCGCAGAAGAACCAGTGCGGCACCTGCCACAACCGGCTCGTCGAGAGCACGCCGACGATGGCGCTGATCGGACCGAGCCCGCGCCAGCTGCACCGCGAAGGTCAGCTCGAACGGCTCCGCGACGCGGGCTTCGTGACCGGGCTGTCCGACCTGTCCTCGATCACGCCGGCGTATGACTTCCGCGCCGTCGAGGCAGGCGGGGTCGCGGCGATCGCGCCGGCCGACCTCGATCGCGTCGCGCGCGACTACCTCGATGCGAACTGCGCCCACTGCCACAACCCGAACGGCGTGCAGGGCATCTCGTCGCAGCTGTTCCTCGACCACGGCAACACCGACCTCCAGCGCCTCGGCGTGTGCAAGCAGCCGGGCAGCGCGGGCGCGGGCACCGGCGGCCTCACCTACGACATCGTGCCGGGGAACGCGGAGCAGTCGATCCTCCACTTCCGGGTCAAGACCACCGTGCCGGGTGCGATGATGCCGCTGATCGGCCGCTCCCTCGAGCACCGCCGCGGGACCGAGCTCATCAAGGCGTGGATCGACGCGATGCCCGCGACCGATCCGCCGAACTGCGGCCTGTAGCGCGTCGCACCCTGTCGCGTCCTTTACGCCGGCGCGCGGGGGGGCGAACATCGGGTGATGGCCGCGCCGTCGCCACGCACGCTGCGGATCGCGGTCACGGCGTGGGCCGCGATCACGTTCGCGGCGCTGCTGTCGAGCTTCATGGCGTTCCGCCCGGTGCGCGATGCGCTCGCCCTCGACGGCAAGACCGAAGACATTCCTTGGCTGTTCACGGCGACGTTCGTCGGCGCGATCGCGATCTCGCCGGTGTGGAGCCGCATGCTCGCGCGTCGCCCCAAGCGCCTCGTCGTGCCGCAGGCCTTTCATGCCTTCGCGCTCTGCGCGCTCGTGTTCGCCGCGCTCTTGTACTCGCGCTGGCAGCCGGTCGGCGTCGGTCGCGCGTTCTACATCTGGTCGTCGGTGTTCAACCTGTTCGTGGTCTCCGTGTTCTGGAGCCTGCTCGTCGATCTGATCGGGCCGGTGTGGGCGAAACGACTCTATGGCCCGATCTCCGCCGGCGGAACGATCGGCACGATCGCCGGGCCGTTCTTCGCCCGCGTTGTCGTCGAGGCGTTCGACGTCGCGGGTGTGCTCGTGCTGTGCGCGATCCTGCTCGAGATCGCGGTGGTAGGCGCGTGGCGCGTAAGGCTCGCCGGTGAGGCGCTCTCCCACGAGGAGGGCGTCGGAGCCGACGAACCCGTCGCGAGCACGCCGTGGGAGGGCTTCCACCGGGTCGTGCGCTCGCGCTACCTGCTCGCGATCGTCGGCTACGTGCTGTGCACCGCGATCGCCGCGACCTTCGTCTATCTCGAGCAGGCATCGATCATCAAGGAGGGCTTCTCGACGCGCGAGGCACGCGCCGAGTTCTTCTCGGAGCTCGATCTGTGGATCGCGCTCGCGACGTTCGGCGTCCAGACCGTCATCGCGGGCCCCTTGCTGCGCTGGATCGGCGCCGGGCTCGTGCTCTGTTTGCTGCCGCTCGCGCAGGGCGCCGCGATCTCCGCACTCGCGATCGCACCCACGGTGACCGTGCTCGCGATCGTGCAGATCGTCTCCCGCAGCTTTACCCACGGCCTCACGCGCCCGGCGCGCGAGCTGCTATTCACCGTCGTCAGCCGCGAGGACAAGTACCACGCGAAGAACGTGATCGACCTCGCCGGCTACCGGTTCGGCGACGTGGTCGGCGGCTGGGCGAAGACCGGCGTCACCGCGCTCGGCGGCGGCGCCGCGACCGTCATGATCGCGGCGGCCCCGCTGGTCGCCGTGTGGATCGGCCTCGCGATCGCACTCGGCATCGCGTTCCGCCATCGCGCCAGTGATGCGTCGCGTCCGGAATCCCCTCCGTCGGGACACAGCGCGTAGCTACGGCCGGCGAGCGAACTGCTCCGCGATGAGATCCTTCGCCCGTCGGAGCACCACCTGCGCCTCCGGCTCCGACCGGGTCTCGACGAGCACCACCACCCGGTAGTCCGCCGACGTCACCGTGACCTCGGCGCCATCGATCAGCGTCGGGTCGCCGGGAAGATAATCGGCCGGCTCGCCGAGGGTTCGCCACCGCGCCTGGTGGCACGCGATGGCGCGCCGCATCCACGACACCGTGAGCCCCGGGATGCGCTTGAACACGATGTGTGCGCCGACGACCGACGTGCCCAGGCGATGCGGCACGATCTCCTCGATCGCCTCACGCTGCGCGAACGGAGACCGCTCGATCGAGGCGGGGAACAAGCCGATGCACTGCTCGGCCGCGACCTTCGCGAGCCGCGCCTCGGTCGCGCGATCGGTGCGCACCACGTAGCGAGGACCGCCCTTGCTGTCGTCCCAGCAGGGCAGCCAGTACGTCATCAGATCACCACGCCGCGGCTTCTCCTCGGTGCGCGCCGCGTCGTAGCCGCACTTGCGGTTGGAGGCAGAGATCTGCCGGCTATCGAGCGAATGGTCGTGATACGTGGGCCTGCTGCACGCCGCGAGGCCGAGCAGGATCAGCGTGAGCGCGCGCATGGGTGAACCGCCTGCACGAACAGTACCGGTGGGCGACCGCGCGCTCTGTGCCGGCGTGTCACCGGCGTGCGTGGGCGCCCGATGCCTCACCGAGGGATGCAGCTCCACGGCCGCAGCAGCTCGCGCGCTTGCGTGCCTACGTCAGGGTCGGCAGCAGCGCCGCGAGCGCGTCGTAGCTCTCGCCCGCTCCGTCGCTCATGCCCGTGGCGACCACCATGTCGCGGATCTCCTTGCTCGGGAACCTCGACAGCACGCTGAGCACGGTCTTGCCGCTCTTCTCGAGCAGCGTGCTCTCGATGATCGCGGGCGGCGGCTCCCCGTTGAACAGCTCCGTGTGCACGATGCGCTCGTCGGAGACCTCGCTGTACGTGCCGGTGAAGAAGAACGTCGACCCGTCGGGGTTGAGGAACTCCTGTCGATAGCTGCCGCCGACGCGCAGGTCGTTGTCGACGCGCGTCACCGTGGCGCGCTTGCCGCCGAGCCAGCGTTTGAGCAGCTCGGGTTCGCTCATCGCACGGCGGACCAGGTGGCGCGGTGCATCGAAGGTTCGGACCATCAGGATCTCGGTATCGCTCGGCAACGTGACGTCGAAGGTGCTCATCGATTCCTCGCTTTCTTGCGCTTGCGTTCGGCGGTCTTCAGCTCTTCGAGGACTCCATCGAGGAGGTCGAAGCGCTCTTCCCAGAAGTGGCGGTAACGCTCGAGCCACGCGTGCAGCTCGCGCAGCGGCTCGCCCCGCAGGTCGTAGACGCGCTGCTGCGCGCGCTGCTCGACCTCGACGAGCCCGGCCGCCTTGAGCACCTTGAGGTGCTTGGAGACCTGCGGCTGGTTCAACCCGAGCCGCTCGCCGATGTCGTTCACCGGCCGCGGCCCCGAGCGAAGCAGCTCGACGATGCGGAACCGGTTGGGCTCGGCGAGCGCTGTGAACGTCGTGACCATGCTCCGTATATGCCTCTCCATGCACATTCCTGTCAAGGCATATACTGCTGGCACCCTGGTTGCTGGATCTCGATCCGCCATGCCGACGTCCCAGCTCCTGGATTCACTCGTCTCTGCTCCGCCGATGCAGCGCGCCGACGCGCTGCTGCGAATGATGACGATCGAGGAGAAGGCGATGCAGCTGACCGGCATGTATCCGACGACGCTGCTCGGCGATGACGGTCCGATTCGCAGTCAGCTCGATGCGCACCTCGACGAGGGCGTCGGACACATCTGCATCATCGGAGCGGTCGGCAACAAGCGGCCCGAGACGATCGCGAAGGCGGTCAACGGCATCCAGCACTACCTGATGACCGAGACGCGTCTCGGCATTCCAGCGATCTTCCACAACGAGACACTGAGCGGCGTGGTCGCACCGGGCTTCACGCACTTCCCCACGGCGATCGCGCTCGCCGCGACCTGGGACCCGGGTGCCGTCGAGCAGATGGCCGCAGTGATGCGGCGGCAGATGCGATCGGTGGGCATGCTGCAGGCGCTCGCGCCGGTGATGGACGTCGCGCGCGACGCGCGGTGGGGGCGCGTACACGAGACCTACGGAGAGGACCCGTATCTGGTCTCGGCGATGAGCGTCGCGTACACGCGGGGCATGCAGGGTGACGACCTCCGCGAGGGCGTGATCGCGACCGCGAAGCACTTCCTCGGCTACGCCGTCACCGAGGCCGGCCAGAACATGGCGGCGACGGCGATCACCGCGCGCGACCTCCACGACGTCTACGCACGCCCGTTCGCGGCCGCGATCCGGCTCGCCGGGCTCGGCTCGGTGATGGCCTCGTACTCGGAGTACGACGGCGTCCCGATCCACATCTCGCGCGCGGTGCTCACGGACCTGCTGCGCCGCCGCCTCGGGTTCACCGGCACCGTCGTCTCGGACTACGCCGGCGTCGCCTGGGCCCACACGCGCCAGCGCGCCGCCGCCAGTCCCGAGGAGATCGCCGCACTCGCTCTCGACGCCGGCCTCGACGTCGAGCTACCGCTCGCCTATGCGTACGGCCAGGTGCTCGCGAAGGCCGTGCATGACGGGCTCGTCGACGAGGCACGGCTCGACGACCCCGTGCGCCACGTGTTGCGCGACAAGTTCGCGCTCGGCCTGTTCGAGCATCCGTACGTCGACGAGGATCCCGTCGAGCTGCGCTCGATCGCCAGCGAAGGCGTCGACCTCTCGCGGACGCTCGCCGCCGAATCGGTGACCCTGCTCAAGAACGACCACCACCTGCTGCCGTTGCGGCGCGATCTCTCGAGCATCGCGGTGATCGGCCCCCACGCCGACAGCGCCCTCGTCGGCTTCCCCGCGTACACCTACCCGGCCGCGCTCGGCATGCTGCAGGCGAAGGTCGCCGGAGCCGACACCTCGATGGCCGGCGTCGACCCGCGGGACGCGTTCATGCCGCACGAAGCGCGCGTCGCGCTGAAGCGCGAGCTCGCGGAGGTGATCGGTGTCCGGCTGGAGGACTACGTCCGCGCATCGTATCCGGCGGTGTCGCTCGCCGATGCGATCCGCAAGCTGCTGCCGGACGTGAAGGTCACCGCCGTCGCGGGCACCGGGGTCGTGCCGTCGCAGCCGACCGACCTCGCCGCCGCCGTCGCCGCCGCGCGCGCCGCGGACACCGTCATCCTCTACCTCGGCGGGTTCGCGGCATGGTCGGGCACCAACCGCACCGAGGGCGAAGGCCAGGACTCCGCGAGCATCGATCTGCCGCCCCAGCAGGTCGCCCTCGTCGATGCGATCGCCGGGCTCGGCAAGCCGATCGTCGCCATCGTCGCGATGGGACGTCCGCAGGGGCTCGCGCACATCGTCGATCACGTGCCCGCGCTGCTCACCGCGTACTTCGCGGGCCCGCATCAGGGGGAAGCGCTCGCGAATGCGATCTTCGGTCTCACCAACCCGGCGGGGAAGCTGCCGTACACGCTGCCGCGCCATGTCGGCCAGGTGCCCATCCATCACGGACAACGCACGGGCACCGGCTACCACCGCACCGCCGCGGACATCCACAAGGGCTACATCGACATGCCCTCGACGCCGCTGTTCTCGTTCGGCCACGGGCTCAGCTACACGACGTTCGCGTACGGCGGGCTCAACATCGAGCACGAGCACGTGGACACCAGCGGCGAGCTGCGGCTGATGCTCACGATCGAGAACACCGGCCAGCGCACCGGCACGGAGGTCGTGCAGCTCTACGCGGCCGACACCGCCACCGGCATCACCCTCCCCGCGCAGCAACTCGTCGGCTTCGCGCGCGTCGAGCTCGAGCCCGGCGAGGCGAAGACCGTGAGCTTCGTGATCCCGCTCAGCCTGCTTGCCTACACCGGGCGCACCGGCGAGCTGATGATCGAGCCCGGGCCGATCGTGCTCAGCGCGGGCAGTAGCTCCGTCGATCGCCGCGCGATGGTGCCGGTCGAGATCACGGGGAAGCCGCGCGTCATCCGCAGCGAGGACCGCGCGTTCTTGTCGACGGTGTCCGTCGGCCCCGCGCTGCACTGATCTTCACGTACAATAGGCGTTCATGGCTAACATCGTGAGCGTCCTCGAGCGCGAGCTCGGCGCGAAGGCGGTGGTGGGTCCCGGCAACGAGCGGCTCGAGACCTACGGCCGCGACGAGAGTCAGCTCATCGACTTCTTCCCTCCGGTGTGCGCCGCGCTCGTCGAGTCGACCGAGCAGGCGGCCGCCGTGCTGCGCCTCTGCCTCGAGCACGAGGTGCCGGTCACGCCGCGCGGCGCGGGCAGCGGCTTCTGCGGTGGCTCGGTGCCCGTGCCGGGCGGCATCGTGCTCTCGACCGAGAAGATGACGCGCATCCTCGCGATCGATCCGGACGATCTGGTCGCGGTGGTCGAGCCGGGCGTCATCACCGGGCAGCTCCAGGCCGCGGTCGAGGAGCAAGGCATGTTCTACCCGCCCGATCCCGCCTCGCTCGAGATGTGCTCGATCGGCGGCAACGCCGCGACCAACGCGGGGGGACCGCGCGCGTTCAAGTACGGCGTCACCCGCGAGTACGTGCTCGGCCTCGAGGTCGCGCTGATGGGTGGGGAAGTGCTGCGCTGCGGGCGGCGCACCGCGAAGGGCGTCACCGGGTACGACCTGGTCGCCGGCTTCGTCGGCACCGAGGGCACGTTCGGCGTGATCACCGAGCTCACGCTGAAGCTGCTGCCCAAGCCGCCTGCCGCGGCCACGATCCTCGCCGTGTTCCCCGACATCGCGGCGGCAGGGACCGCGATCAATGGGCTGCTGCGCGGCGGGCTCCGCCCGAGCGTGCTCGAGATCGCGGATCGCACGTCGATCGATCACGTGCGCAGCAAGTCGCGTTACCGGTTCCCGGCGAACGCGGGCGCGCTCGTCCTCATCGAGGTCGATGGCGACGCCGAGTCGATGCCCGCGATGATGGAGCGCATCGGCATGCGCTGCGATGACCTCGGCGCGATCGAGGTCGTCGCCGCCACCGAGCCCGCCGAGCGCCGCGCGGTGTGGGAAGCGCGCCGCCTGATCACGCCGGCGCTGCGCGAGGCGAATCGCATCGTGTTCAGCGAGGACGTGTGCGTGCCGCGCGGGCGCATCGTCGAGATGCTCGCGCGCACGGACCGCGTCTCGGCCGAGACCAAGATCCCGATCAGCGTGTTCGGTCACGCCGGCGACGGCAACCTCCACATCCAGCTCCTCTCGCAAGAGGATCCGGCGAACCCCGCCGTCCGCGAGCGGATGTGGGACGGTGCGCGCCGGATCTTCGAGCACACGATCGCCGTCGGGGGCACGCTCTCGGGCGAGCACGGCATCGGCCTGTCCAAGCGCGACTTCGTGCACCTCGAGCAGTCCGAGCAGCTCCTCGCGTGGCAGCGCCGCTGGAAGCTGATGTGGGATCCGGCGAACCTCCTGAACCCGGGCAAGAAGATCCCGAACCCCGTGAAGCGCTGCTCCGAGTAGCGCTCAGCGGACGAGAGGCGGCGCGAAGCCGAGCTCGGCGCGCACGCGGGCCCACGGGATCGCCGGCGCGGTCGCCATCGACGGCAAGACGTAGTTCGTCGCGACCGAGGCCGCGCAGCTCGTGTCGTGCGAACCGTCCGGATCGGCGATGAACGCGGTCAGGTTCTGCACGCCGCACGCGCTCTGCAGCGTCGCGCCGTGGCCCGAGTTCTCGTGGACCACGACGACGGAGTTGGAGAGCGTCGCGGCCGCGAGGTCACCGAACCCCGGCGGTGTGATCGGATCGAGCCGCCCACTCGACACGAGCGTGCGCACCGACGACGACACGGGCTCGGCGAGCTGCGCCTGGAGGTTACCGACCGGGAACGTCTCGCATCGCTCCATCAGGAAGTACCAGCTGCCTCCGAACGTCTGGACGATGTCGTCGGGCACGCCCGCGTTGAGCTGATCGAACGCGTTCGGATCGGGCGGATTGAAGATCTCACCGCACACCACCGCGTTGTAGAGGCCGCTCGAGACGCCGTTGCCCTCGAGCAAGCGCTCGACCAAGGGAGCCACGAAGCCCGCGACGCGATCGGTGCGGCGCGCCGCGAGGTCGCTGATCGTCATCGGCAGCCACGCGTACGTGCTCTTCGAATACAGCGCACGGAAGATCAAGTTGGCGTAGGTGTAGCCATCGAGGTCGAACGGTACGCCGGGGATCGTGAGCGGGGCGGCTTCGAGCGAGGCCACACCCGCCGAGAACTTCGCGACCAGGTCGCCGAAGGCTGCGCCGCAGCCGCCCGCCGCCTCGCATGAGGCGTTCAGCCCGGTGAGGGCGCTGTAGAACGACGCCGGGATCGCCGCGGGCCAGGCCATCGACGACGGCACGAGTCCCTCGATGACGGCGGCGCGCACGTGATCGCCATGGCGGCGCAGCACCTCGAGCCCGAGCCGCGAGCCGTACGAGATGCCGTAGAGGTTCAGCTGCTCGTAGCCGAGCGTGGCGCGCAGGTCGTCGACGTCGTCCGCGTTCGCGGCGGTGTTGTACGACGGCAGGTCGTACATCGCGAAGTCCGCGCAGGTCGGCGTCTCGCAATCGAGGTACGGGATCGAACGCGAGGTGCCGCGTTGGCCGAGCACGAGGAAGTCGCCGTCGGTGCGCAGCCCGTCGAGGAACGGCGCTCCGAGCACGTCCGCGTAGCGGATCATGTTCTGGCCGTCGCCGCCTGGCCCACCATCGAGATAGATGGTCGCGTTCGGCGAGGCAGACGTGCTCTCGAAGCGGATGAAGTGCAGCTTGATCGCGCGCGCCTTGGTCTCGCGATTCTCGTAGACGACGAGGTCGCCGCACGCGTAGCCCTGCCCTTCCACGAGCCCGATCGACGCCGGCACGTCGTATCGACACGCCGCAGGCTCGACGCGAGGCACCACCCCCGGGTCCTCGGCGTCGGGCGGAGCGTCCGGCGTGCCGGGGGCATCCGGCTGCCCCGGCCTGTCGTCATCACCGCACGCCGCGACCACTGCGTACCCGGCGAGCGCGATCACGCGAAGCTGCATGGGCGCAACGATCCTCCAAGTCGCGGGCGGGTTGTACGCCGTGTCCTGGCAATCGCTGATCGTCGCGACCCGGAGTTCTCAGCAGGCCAGTCGAGGCATACTGGCGACGCCATGACGGACCGCGACCAGCTCGCTCAGCAATTCGACGAGAACCGCGCCCACCTGCGGCGGGTGGCGTTCCGCATGCTCGGCTCGGCGACGGAGGCGGAGGACGCGGTGCAGGACGCGTGGCTCAAGATCGCCAGCCACGACGTCAGCACGGTCGAGAACCTGGGTGGTTGGTTGACCACGGTCGTCGCGCGCGTGTGTCTCGACATGCTGCGCACGCGGAAGTCGCGGCGCGAGGAGCCGCACGCGCAGCGCGAGGACGTCCCGGCTCGCACCACGCCCGAGGCCGACCTCGCGCTCGCGGATGCGATCGGCCCGGCGCTGCTGGTGGTGCTCGAGACGCTCGCGCCCGCCGAGCGCGTCGCCTTCGTGTTGCACGACATGTTCGATCTCTCGTTCGAAGCGATCGCGCCGATCGTCGACCGCACGCCCACCGCCACGCGGCAGCTGGCGAGCCGGGCACGTCGTCGCGTGCGCGGCGCGGAGCCCGTATCCGCCGCCGCCCCGCGCCGCGAGCTCGTCGAAGCGTTCCTCGCCGCGTCGCGCGACGGCAACCTGCAGGCCTTGCTCGCCGTGCTGGCTCCGGACGCGCGCGTCCACGCCGACGACCTGGCGATCCGCACCGCGGCGTCTCGCCAGCAGCAGGGCGCACCGGCGCTCGGCCCCGAGATGCACGGGGCCGCCAAGGTCGCCGAGGTGTTCAAGGGCCGCGCGACGGCCGCGCGCCCTGCGCTCATCGACGGCGAGCCGGGCGCGGTGTGGAGGATGGGCGGCGAGGTCCGAGCGGCGTTCCTGTTCACGATCAACGGTGGCGCGATCACCTCCGTCGAGCTGGTCATGGATCCCGCGACGCTCGCGGCGCTCGAGATCGAGCTCGCGAGCTAACTACGCGCCGTGCGCGGCGCCCGCGCCGCACGTGCAGTCGACGCAACCGTGCGTCGCGCAGGTCCCGCACGAGCGCTGCACCTGCTTGCGCAGCGCCTCGCGCGCGCGAAAGATCCGCACCCCGGCGTTGTTGCTCGAGATGCCGGCTTCGTCGGCGAAGTCCTTCACCGATAGCCCGTCGACCTCGACGCGGCGAAGCGCCGTCGCGTACTCGGGCTTCAGCGTCTCGGCCAGCTGCTCGACGCACTTGCACGCGACCCGGTGCAGCTCCTCGTCCTGCCCCTCCGCGAGCCCCGCCTCGCGCGCCAGCTCCTCATGCCTGCGCTCGGACGCAGCGTTACGCCGGTGGTGGTCGATGATCGCATTGCGCAGCACGCGATAGAACCAGCCGATCGCCGTGTCGCGTACGGTGTCGAGCTTGTCCAGGCTGCGGACGAACGTGTCCTGCAGGATCTCCTCGGCGACCGCCGCGTTGCCGACGCGCCTCTGCACGAACGCGAGGAACTCGCGGTGATTCGCGACGAGCGTCGCCGCGATGTCCTCGGTCGGCGCGGACTCCTCGGGCGGTTCGATGGCCATACGGGGCGCAGTCTAGCAGGTGCAGGGCACGCCACTTCCCGCGCCCGAACGCGCCACATGCTGCCAACCGGCGCTGCCACCTCGCCGAACAGTCGGGACGACCTGCCCGAATCCTCGTGACTTGTGGACCGTCGCCCTGGCCGCCGTCTTGCTGGGGAGCTCGGCATGAAGCTCCTGGCCTCGATCGCGCTTTCCGCCTCGTTGTTCGCGTCCGCTTGCGCCGCCGACTCCGACGCAGAGCTGTTCGACCTCGACTCCCAGGCCGCCGCCCAGGACGGCAAGGCCGACAGTCCGACCAACTTCACGCGCCTCGACCGCGCGACGCCATCCGAGGTCGCCGCTCACTTCACGGAGCGCCACGCGCCCGAGCTGACCGCCTGCTTCGCGCGCTTCCAGGAGCTGTACCCAGGCGAGAACGCAACCGAGCTCACCGCCGACATCGCGGTGCGCTTCATCGACATCTCGCTGCGTTCGCCCGATGGCGAGTGCCTCAACTGGAACCAGCTCAAGGAGACCGTGTGGGGCGTGCTGCGCGTGCAGGACCGCACCTCGATGCCGGTCGACGACGTCGTCGCGGCGATGCCCGCCTGGGTCGAGACCAAGCTCGCGACCGCGAGCGCGACGGGGTTCGTCGACATCGAGCGCGCACCGTTGACGTTCTATTACGAGATCCTCGACGTTCAGGACGCCAACGCTCGTTCTCGCGAGCGCGATCCGTCGGGCGTCGACCTGGAGCTCGTCCGCGAGAGCTGGGCAGATCTCCAGGAGCACAACTCGGTGGACATGGCGTACCTGAACCCCGTCACGTTCCCGGCTGGCGTGCTCGACGGCAGCCAGATCTTCACGTACCTGCGGGCCGCGTTCCCGCTGCGCAACCTCTCGCTGGTGTCCACGCGCACCGCGGCGATCGAAGACTTCGCGACCGCCTACAACGGCCCCGAGGACCAGGAGCCGTGGGAGGACATCGCGGCGCTGCTGCGCGAGCGCTCCATCAAGAAGCGCTTCTACTTCGTGGGCGGCGGCGACGAGTGGACGAGCAACGTGCTGATCGTCGTTGACGAGCACGGCCAGGCTTGGGGCTTCCAGATGGGCTACAGCGAGTGATGTGACCGTGAGGCCCCCCGGAACGAACGGCGGGTCTCTTACGATCGGCCGCGGGGGAACCAATGAAGAAGCTCGTCGTTTGCGTCCTGCTCGTCGGGTGTGGTGGTGATGGCGGCGGCGGCACGATCGAGATCGACAACTTCGGTACCGAGCTCGCGATCGCGGCGTGCGGCAAGCAGTGGGAGTGCTGCACCGACGCCGAGCTCATGGAGGAGTACATGGGCATCACGATCGAGGGTCAGCCCATCACCACCGAAGACCAGTGCGTCCAGTTCGCGGGCGGCTTGTTCACGGCGCTCGCCATCCCGCAGTACAAGAGCTCGCTGGAGATGGGCCGCATCGAGTACGACGGCGCAGCCGCGGGCGACTGTGTCGCCGCCATCGAGAACCTGACCTGCGCGGAGTACGGCGCCGACACGAGCGAGACGGTGCCCGCAGGCTGTCGGCCCTTCCTCATCCCCAAGGTGCCCGATGGCGGCGCGTGCTCGGAGAACTACGAGTGCACGAGTCACTACTGCGTCGAGACCTGCATGCCCATCCCCACCGAGGGCGCGGCCTGTGACGAGGACTGCGCCAGCGGCCTCTACTGCGGCTTCGATCAGTCCACCGGCATGAAGGTGTGCCAGCCGATCAAGGCCAACGGCGAGCCGTGCACGTTCGACGACGAATGCACGAGCGACTACTGCGAAGGCACGTGCATGACCGAGCCCGTCACGTGCGACGGCCGCTGACCGGCGATGCTGCCGAGGCGTGCCCTGGCGTGAAGCTCCGAACCGCCCGCGGCGCCCTTGTTGCCCGCCAGGCCGACCGGGCGGACGCGCACCCAGTGCTGCGGGGGAGATCATTGCGATAGAGGCTGAAGTAACGGTTCGGACTACTCGACATCTTCTCCACGCGCGATCGCCGCCGCGACCACGTACAGACCGCCCGCGAACAAGAGTGCGTGCGTCGAGCCACCGACCCGCAGCGCGAGCACTCCGACGATTCCGCCGGCCACCGCCCCTGCTCCGTTGATCGCCCACAGGCTGGCGATGCGATCGACAGGCTCGCCGTGGTGAGCGAGCAGCACCGGGAACGGCCCGCCGATCGCGAGTCCGACCGGCGCTACCATCGCCGCGACCAGCGTTAGTCGGCCGGCGTCGCTCGCGACACCGTCGAGCCACGCGAGGTCACGCACCAGGAGCGCGGTCGACGTGACGGCGAGCGCCGCCACCAGGCATGCCCATGCCACGCCGCGGCGCAAGCGGCGCCATCGGCCGCCCAGCACCAGCGCACCCGCGGCGCTCCAGGCGAGCAGGCTGAACAGGACGAACGAGACGGCGTACAGCGTCCCGCCGGCGGCGAGCGTGAAGCGCTGGATGAGCGCGAGCTCGACGCACAGAAACGCGGCACCGAGTCCGCTCGCGACGGCGGCCGGGCGCACGAGCCTGCGAGCATCGCGACCGCGCTCGACGATCAGGACGAGCACGAGCAGGAACGCACCCGCCAGCACCCACAACCGCGCCGGCTCCGCCAGCGCGGTCGCGCGCAGGCCCTTCGTGTTCTGAAAGAAGTACGGACGATCGTCGTGGACCGGCGACAGATCGTCGTCGGCGGTCGCGCCGAGCTGCGTCGGATCGAGCAGCTCGGCGCCGCGCTCCGGAGGGTCGCCGGGGCCCCACAACAGCTCCGCCGGAGGGACGTCGAGACCATCGGCGATCTCGAGCGGCATCGGCGAGGTGCGAACGATCAGCATGTAGCGATACGCCGTCCCGGGCCGCGGATCGTGCAGCACGACCATCCCTTCGAGCGCGCGCTCGCGAGGAACGCCCTCGCTCTCGAGGGCTTCGATCACCGTGAGCAGCTGCCGGTACGCGTTCCCCGGATCGCTGTGGATGAGCACCAGCGCGCCCGTCGGCGTCAAGCGACGCAGGTACAGCTGCACCGCCTCGACCGTGTAGAGGTGCGCCTCCATCCCCGACGGCTGCTCCGCGTGGACATTGCCGGTCAGCGCCAGCGCGAGCTCGATCAGGTCGTAACGCTCGGCGGTGTCGGTCAGGTACCGGCGCGCATCCGCGATGAACAAACGAACGCCCGGCTGGCGATACACGTCGCCGGCGAAGTGCTTCCAGCGCGCGAGCAGGTCGGGGATCGCGGGATTCACCTCCACCGCGTCCACGCGCGACGCCCCGTACTTCTTGGCCAGCCACACGCTGGCACCTGCACCTGCACCGAGCACCAGCACGCGCGCTGGTTGCAGCGCACGATATGGCAACGACATCAGCAGCCCCCACGTGCGCTCGAACTCTCCTGCCTTCGCCTGCGCCGCCTCCACCATGTACGTGGGGCTCATGCCATCCGTGAACACGCCCAGGCGCTGCCCGCGCTCGTCGGGTGCTTGCTTGACGTCGAGGCGGCCGAGGGGACTCCATGCCGAATCCACCACGTCGCGCGACGACGTCGGCGTGTCGATGATCGCCTTCTCGGAGCCACGCGCGCTGCGCAGCAGCACCTCGAGCGGTCCATCGGGCAGGTATCCCGCGCCGCCGGCCACCAGCAAGCTCGCGTGCGCCGCGGCGATCAGCATCGCCAGGTAGCGAGCTCGCTGCTCGGCGAGCAGGACGGCCAGCACCCCACACACCACGCCGAGCACCAGCATGATCTCCGTCGGCGCGAGCGGACCGAGCAGCCGCGGCGCGACCAGGCAGCCGCTCGCCGCGGCGAACAGGTCGACGGCATAGGTCGAGCGTGCGGCCCTGTTGCCGCGCGCGGCGTACGCGTCCGAGACCAGCATCCCGGCGAACGCGAACGGCGCCAGCGACAGCGCCACGAGCGCGGGCAACGACGCACCCGCGATCGCCGCCACGGCCACGCAGAGCAGCGACGCAGCGAGCCCCGGCGCGGCACGATGCGGGGCTGCCGGGCCGGGGAAGCGCACGCGGAGGAACGCACCCACGCCGAGGCCGAGAAGTGCGATCGAGAGCGCGGTCGAGGTCGCGTGCGAGCTGCCGATGTAGGCGTAGAGCCGGGTCGACGTCAGCTCGAGGACCAGCGTCACGAACGTCACGATCGCGATCGTCGCTGTCGTGCGATACGTGCGCGGGTCCAGTGGCGGTCAGCGTATCACGCGCGTTCTGGAAGATACGGGCCCGTACCTCGCTCCGAGCCGGGCGCAGGTATGCTCCGCGGCCATGGCAAGAGTGACAGGCATCGGCGGCGTCTTCCTCAAGGCGAAGACCGACAGCAAGCAGCTCGCGGAGTGGTACCAGCAGCACCTCGGGATGAAGCTCGAGGAGTACGGCGCCGCGATCCTGCGCTGGCCGGATGATCATGCCGAGGACAAGGGCGTGACCGTGTGGTCGCTCGCGAGCCCGGACAGCGACTGGTTCAGCCCCAGCCAGTCGAGCTTCATGATCAACTACCGCGTCGATAACCTCGACGAGCTCATCGCCCAGCTGCGCGCCGCCGGCGTCGAGATCCTCAAGGGTCCCGAGTCGCACGAGAACGGCAAGTTCGCCTGGATCCTCGATCCCGACCACAACAAGGTCGAGCTGTGGGAGCCGATGATCTGGGACGCCAAGAACAAGCGCTGAGACGCGCGGACCGCAGCCTCGCTGCCGATTGCCTTCACGAGGGCACGGGCTATAGTGCGCCTGCTCATCTCGAGCCCTGACGAGGACGACCCGTACCAGGCAGGAACGACGGGTTGTGGAGGAGATTCCACGTGTCCTGGTTCATCCTGATCGTCGCAGGGGTGCTCGAAGTCGTCTGGGCGCTCGGCCTCAAGTACACGCACGGCTTCACGCGGCTGGTCCCGAGCGTCATCACCGCCGTCGCGGTCGTGGGGAGCATGCTCCTGCTGGCGCGCGCCACGCGAACGCTGCCGATCGGCACGGCGTACGCGGTGTGGGTTGGCATCGGCGCGCTCGGCGCCGCCATCGGCGGCGTCGTCCTCTTGCACGAAGCGATGCCGCCGCTGCGCGTCCTGTTCATCGCGCTCCTCGTGGTCTCGATCATCGGGCTGAAGATGACCTCGAGCGCGTAGCCGGCGCGCGAGACGGCGTCAGCCTGCGGTGGGGGCCTGCCCCATCACGCGGTTCGATGCGATCAGCACATCGCTCGGCACGCCCGCGACGATCGAGCGCGCGACGCTACCGAGGAGCAGCTGTCCGATCATCCCACGGCCACGCGTCCCGACGACGACGAGGTCCACGCCTCCAGCTGCAGCGAGCTCGCGCAGGGCATGCTCGGGCGGCCCGAGCGCCGAACGGATCCTGATCTCCCGGTCACCAACGGGCGTCTTGGCGAGGAACTCGCGCGCTCTCTCGTCGGCGTGCCGCACCTCGGCCTCTCGCGCCGCGTGCTTGTCATCCATGAGGCTCTCGTAGATGACGTGAACAGCGTGGAACAAGACGATGCGCGCCGAGGGAAACATCTCCAGCGTGGTGAGCAGCGCATCGCGTGAAGGCTCGGAGAAGTCCGTCGCCACGATCACGTTGCGATAGGGACGATTCGGCCGCGTCTTCACCGTGAGCACCGGTACCGGGGATAGCCGAGCCAGCGCGTCCACGGTCGCGCCCGCCGAGATGCGCCCGAATCCCGTATCTCGAGCGACGCCGGTGACGACGAGCTGGCAATCGCGCTGCGTGATCGTCTCGAGGACGAGCTTGACGGCGTCTCCGCGCTCGACCACGAGCGAGAGGTCGGCCGGGACCGGCTCGCGGAGATCCTCGCGAATCCGTTGCGTCGCCGCGGCACGTGGATCCGACGGCTGCGCGCCCGGCCACCCTCTCGGGATCCCGGGCTCGATCGCGTGCGCGATCACCAGGGGCGCCTTCCATTCACTCGCCAGCGCGGCAGCGCGATCCATCGCGCGATCGGTACGGCGGTCGAGGTCGGTGGCCAGCAGAATGCTGCGCGGGAGCATGTGTGCTGCTTATCAGGTTTGCGAGCCGCTTGCGTGGCTCACCGACCTACAGCTCGAGGTCCCCGCTGGCCTCGGGCTGATAGCGGACCTCGACGACGAGGATGCTCATCTTCCCGGAGGGGAGCTCGGCATCGAACAGCTGACCGGTCCGGAGCCCGAGCAGGGCGCTACCGAGCGGGGAGAGGATCGAGATCCGGCCACGGCTCGGCTCTGCGTCCTGCGGATAGACGAGGCGAACCCTTCGCCTTCCCCCCGCCGCACGGTCCTCGTAGACGACTTCAGTGTTCATCGTGACCACGTCCGGTGGAACGAGGTGCTGATCCACCAGCGTCGCCCGATAAAGCTCACGGTCGAGCAGCGTGCTGTCCGACGACGCTTCGAGCAGCGGCAGAAGGCGCCGCAGGTCCTGCAGCGTGACGATGATCTTGTCTTGCGTGCACATGGCCACCTCGGTCTATGCATGCTTGCCGACGACGACCTTCGCGGCGCGCAGCAATCGGTCGCCGAACATGTAGCCCGGTTCGTGCTGCGCGACCACCATGCGATCCTGCCCGGGATCCCCCACCGCGATCATCGTCATCGCGTCGTGCAGCTGTGGATCGAACGCAGCACCCACGGCATCGAAGCGCACGAGGCCGTACCCCTCCAGCACCCTCTCGAGCTGGCGATGGATCATCCGCATGCCCTCGACGACCGAGGGCGCGTCCCCGCTGGACTCGGCGACGGCGATCGCACGATCGAAGTTGTCGAGCACGGGGAGCATCTCGCTCACGAGCTTGGCCCTCGTCTCCTCGTGGACGGCGCGTGCGTCGCGCTCGACGCGCGCCTTGGCGGCCTCGAGATCCTGAAGCGCGCGCGCGAGCCTTGCGCGGTCCTCCGCGACCGCCTCTTCGTCGAGCGGGCGCGGCTCCTCGGTGGGCGAGACTTCCGCCATACGCTTCATGTGGGTCTCCTTTGCTCCTCGGTCAAGAGGTGAGCCAGAAGCTCCGAGCGACTCGGTCGGTGTCGATTCCTCCTCGGTGCATCTCGGGTCAGCTGTTATGGTTGCGCGCTCATGCGGGTGGTTGTTCTGATCCTGCTGCCGTTCCTGGGCAGCGCCATCACCGCGCTGCTGCCGACGCGCGCCCGCAACGTGCTCGCCGGCTGCGCGGGGCTCGTGTCCGTCCTCGCCGCGACCCTGGTCATTAGCATGTACCCCCAGGTGCGTGACGGCGGAGTGATCCGCGAGAGCATCGAGTGGGTCCCGTCTCTCGGGCTGAACCTGACCTTCCGCATCGACGGCTTCGCATGGATGTTCGCCGTGCTCGTCACGGTCATCGGTGCGCTCGTGTCGCTCTACGCGCGCTACTACATGTCTCCGGAAGATCCGGTGGCGCGCTTCTACGCGTTCTTTCTCGCGTTCATGGGGGCGATGCTCGGCCTGGTCGTCTCGGGCAACCTCGTCCAGCTCGTCGTCTTCTGGGAGCTCACGAGCCTCGTCTCGTTCCTGCTGATCGGCTACTGGCATCACCGGCGCGACGCGCAGCGCGGTGCGCGCATGGCGCTGATCGTGACCGGCGGGGGCGGCCTCGCGCTCCTCGGGGGCGTCCTCGTGCTCGGCCACATCGTGGGCAGCTACGAGCTCGACGTGGTCCTCGCGGCAGGCGCGCACGTGCGAGCCCACCCGCTCTATCCGGTCGCGCTCGTCCTGATCTTGCTCGGCGCGTTCACCAAGAGCGCACAGTTTCCGTTCCACTTCTGGCTTCCACAGGCGATGGCGGCGCCGACCCCCGTCTCGGCCTTCCTGCACTCCGCGACGATGGTGAAGGCGGGCGTGTTCTTGCTCGCGCGGCTGTGGCCGGTGCTGGCGGGCACCGATCTGTGGTTCTGGCTCGTGAGCGGCGCGGGGATCACGACCCTGCTCGTCGGTGCGTACCTCGCGATGTTCCAGCACGACCTGAAGCGCGTGCTCGCGTACTCGACGGTGAGCCACCTCGGTCTGATCACGCTGCTCTTCGGCCTGAACAGTCCGCTCGCCGCGGTCGCCGGCGTCTTCCACATCATGAACCACGCCACGTTCAAGGCCTCCCTGTTCATGGCCGCGGGGGTCATCGATCACGAGACGGGAACGCGCGACATCCGCCGCCTGAGCGGCTTGTTGCGCTGCATGCCGGGCACCGGCGTCCTCGCGCTCGTCGCCAGCGCGGCCATGGCCGGGGTGCCACTCCTCAACGGCTTCCTCTCCAAGGAGATGTTCTTCGCCGAGACGGTGTTCTTGACGTCGCACCGCTGGGTGGAGGTCGGGCTCCCGGTGATCGCGACGCTCGCCGCGATCTTCGCGGTCGTGTACTCGCTGCGGTTCGGCTACGACGTCTTCTTCGGCCCGATCGCGACCGATCTACCACGCACGCCCGAAGATGCGCCGCGCTGGATGCTCGCGCCGATCCAGCTCCTGGTCCTCGCCTGCCTCATCGTCGGCATCGTGCCGGCGATCTCGATCGGATCCTCGCTGGCCACCGCGGCGGGTCCGGTCGTGGGTGGTGGCCTGCCCGACTACAGCCTCGCCGTTTGGCATGGCTTCAACCTGCCGTTCGTCATGAGCCTCGTGGCGATCTCGCTCGGCATCGTCGGCTACCTGTGGCTCCGCAACCAGCACAAGGTCGGCCGCCTCCTGGATGCGCCGCTCGCCGGTCGACTCGAAGGCCGGCGGCTGTTCGAGAGCGCGCTCGTCGGGATCACGCGTTGCGCGCGGAGAGCGCTGCGGGTGGTCGGGCAGCAACGTCTGCAGACGCAGGTGTTCGCGATCATCGCGATCGCGCTCGTGCTCGGGGTGTTCGCGGCACGCGCGGCGCCGCTCGCGTGGGGCGAGCGCGAGCGGCTGTCGGCCTCGCCCGCGTTCGTGCTGCTGTGGGTGATCGGCGCGATCTGCGCGGTCGCCGCGGCCGTCCTGGCGAAGTTCCACCGGCTCGTCGCGATCACGTTGATGGGTGGCGCCGGGCTCGTCACGTGCGTCACCTTCGCCTGGTTCTCCGCACCCGATCTCGCGCTCACCCAGATCGTCGTGGAGGTGGTCACGACCACGCTGTTCTTGCTCGGCCTGCGGTGGCTGCCCATGCGAATCGAGACGATCCGCCCGCGCGTCACGCTCCGCGATCGGGCGCGGCGTGCGCGCGATCTGCTGCTCGCGGTCGGCGCGGGCGGCGGTCTCGCCGCGCTCTCCTACGCGATGTTGACCCGCCCGGCGCCGCACAGCATCTCGCCGTTCTTCCTCGATCGCGCGCTCCCCGACGGAGGCGGCACCAACGTCGTGAACGTCATGCTCGTCGACTTCCGTGCCTTCGACACGATCGGAGAGATCACGGTGCTCGGCGCGGTCGCGCTCACGGTCTATGCCCTCCTGCGTCGGTTCCGCCCACCGGCAGAGACCATCGCCCAGCCGCAACAACAACAGATCCTGCCGGCGGACATCGTCACGGACCTGGTGAAGCCGCGTACGGTGGACGATGCAGCGCGGGGCTACATGATGGTGCCCTCGATCATCGCGCGCCTGCTGCTGCCGGTGTCCCTCGTCGTCGCCGCGCACTTCTTGCTGCGCGGGCACAACGAGCCCGGCGGAGGCTTCGTGGCCGGCCTCGTCGTCGCGATCGCGATGCTCACGCAGTACATCGTCGGCGGCACGCGGTGGACCGAGCGGCACGCACGCCTGAACCCACCGCGGTGGATCGGCGTGGGGCTGCTGCTCGCCGCCCTCACGGGGCTCGTCGCGGTCGCCGCTGGCTACCCCTTCCTCACCACCCGCACGTTCCACGCGACGCTGCCGCTGATCGGTGACGTGCATCTGCCGAGCGCGACGTTCTTCGACCTCGGGGTGTTCGCGGTCGTCGTGGGAGCGACGCTGCTCATCCTCACCGCGCTCGCTCACCAATCCGTGCGTGCGCATGGCCGGTTGACCCAGCCGCAGACCTCCGAACCGCCGGAGCCCCAGGAGTAGCCAGATGGAAGCGGTCCTCGCATGCGTCATCGGAGTCCTCGGCGGAGCGGGCGTGTGGCTCGTGCTTCGCCCACGCACCTTTCAGGTGATCATGGGGCTCACGCTGCTCTCGTACGCCGTGAACCTGTTCATCTTCAGCATCGGCAGCATCTTCACCAACAAGCCGCCGATCGTGAGCCCCGGGACTCCTGCTGACCTCGACCACTACACCGATCCGATGCCGCAGTCCCTCGTGCTCACGGCGATCGTCATCGGCTTCGCGACCACGGCGCTGTTTCTCGTCGTGCTGCTCGCATCACGCGGCCTGAGCGGCACGGACCACGTCGATGGAGGCAAGGGAGAGCCGTGAACGGTTCGCTGTCGCAGCTCTTGATCGTGCCCGTCGTCCTGCCGCTCGTGACGGCGGCCGTGCTGGTGATGCTCGGCGAGCAGCGGCGACGCCTCAAGTCGATCATCAACGTCGTGGCCACGTCGATGGGCGTCGTGGTGGCGGCGACGATCTTGCGCTACGTCGACGGCGACGGCCCCGGCGTGCACCTGGCGTCGAACTGGGAGGCTCCGTTCGGGATCGTCCTCGTCGCGGATCGGCTGTCGGCGCTCATGCTGGTGGTGACGGGGATCGTGAGTCTGTGCGCCGCGCTGTATGCGGAGGCAGGGTGGGCCCGCGTCGGCGTGCACTTCCATCCGCTGTTCCAGATCCAGCTGATGGGGCTCAACGGCGCGTTCCTCACGGGAGACCTCTTCAACCTGTTCGTGTTCTTCGAGGTCATGCTCGCGGCGTCGTATGGCCTGCACCTTCACGGCTCGGGCCTGCCGCGCGTGGGCTCGGGCCTGCACTACCTCGCGGTCAACCTGCTCGCGTCGTCGCTGTTCCTCGTCGGCCTCGCCGTGCTCTATGGCGTCCTCGGGACGCTCAACATGGCCGACATCGCCGTGAAGGTCGCGCACGTGCCGGCGAACGACCGAGGGCTCTTGCTCGCCGGCGCGGCCATCCTCGCGCTCGCGTTCCTGATCAAGGCCGCGATGTGGCCGCTCAACGCCTGGCTCGTGCCCGCGTATGGCGCCGCGAGCGCGCCCGTCGCCGGGCTGTTCGCGGTGATGACGAAGGTCGGCGTGTACACCGTGCTGCGCTTGTGGGCGCTGGTGTTCTCCGAGGCCGCCGGCCCATCGGCGCACTTCGGGCACTCCGTGCTCCTCTATGGTGGGCTCGCGACCATCGCGGTGGGCGCGCTCGGCCTCATGACCACGGTGCGCCTCGACCGTATCGCCGGCTTCGCGATCATCGTGTCGTCGGGGACGCTCCTCGCGGCGATCGGACAGTGGACGCCGTCCGTGACGGCGGCGGCGCTGTTCTACCTGCTGACGGCGACGCTGGGCGTGAGCGCGCTGTTCCTCCTGGTCGAGCTGATCGAGCGCATCGGGACCACGCGTCAACATCAACTGCTGGATCTCGACGCCCCCGGCGAGGACACCAACCTCGATGACGACCAGATGCCCCTCGTGGGCCGCGTGTTCCCGATCTCGATCGCCTTGCTCGCCCTCTCCTTCATGACGTGCACCGTCCTCGTCGCCGGGCTGCCGCCGCTGTCGGGCTTCATCGCGAAGTTCTCGTTGCTGCGCTCCGTCCTGAGCGACCTCGGCTCGAGCGCAGGTGGCTGGATGATGATGGGGCTCCTCCTCCTGTCCGGCTTCGCCGCCACCGTGTCGCTCGCCCGCGCCGGCATCCGGAGCCTGTGGTCGACCGGTCACCGCGCCGCGCCGGAGGTGAAGGCAGCCGAGGCGATCGCGGTGCTCGGGCTCCTGTGCTCCTGCATCCTGCTCACGATCTTCGCGGAGCCTGTCACGCGCTATGCGCGCGCCACCGCCGCCGAGCTGCACGAGCCACGGGCCTATATCGAGAAAGTGATGTCGACGAAATCGCGTCCGCGTTCACCATCGCCCGTGCCCGCGCCGGAGACATCGCCGTGACGTTCGTCCGCACGCTCGTCCCTGCGCCGCTCACCTCCGCCGCGCTGTTCGCCTTGTGGCTCGCGCTGGCGCGCTCGACGAGCGTCGGCCACGTGGCCATCGCGCTGATCCTGGCGATCTCGATCCCGATCCTGACGTCGAACCTGCGACCGACGCGGCTCCGGGTGCGGAGACCGCTGGTCATCGCGGGCTTCATCTTGACCGTCGGCTACGATGTGGTGCGCTCGAACTTCCAGGTGGCGTGGAACGTGCTCACGTGGCGATGGCGCCCCACGAACCCCATGTTCGTGACGATCCCGCTGGAGCTGCGTGATCCGGTCGGGCTCGCCGCGCTCTCCATGGTAACGACCGTGGTGCCGGGCACCGTGTGGTCGGAGCTGGCGCTCGATCGCAGCGCCCTGCTGCTGCACGCGTGGAATGTCGACGAGGAGGCCGCGTTCGTCGCGCGGTTCAAGGATCGCTACGAGAAGCCGTTACGGGAGATCTTCGAATGAGCGCCCTGTTGTCCACCGCCATCGCCTTCGCGCTCGGCTGCTATGCGGTCGCTTCGTTGCTGGTGCTCGTCAGGTTGGTCCGCGGACCACGCGCACAGGACCGCGTCTTCGCGCTCGACTTGCTCTACCTCCACGCGATGCTCGTGCTGCTCGTTCTCGGCATCCAGCACCAGAGCGACCTGTACTTCGACGCCGCGCTGCTGATCGGGCTGTTCAGCTTCGTGAGCTCCTCCGCGATGGCGAAGTTCATCCTGCGTGGCGAGGTGATCGAATGAATCAGGCGCCGTTCTGGATCGAAGCGCTCGTGGCCGCGTTGCTCGTGGCGAGCGGCTTGTTCGTCGTGATCTCCGCCATCGGCTTCTTGCGCCTGCGAGACTTCTTTCTGCGCATGCATCCGCCCGCGCTCGCGTACACGTTCGGCAGCTGGACCGTGTCGCTAGCCGGGATCCTCTACTTCTCGGCGACCGAGTCTCGGCCCGTCTTGCACCCGTGGCTCATCGTCATCCTGCTCTCGATCTCCGTCCCCGTGACCACGGTGTTGCTGGCGCGAGTGGCGCTGTTCCGGCGGCGGGCCGCGGGGCAAGCGGGGACACCGCCCCCGCTCAGCCGCCGCGGCCCGTGATCGCTCAGCGGCGGACCTCGAGCACGCGGAGCTGCTTCCTTCCGTTCGGCACCTCCCACGCGATCGTCTGACCGACGCGGAGCCCGAGGAGCGCGGAGCCGATCGGAGCGAGCACGGAGACGCGACCACGCGCAGGGTCGGCATCCTGCGGATACACGACCGTCACCGTGCGCCGCGCCGACGTGTCGCAATCCTCGTAGACGACCTCCGTGTTCATCGCGACCACGTCCGCGGGCACGTCTCGCTGCTCCACGACCCGCGCACGGTGCAGCTCGGTCGAGAGCCTCTCCGACGCAGGCGTGTCGTGAAGGTCGAGCAGTGAGAACAGGCGGTGACGATCGGTGTTGCTGATGATGATGGTTGGTTCGAGGTTGTACATGGAGGCCTCCATAGGAAGACATTCCCCCCCGGATGGGCGGGGCGCCGATGATCGGGCCATGAGGGGTTCCCTCTCAGCCCAGGAGCGCTGCCGCGCACGACATCGCTGCGCGCGAACGCGTGCGGCGAGTTATGACGATCTGGCAGCTCATGCTCGCGCTACCGTAAGGCTCCAATCATGCTTGTCAACAGCCCCGAATGGCTGACCGCCCTCGCTCGCTACAACCGGTGGATGAACGAAAAGCTCTACGCGACCGCCGCCTCGCTGAGCGACGAGGCGCGCAAGCGCGACTGCGGGGCCTTCTTCAAGTCGATCCACGGCACGTTCAACCACCTGTTGGTCGCCGACAGGATCTGGCTCGCGCGCTTCACGGGCGCGACCATCCCGGACGGGTTCATGGGGCCGGGCGGGATCCGCTCTCTCGATCACGAGCTGTACGCCGACTTCGACGAGCTTCGACGCGAGCGAGCGCGTACCGACGACGAGCTCTCGGCCTGGGTCGCCGGCCTCACCGGCGAGCGGCTCACCGGCGCGCTCGTGTACATGCGCCGCGGCCAGAAGCTCGAGACCCCGCTGTGGTGGGCGGTCGCCCATGTCTTCAACCACCAGACCCATCACCGCGGACAGATCACCACCCTGCTGATGCAGCAAGGTCACGATCCGGGCGTCACCGACCTGTTCGCGATGCTGCGCGAGGAGCAGCGCGAGCCCCGGTGATGCGCCGGGACGGGCTCGATCCCGCGGGCCCTTCCTCGCGCAGGATGCTCTCCATCTTCTTCCCCTTGGCGAGCTCGTCCACGAGCTTGTCGAGGTAGCGGATCTGCTGCATCAGCGGATCGGTGATGTCTTCGACGCGCACGCCGCACACCACACCTCTGATCAGCGCCGCGTTCGGATGCAGCCTCGGCGCCTTCGCGAAGAACGTCTCGAAGTCGGCCTTGGCCTCGATCGCACGCTGGAGCTGCGCACGGCTGTACCCGGTGAGCCACCGGATCACCTCGTCGACCTCGTCCTTCGTTCGCCCCTTCTTCGCCGCCTTCTGGAGGTAGAGCGGGTACACGCTGGCGAACGAGATCGCGAAGATGCGCGGCTTCTTGTCCATGGTGTCGATGCTACGCGAGCGGGCGGGACGTCGTGTACGTTCGTCGGCAAGCGATGGAGCGAGCAGAAGCGGAGCGAGTGGTTTGCGCGAACGGCTACGACCCGGACACCGACGGGCGCGATCCCGAGGCCATCATCGCCGCGGCGAAGGATGGCCCCCTCGAGCTGCTCGAGGCGTTCCTCGCGCTCGGCGCCGACGTGAGCGCACGCCACAGCGTCGACGGGCCGCCGATCATCGCCGCCGCCGAGAGCGGAGAGCTCGATCGCATCGAGCTGTTGCTCGCGCACGGAGAGAGCATCGAGGCCGTCGATGTGCGTGGGGACACAGCGCTGCAGACCGCCGCCAACTGGGATCACATCGATCTCGTGAAGGCGCTCGCCGAGCGTGGCGCTGAGGTCGATCGCATCAATCGGAAGCGCTTCACGCCGCTCTCGGACGCGGCGAAGGACAAGAAGACCGCCGTCATCACCGCGCTCCTCGCACTCGGCGCGGATCCCGATTTCGGTCGCGAACAGCACCTCCCGCCGCCGCTGTTGTTCGCGCTCGACGACACGGACGTCGTGCGGCTCCTCCTGAACGCGAAGGCAGATCCGAATCGCGTCACCCTCGGCTCGCCGCTGCTGTGCAATGCCGCCGTTCGCGGCCTCGCGGAGACCTGCGAGCTGCTGCTTGACCACGGCGCCACGCACGCGGCCGACGCCAACGGCTGGACGCCGTGGATGCTCGCGAAGCGCAACGGTCACGACGACGTGTGCGAGCTCCTGATCGACCACGGCGCGGTCGAGAGCGACCTGCGAAGGACGGAGCTGTTCACGGCCGCGGCGAACAACAGGGACAAGGACTGCGAGCGCCTCGTCGCCGCCGGCGTCGACGTGAACGTCCGCGACATCGACGGCCTCGACGCGATCGGGATCGCGCTCCGCGAGGGCGCAGCTCGTGCGGCCGACAAGCTGCTCGCGCTCGGTGCGCGGCCCGAGGCGTTCGACGCCGACGGATACTCGGCCCTCGCCTACGCCGTGCCATCTGGCAAGCGTGACCTGATCGAGCGCCTCCTCGCCGCGGGCGCACCGGTCAACGACGCCAGCGGCAACTCCGTCGCGCTGGCCCGCGCGGCCGCGACGACGCAGACCGAGATCGCGCGCGTCCTGCTCGCCGCCGGTGCGAATCCACACTCCGTCGACCAGCACGGTCAGGGTGCGCTCATGCTCGCCGCTGCGTATGGCGCCACCGAGATCATCGAGATGCTCGCCGCCGCCGGCGCCGACATCAGCCGCGGCGACAAGCGTCGCTCGTCGGTCTACTTCGCCGCGAAGCAGAAGCAGCTCGCGGCGCTCGAGACGCTCCTCCGGCTCGGCGCGGACGTCGACGCCGTCAACGACGATGGCGACACGCCGCTGTGCGAGCTCGCCAGCGAGATCGTCGACAAGGATGACGAAGGCCTGGCAGCGCCCGCGCTGGCGCTCGTCACCGCGGGCGCCGACGTCTCGCGCACCGTGCACATCTACAACACCACGCCCTATCAGCAGGCCCTCGACGGGCAGCAACCGATGGCGGCCGCGCTGCGCGAGGAGCTGACGACCAGGTGGCTCGCGCGCCATGGCCACGAGCCAACTTTCGCTTCCCGGATCACGTGGGGTCAGCTGCTCTGCTTCATCGACAGCGGTCCAGCGCTGATGAGGCACCTGTTCGACAACGGCCTCCCGCTCGCGACGTGCAGCGCCGGCGTGCAAAAGCCGCTGCTTCACGCGGCGCGTCTGGACGATCCGTCGGTCGCGATGCTCATGATCGAGCGAGGCGTCGATCCGGACGCGCCGTACGCGTTCTCCGCGCGCTTCCCCGAGTCTGCCTTGTCCGCCGCCGTCAGCAAGGGGCACCTCGAGCTCGCGCGCAGCATGCTCGAGCACGGCGCCGATCCGAACCTCGGCGAGCCGCTGTGCGAAGCGGCGGCCAACGGCAACCTCGAGCTCGCGCGCATGCTCGTGGAGGCCGGTGCGCGTCCGACCACGCGCCGCGGAGGCCGCACCCCGCTGCATCGCGCCGCCGACGAGGGGCACCTCGCGATGTGCGAGTACCTGCTCTCCGTCGGCGCCGACCCCAACGTGCGGGACAACCTCTCGGAGCGTCCGACGCCGGCCGACGTCGCGGCGGAGAACGGTCACAAGGAGTGCGCCAAGCTCCTCGCGGCCGTCACCACCGCGGACTTCACGCCCACGCTGGTCGCCTGCGTCCGCGCCGGCCGCGCCGACGAAGCCGCCACCCTCCTCGCGCGTGGCGCCGATCCCAACCGCGCCGATGCCCGCGGAGACACCGCGCTCGCGCTCGCTCCCCTTCGTGCGTCGACGGCCGCGCTGTTCGGCGTGCCATTCACCCCGCTCGCGCCGAGACCGCACGACCGCGACCCTGCCGTGTTCCACGCGATCTACCGCGGCGAGACGCCGGACATCGGACAGGCCGAGCTCGCCTTGCGGACGACGCGGGGAGACACCGTCGTCCACGCCGCGCTCATCGCATGCAACCTGCCCGTCCTCGAGCGCGCCCTCGCCGCAGGTGGCTCCGCGACGGCCCCCAACCAGCACGGCGAGACGCCGTGGACGCTCGCCGTCTCCTACGGTCGCTCCGACCGTCGCCTGGAGCAGGCCGTGCTCGCCGCCGGTGCGACCATCGACGTGCAGCAGCAAGCGGCCGTCTATCACGCCATCACCGAGGTCACGGGTGCGTTCCGCGAGCGCGATCTGCGCGCGATCGACAAGGCCCTCGATCGCGGCACCATTCCGCTCCACGCCGGCGGCCCGACGTCCCCGCTCCTCCAGGCCGTGATGGCGAATGACCGCGAGCTCCTCGAGCTGTTGCTCGCGAAGGGCGCCGATCCAGATGCGCGGGCAAATGGCTGGACCGCGTACGCCTACGCCGTCGCGCACGACCAGCACGAGACCGCACGCCGTCTGCGAGACGCCGGCGCCGATCCCGACGCGGTCTTCATTCCCTCGGACCGGCCGCTCGCTGCGCCCGCCGCCCCACCGGCCCCAGCAACGAAGCCCGCGACCACGACGCTGCGCGCGCCGAAAGCGAGCACCAAGCCCGCCGCGAAGTCCGAGGTCGCCGCCAAGGCCAAGGTCGCCGCCAAGGCCAAGGTCGCCGCCAAGACCAAGGTCGCCGCCAAGGCCAAGGCCAAGGCCAAGGCCAAGACCAAGGTCGCCGCCAAGAAGCCAGGCGCCAGGTCGGTGAAGAAGCCCACGCGCGCCTCGCGTTCGCGGCGCTGACTCGCTCGTGGTCGAAGCGGACGCCCTCGCTACGAGGTCAGCTTCATGTCGTGCTCCCTTCACTCACGACTGCGCGTGATCGAAGCGGCGACGAGGGTCCCGTCGCTGTCGCTCGTGACATCTGTTACCTTGCCGCCCCCATGAGCAAACGTTTCACCAAGAAGAAGGCCGCCACCTCGAACCTCGACCCCGCGACGCTCGCCCAGCAGAAGATGTTCGAGCGCCTGCGCAACCGCGCCAAGCGCACGCTCCTCAAGCGGCGCCGCGCGAAGTCCGGACAGTAGCCGGCACGGCAGCGGCCGCGCGGCTACTCGGCCCGCGCGCTCGCCTCGGTCGCGAACTGCACGCTCCGCGGCGGCGGCGGCGACTTCACGATCACGCGGGACTCGATCGATAGCTCGCCGTAACGCGCCTGCACGACGTGCTCGCCCGGCGCGCTCGCGAACCAGTCCTGGTCGTTGTTGCCGAGGTTGTATCCGGGCTGCGAGCTCGTCACCTGGAAGCTCTCCCTCGGAAATAGCGGGCGCGTGCCGGCGTACAACGCGTACGCGAGGTGGAAGGGGGGCTCGTTCGGTCCCTCGACGCAGAGTCCACGGTTCGTCCCCTGCGTATCCTGCGTACACGTCACGCGCAGCTGGTCTGGGACGAACGACTCGAACGGAAGGAAGGTCACCACCTTCGAGGTCGCGCCCGAGTACGCCGCCATGCGGACGCGGATCCTCAGCGGACCGGTGTCGAGCGGGATGACGTGCGTGTACCGGAGGTACCCATCGGAGCTGTCCCCGGCGGGATCGATCTCGCATGGTCCGTCGAGGCACTCGATCGAGAGCGAGTACGGCTGCGGGTTGCACTCGTAGTCCCACAGCCCTTCGCACGTGCTGTTGTACGAGGTCGCGATCGTGACCGGCTCTCCGACGATGTGCCCGTCGCGGCAGTCGGTGCAGTACATCCACATCTCGGGCTCGGACACCTCGACGTCGAGACGCTGATCGACCTGACCGACGGACGGCGCTTCCTCGACCACGCAGGCGGCGCTCAGCGCGAGCGTCAGGCTCGTGCACAGAGCGAGGGGGCTACGATGCATGCGCGGATCGGGTGCAACGGCGGCACCAGGGCAACGGCGCTGCGGTTTCGGCTACCTGCACACACCCGGCGTCGGAGGTTCGACACGTGTGCTCGTTTCAGTCGCGTCGAGTGCCACCTCGGTGTCAAAAGACGCCGACGGCGGGACGTGTCGTTCAGATCAGCGCTTCCGGCCCTTCCTTCAGCACCCGGCGCTTGGTGCTGTATTTTCCTTGACGGGCATATGCCGAACGAGGCATTTATGGCGTGTGCTGGAGCTCGATGAATGGCCCGTGCGCTTCCGCTCGAGCTGGGACGCGCGCTTCAACCGCTTGGAGCGGCTACTCGAGCTGCGCTCCGACACGACCGTGCGTGCCGAGCATGCGATCGAGCTCCTTCGCGTGCTGGGAGGGTGGCCGCCGCATCGCCGCCGCCGTGGGCGGAGCGCGAAAGGAATCGACGACGTGACCACGACGACCACGACACAACCGATGACCGCCAAGGCTCTGCCTGCGCCCAACTTGTTCGCGGCGCGAATCGCGGCCACCTGCGCGAGCGCATTCCTCCTCGCGTTCGTCGCCGTGCATCTCGCTCGCTCCGATCTCGACCCGACGTGGCGCCCGATCAGCGAGTACGCCCTCGGCCCCCACGGGTGGCTCATGACACTCGCCTTCGCCGGCTGGGGTGCAGGCCCGATCGCGCTCGCGGTGGCGGTCCGGTCGACCACCCTCACTCGAGCCGCAAAGGTCGGGCTCGTACTGCTCCTGCTCGGCGCGCTGGGACCGCTCCTCGCCGCTGTCTTCCCGATGGATCCTCTCGGTACCGGTCCGGACAACGTGACGACGACCGGGATGATTCATTCCGCAGGCGCAGTCCTCGGTGACTTCCTACCGATCGGTGGCGTCGTTCTCGCGATCACGCTCACGCGCGACCGCCGTGTCTGGGCGCGCTCGCGAGCTCCCGTTCGCGCATCCGCCCTCGTCGCGCTGGGCGCGTTGGTGATCGCCACCATCGCGCTGACCGTCATGATGCCGGCAAGTGGCGAGCTCGGCCCCGAGGTCAAGGCCGGCTGGTTGATGCGTACGTTCGTGATCGCATCGAACCTCTGGGTCGGCGTCGCGGCGTGGGCAACCATGCGACGCCACGCGCGTGATGGCTGACGCTCGATCCACCAGCTCGTCGTCGAGCGCGTAGAAGTCCGGGAGCACTCGGCGATTGACCGGCGGGTGTGTCCGAAATCGATCAATCTCGATACTATCGAGCGCACACATCACCACGTCGAGGAGTTCCGATGACCAAGCCCAGCTCGATCACGGATGGAGCCGAGTTCGATATCCCGACCATCGATCGCGAGCTGCGAGCGCTCGAGGCCTACAAACTCGACGGGCACACCGCGCGAACACTCGTTCGTGAGCCGACGATGCGCATCGTCCTGATCGTGATGAGAGCCGGCGCGAAGATCGCAGAGCACCACGCTCAAGAAACCGCCTCGATTCATGCGCTGGCCGGCCACATACGCCTCCAGCTACCGCAACGCGCGGTCGATCTCCAGGCCGGCCACGTGCTCGTGATCCCGCCCCAACTCCGGCATGACGTCGAAGCTCTCGACGACGCGGCGTTCCTGATCACGCTGGCTCGCGGCGACAACAGCTGATCGCCGATCTCGGTCACCGCGTGACGACCGCGTCTGACGTCGGATCGCACGCTCGAGGACGCGGCCGCCTCGCCCGCGTCGGTGGTAAGCCTGGCCCATGCTCCGCTACCTGCCACGGCTCGTGCCGCCTCGGACCTCACCGCCCGAGGCGCTCGTCCTCCCGCTGATCGAGGATCCCCCGGCGAGCCCGCTCGGCGAGCACGAGCTGATCCCGGTGGTCGCGTGGATGGTCGAGCGCGATGGGGTCTTCGTCCACGTGCCGGCGACCGAGCGTGCGGAGCTCGAGATGATGCGCGGCTCCGCGATCATGACGATGCTCGACGGCGATCTCACCAACGAGGTGCTCGAGCAGTTGCCGGGGACCGCGTTCGCGACCTCCGGTGCCTACGCGGCGGAGCTCCTGCTCGACGGCGACCACCTCACGCAGCTCCACGCGATCCTCGGCGCGAGCGCCTACCTGGCCGCGGCGCCGCATCGCGGGCGCTTCTTGTTCGGCGGCGTCCGCGGCGGCCTCGAAGGGATGCGTGGGTTCGTCGCGCACGTAAGGCACGAGTACGACGCGGCGCCGGCCGCCGATCGCATCAGCCCGGTCGCGCTCCTCGTGCGCGATGGCGCGACGACGGCGGTCGTCGGCGAGCTGCAGCTCGCTGCGCTCGCGCGCGCGGGCGCGGCGGGATGACCGGACCGTCACTCGACGGCGATCCGCCGTTACCATCACGTTTCCGAGCATCGCCATCGCGCGCCGCCCCGTTGATGACGAGGCTCGTCTGGCTCCCTCCTTCTGCTGCAGGCGGCGTGTTCTATTTTGTTCTGGATTGCGGGCTTGGAGCGACGAGTCTCGTTCCATACTCCACGAATGTCGAAGGCGAGCTCCGACACGGAGCGGGTGCGGCTCGCGGGACGGCTGGTAGTCGTCCTGGCGCTCGCTGCATGCGGGCATCCGCCGGGCATTCCTGATGGAGGCAGCACTCCTGATGGGGACAGCACGAAGCTCGACGCGTCGCGCGAGATCGACGCGCCGCCAACCGACCCGGCCTGTCTCGCGGTCGATCCGTGGCCATCGCCGATCGAGAACCCCGATGGCCTGGCGGCATCCCAAGCCGAGCTCCGGTTCCAGGCGCGGGACGGAAACACCCTCTCCGCTTTTAGCTACCGGAGTGCGACGTTCGACCCGGTAACCGGGCCGATCGTGTTCATCATGCACGGCGTCGACCGCAACGCCGCCGACTATCTCGCCGCCTGGAGTGATCAGCTCGAGCAGCGAGGCGCGCTCGGGATTGCACCGGAGTTTCCCTCGACGCTCTATCCGAGCTCCGAGTCGTACAGCCTGGGTGTCGGCAGCGATCAGACGCCTTCCGGCGGCACATATGCCCCCGCCGAATGGCGGCCCAACGCTGACTACACGCTCAGCGAGGTCGAGCATCTGTTCGAAGCCGCGCGGATCGAGCTCGGCAATGCGAGCTGCCGGTACCTGATCTATGGGCACAGCGCCGGAGCCCAGTTCGTCCACAGGCTGCTGACGTTCCGACCGGACGCGCGGGTCGCCAGGGCGGTGGCCGCGAACGCGGGCTGGTACACGCTGCCGAGCGCCCGTACCGGCGACGATCCGAACTTCTACATGCCGTACGGCCTTGCGGGCGCTCCTCCTGATCCCACCAGGCTCGAGCGTCTGTTCCGCTACGAGCTGGTCGTGTTGCTCGGCGAGGACGATGTCGTGCGCGATGGCAACCTACGGACGACTGTGGAGGCGGACGCCCAGGGCCTCAATCGCTTCGAACGCGGGCACTTCTACGTCGAGGTCGCGCGAGAGGCCGCGCTCTCCGCCGGCGTGCAGCTCGGCTGGACGCTGGATACCGTTCCAGGCGTGGGGCACAGCAACGCCGGCATGACCCCCGCCGCGGCTGAGCACCTCTTCGGCCCCTGAAGCCGACCGGGGATCAGACACAACTCGCACAACGATGATGTGAATCGGCGCGTACAACGAGCAGTGCCTCGGCATCGCCCCGGCATCAGGGTGTCTGACCCCAGGCCCGGACTTGCGCCGCTCGCGGCCCGAGGCATTCGATCGACGAGGAGCGTCCGTACGCGCCTCGCTCACTTGCAGGAGATATGAACAGCGCGGGTCGCTTCGGTCTTCGCGTCGGACTCGTGCCAGATCACGAACACCGCCTGCGGAGCGGTTGCGATCACGTTGACATCGGAGACCTGCTTCCCCTTGGTCCCCGCGATCACCCGGAATGGCGCCGCCGCCGAGCCCTGCCAACCAAACCACAAGCCCTGGTCATTGGCCATCACGAGCGCACCGCCGTGGATCGCCCAGCTCGTCGGCGGAGTCCCTGCGGGCAGCGTCAGCTTCTCACCCGTCTGCATCAGCTTCTCGTCTCGCTTCAGCTTCGCGAGGTGGCCATAGAGGACGTCGCTGCCTTCCTGGACAATGAACTCGCTCTTGGACCCAGGCGGCGCCTGTCGATCCGCGGGTGTCGCGACCGTCGCGACCTTCACCGCCGGCGCGAACTTTGGCGGCTTGCCGAAATCGAGACGAACGCTGATCACCATGAGATCACTCGTTCCGTCCTTGCCATGGGCGAGCCACGCGATCGTCGCCTCATCCGGCATCCCGTTCATGAGCGGCCGGGAGGATGTCGCGCCCCATTGTCCGAGCACGAAGGATTGCGACTGCTTCCCTTCCTTGTCCGTCGACGGCTGCACCATGCGGAGGTTGCCCTTGGTGTCCACCCAAACCACGCGGGGAGTGCTCATCCCCAGGTCGACGAGCAGCCAGGCCTGGCCATCGGCGGGACGCTCGTCGGCCGCGAATGTATAGATCTTGCGCGGCGCGGCTTGCTCCTCGAGCTTCCCCTTGGTCACGTCGAGCGTGACGGTCCATAGCTCGTCAGGCGCGCTGTCGGTCTTGCCATCGAGCCAGAGCAGATCACCGCCGCTGCCGATGCTCGGAGCCCGCGCGCTCGGAGCATTCACGAGCTTCGTGGCCTTGACGGTGCCGCGTTTGTTGTCGAGGAGCTGCACGCGTAGACCAGCTCCGGGCACTTGCGCCACGATGAAGTGGCCACCTGCACCTCGATACTCGAGCATCGAGGCTCCTGGACCAGACTGGACGACGAACGGCTTCCCGGCCTTGCACGTGAGCTTGTCGAGCTCGAGGTCGCCGGCGGACGCGACGTCGGCGCTCCAGCAAGCGATCGAAAGGGTGAGGCCCACAGTGAAACGATCGAGATGATTCTTCATGAGATGACCAGAATGCGTCGGTCTCCCACTGTACGCGCGCGGCGCGTCTGCGGTCAACGGACGAGCTCGGCGGCACGAGGAAGCGATCGCGGCGTGAAACGTTCACGACGCCAGACCGACCGCGCGCCGCAGTTAGCGTAGGTACCTGGGCTCCCCATGACGTTCGAATCTCGAAACGTCTCGATCTCCTCGAGGAGGTCGCTTGCTAACGGTCGAGCTTCAACCCGTGCTTCTTCGCAAGGGCGTCGACCTCGGCGAGCGTTCCGCCCGAATACTCCGTGAGCCGTCCGCTGTCGAAGAACTTCACGGACCAGGTCCGGCCGTTGTCGGCGGTCCGCGCTTCGATGCTCTTCTTGTTGCCGCTGTATCTTCGAATCATCGAGCTCCTTTCGTCCGATGCTACTCCCCAAGCGCGGTTCTGCGACGGTGTCCGCCCTGCTACAGGCGGCGATCATGAATGCGGCGGCCGCGGCGAAGGTGTTGCTCGTCGCCGGCGCGGATCGCACCGCGAAGAACCACGCCGGCAAGCCCCCCTACGAGCTCGCGAAGGATCTCGGCAACTCGGTCGAGCCGATCCTGCGCAGGCGCCGGTAGCGATCTCGTCCTCGCGCGGCTCGGCTCCCCATGACGTTCGAGTATCGAACAAGGGGTAGCGCGCTTTGTTGGACACCCTCGGGATGGAGTTGATCGAGTCGACGCCTCAGGGTCCCGAGATGCGCAGCCCGAGGTGGTTGGCGACCGGTCGTTCGCGGCCAGGCCAGCGAGTGTGGATTGGTGAGTTCAGGACCTCGACACGGCCATCGACCTTAGCGGCGAGGGTCGTCGAGCCCCCACCGTCGAGGTTCAGGGCCGTCTCTCCGCCGTGTGCCACGACGATGTCGGCCAGCTCGGCGAGCGTGACGCCCTCGCTGTAGTTCGGCTGCCGACCATCCACCACGATGATGATCAGGTGGCGCGAGCCCCGGTCGAGCGCCAGCGCGGTCCTCGGGTGCGTCGCCCGACGCCCGCGCCACTCGGCGAGCTCGGGCGCGAGCGCACCGTTGCGCACGAACAGGCGATCACCCGAGATGGCATCGTAGATCGGCCCGATCGGATCGCCAAACGAGGCCCGGCCATCCGCCGACAGGAAGAGCGTCGGTCGTGGCCGCGCCGCGCCGCCCATCGCGTAGATCACTCCACGCGAGCTGGCGAACCCCAGCACGCTGACCGGATCGCCGACGTGCGGATAGTAGTCCCACGGCATCGACGAGTGCCACGGTTCGAAGAAATCGCCGTTGACGGCGACGTCGAGGTCGAACTCGGTCATGAAACCGGAGGTCGTGCGAGCCATCAGAGGTCGCCGCAGAGACGGATCGCCCGGCGTGACCTGAAAGTGGAGCCCGCGGGTCGCGAGCTCGACCCTCACGATGTGCAACACGATCGGACGCGGGGCATCGAGAACTTCGCGGACGTAGGTCACGCCGCGAGTAAGCGGACGATGCACCGCGGGCGGTCGCTCACGATGCGTGTACCAGTACCAGAAGCCCGCCGCGGACAGCCCGAGGACGGCCGCGAGCCCTCCGAGCGAGAGGAGGGTGATGCGCAGGATCCGTCGCCAGGTCGCGACCGTGCGGCGGATCTCCGCGGGTGAGGATCGAGACGAGGACATCGACGGTCAAGGTAGAACGTCCCGACCGCCGCGCGAATTTCCCGTTGCTCGGAACCTTCGCCACGTCGTCGCTGCGCTCGCGCACGCCGGGGGCCGCGATAGCCGGACGGCACGCGCACCCCAGCGAAACGGGATCCGCGTGGGATCCCGTTTCGTTTCGCTCCCCATGGCGTTCGAATATCCTCACTGCGCGGCAACGGCACCCTATGGATGCTACGAGGACCAGCGCAACCCGGCGCACGAGGCCCGCGGCCTCGTCGCGGGCGGCGCTATGGTTCGCGAGCTCGATCCTGGTCACCGGGGTCGGGTCGACATCCTGTGGGCGACATCGATCGACTTTGCCCGACACGACGCGATCGGGTCGATGGGAGATCGCGTTCGAGCGAGATTGCGCTGGTTCCGACAGCGACAACGCGGTCACGCCCGTGCTCGCGGACGATCGATCGTCGTTCGTGTACTGCGGTTCGCTGTTCACCCTCGACTCGGGTCACTACCTCGGGCTCGCGCGGCGGCACACCGAGGGCCTGGATCGCGAGGTCGGCCTGACCGGTCCTGCGGCGATCGTGGTCACCCGCAACAAGCTCGCGCGATCGCCCGACGCTACGCTCGCGCTGACCTACCTCGGCGGCTCGCGCACCGTCGCGCTACTTGCCCTGCCGTCACTCTCGCGGCGCGACGCCATCGCACTGCCGGAGTCCCTCGTGAACCCGGACATCGGCTTCCTGGCCGACGGCACACCGCTTGTGCTGGCCGAACAACGCTGCCGCGAGATGCCGATGGTGCGGGCATCGTGCCCAGAGCCTGGCGGGTGTGTCGAAGCGGCGCTTCGGTGCGATCGCATCGTGGCTCGCCTCGAGGGCGGGTCGTTCGTGCCGATCGCAAACGCGCCGAGCGAGCTGACCGGGCTCGTCGTGGCACGTGGCGGTACGCGCGCCGTGATCATTCGCGCGGACGGAACGCGCGCGCTCGTCGACTTGCCGTCGTGGCGCGAGATCGTGGCGCTTCCACCCCTCGAGCCCTCGCCGGTCGGCTACTGGCCGTTGTGGAGATTCGAGGACGGGACCAACTACCCCGATGCCCACGTGCATTACTACGATCGCGCCCAGGTCACGGCGGTGTCCGATGACGGTCGGCGGGTCGCGTTCGTCACGGATCCGACCAACGACCTCGTGATCGCCGAAGTCACCGAGCGCGGACTCGTCGAGCTCGATCGCCGCCCCGCACGGAATGCCAAGACCCTTGTCTTCTCCCCGGACGGGAGGTCGCTGCTGGTGACCATCCGCGGGCATACGGTCGTCGTCCTGCGGGAGGGCGCCCGGCATCCGCCGCGGCCGAACCTTGACTACGAGCCGGATCCACCCCGCGGGTTTCGGTCGGTGCTGGCGACCAACGCCCGCGGCTATGGCATGTGGCGTTCGGTCCCGGGAGTCCCCCTCGATCAGTTCCAGTTCAGCGAGTCAGACCTTCCGGACTTCAAGCTCGTGCTCGTGTCGAGCCTCGACGCCGCGGAGCTGGGTCCGCCATCGCTGCCCCTCGAGACCTGGGCCGCGCGCGCGGTGGAGCGGATCGAGCATCAGGACGTCGCCCAGACCGTGTCCTGGCGCACCGCTCGCGGACGCGTCGTCGAGTACGTCCGGTTCATCCGTGGGTGCCTCGACATCGATCTCTACAGTCGCATCGAGGAGCGCGACGGCGTGGTCTATCGTGTCGAGCTCCGCGTCCCTGCGACGACCTCGCGCGAGGAGGTCGCGCGGTACCTCGAAGCCTTCGTCGATCAGCCGCTCGGCAAACCTGCGCGGCCGCGGCCCCTACCAACGGTCCCTCCGTCGAGCAACCAACCTTGTTAGCGCGATCCGCACCTCAGGCGCGCGAACCGCGCGCGCCGAGCCCGGATGGCACGCGCACCCCACCGAAACGCGAAACGGGATCCGCGTGGGATCCCGTTTCGTTTCGCTCCCCATGGCGTTCGAATATCGAACCGTCAGCGTCGGGGTGAAGTTCCTGAAACCGTTGTCGGCTGTCCAAGTGCGACCTCAATCCATGGCACGGGCACCGCGTCGCGGCACTCAGTACCGGACAATGCTGGATGCAGACCCGACGCTCACGCGCGCCGACCTCGCTCGACGGATCGGAATCTCACGAGCGGCGGTTACTCAAGCGCTGCGTCGTTCTCGACGTCGTGCGTAGACCTGCGCGCCGCCGCTAGTTCCAGGACGCGAGAGCGTCTTCGATGGATCGCGCATACCAAGCGGACGCGATGGACGCGAGAGGGCGTGCAACGATCGCAGCGCCGTCAGCCGGAGATAAATGTTATCGCTTTGACCGTGGCGGCCCGGTCCTTGTTTCTCCTCGCGCTGGTCGCGTGCGGTAATGGCACGTCGAAGGCACCCGCATCATCGGCGCCTGTGCCAGCGACTCCAGCGACCGCACCGACGGCGCCTGCCGCAGCGCCGCTCGTGCTGCCGAAGCCCCCGGACGGCGCGTTCGCACGGATGAGCGGTACGCGCCTCGTGCTGCCGAACGAGATCACGTTTCTCGCAATGCCCGCGAACGGAGCGCTGATGGGCGCGGGAAGCGAGGCTCTCCACGCCGACCAGACATACCCGTTCACGGTCTGGGATGCCGCTACCGGCGACGAGCTGTTTCGCGCTACGGAGATCAGCAGCGCGGCGTTCGACTCGCGCGGGACGATCCTCGTCGCGGCGCATCGCAAGGGGCCGATCGAGCTGATCGACACGTCGACGTGGAAGCCACGCTCGACGCTGGACCCCTGCGGCGGTCGTCTCATCGAGGAAGTCGCGCTCGCGCCCGATGACAAGACGCTCGCGGTCGCCTGCGATGACACCGGCATTCGGCTGCAGCCGATCGATGGCGGTCGCGCCATTAAGATCGTCGGCACGGCCCGCGCGTCGCAAATGGCGTGGTCGCACGACGGTGCGTGGCTTGCTGCGAGCGACGGCTATTCGTACGTCTGGGTGATCGACGTCAAGACGCGCGCGATCAAGCACACGTTGAAGACGACCGCGTTTCACGGGATGGCATTCGCACCGAACGCGCCCGTGCTCGCGTTCGGCGACTTCACGGATACGCGGCTGTTCGATCTCAAAGCGGGAAAGGAGCGCACTCCGATCGCGATCGATGCCGACGAGCTCGCGTTCAGCCGCGACGGCAAGCAGCTCGCGATCGCGCCGATCACGGGCGCGGCCTCGCTGCTCGTCGTCGATCTCGCGACCGGGGCGAAGCGCAACATCCTCGGGCCCGCGCGCAAGACAAGCCCCGTCGTCGCTGTCGATGCGGCAGGGCGGCTCTGGCTCGCGCAGGACCACGGGCTCCGCGCGTTCGACATGGCGACAGGCAAGGTCCTGCTCGAACCGCAGGGTCATCGTGGCCCGGTCACGCAGCTCGCGTATCGTCGTGACGGCAAGGTGCTTGCCTCGGGGAGCAAAGACCGCACGATCCGCATCTGGGACCTCGCCACGAAGGCATCGACGGTGGTCGAAGTGATCACCGACGACGCGGGAGGGATCCTGCCGCGCAAGGAAGACGTCGCCGGGTGGTTGAAGCACCCGATGTCGGCGGCGACCGGCCTCGCGTGGGCCACCGATGGCAGCCTGATCGCCAGCGACGAGTACATGTTGCGCGAGTGGAGCGGCGGCAGCTACCTGCTCGCGAAGGCACGCGGCCTCCAGCACGAGCTCGGCGGCGTCGCGATCCTTCCCGACGGCTCGGTGCTCACGCTCGGTTACGAGAAGGATCAGGTGTCGCTGCGCTGGACCGATCGCAACGGCAACCAGCTCCGCCACGCAGACCTCGAGGCGACCAGCACGTATCCACTGCTACGCCTCGTGCTGTCGTATGACGGCAAGCGCGTCGCCGTGAGCGGACAAACGATCACCGTGCGAGACGCAGCGACGGGCGCGCTTATCGCGGACGGCAACGACTCCGACCCGCGTGGCCTCGCGCTCGACGCAACGGGCAACACGCTGGCGATCGCAGGCGCAGGCGTTCTGCGCGTCATGCGCGTCGGTGGTGCGGTTCTAGATCTCCCTCGCACGCCCAGCTTCAAGGCCACGGCCATCGCGATCACCGCCAACGCGCAACGCGTGATCGTCGGTGGGGCACAGGGTCAGGTCGTCGTGCTGGATGTCGTGCAAGCGAGCACGACCGAGCACGTCGGCCACGTCGGGGCGGTACGGGCGATCGCCATCGCGCCTGACGGCAAGAGCTTCGCGACCGGGGCCGACGACGGCACGATCGTCACCTGGGCCCTACCGTAGCTGCCCGTAGTTGCCGGCTGACCGCGGGCCTTGAACCAGCAGACCGAAGCGGCGAACCACCGAACGTCAGCGGTTCGAAATTTCAATCGTCTTGGCTCCGAAGGCAGGTTTCGAACCTGCGACCCGCCGGTTAACAGCCGGCTGCTCTACCACTGAGCTACTTCGGAATGGGTCCTATAGATGACAGACAGGGCCCAGGGTCGTCAAGGCGCTCGCGGCGCTTGGTGCGGAGGGGCTTGGGCCCCGGAAAGTCTGGCGTTTAGGTCGGCCCGGCGCAGTAGGTTCGGCGCATGCGCTGGTGGCTCGTCGTGGTGTGCCTCCTCCTCGGGACGGGCTGCGGCTCGCGCTGCAAGGAGGTCGAGCATGCGCGGGCGGCGTTGCGCGCCCACGTGGGCGCGAAGGGGCGCGTGGCGGATGTGCGGGTGACGGTGCCGTTCGCCCGCGCGAACGAGGTGTTCGCGGCGTCGCTCGCGCGGCAGGCGCTGACGGTGCCGCTCGAGCTGCCCGAGCTGCCGGTGCCGATCGAGGTGCCGGCGTTCGCGGCGACGGTGCGCGAGGTGACGGTGGTGCCCGCGGCGGTGGGCAAGGTGCGGTTCGCGACGGCGATCGAGGTTCGCGATGCGGAGGCCGAGGTCGCGACGCTGCGGATGGAGGTGGAGGTGGCGCCCGTGCTCGAGCG
>DATLHR010000030.1:0-7155 GCA_035539815.1 Kofleriaceae bacterium
TCCCTTCGTGGCCTGCGCCTTCTCGAAGAGGTCCTGCCCGAAGATGCGCAGCTCGCGATCCGCGTGCTTGCGCTGGAACGCGATCACGTCGGCGAGCGTTCGCGTGGTCACCGTGCGTGCGGCGCTCGCGAGATACGCGTCGAGATTCACCTTGAACTCGGCGAGCAACACCGCGAGCTCTCCGTTGCCGATGTCGCCCATCTCGAAGGTCGGAATCTCGACCAGCTCGGCGCCGGCGGCACGTAGCTCCGCGAGTGCGCGTTCGAACGCCGCGTCGGTGCCTTCATGGAAGCCCGCGAGGAAGCGCGCGACGCCGATGCGCGTGCCCTTCACCGTGGCGGTGCGCAGGTCGGCGGCATAGTCGCGCTTGTGCGCATCGGCGTTCACGGTCGCAGCGTCGGCAGGATCGCTGCCGGCCATCGCGGTCAGCAGGATCGCGGTGTCCGTCACCGTCCGCGTCAATGGACCTGCGGTGTCCTGACTGTGCGAGATCGGTACGATGTGAGCTCGCGAGACAAGTCCGACGGTGGGCTTGAGTCCGACGAGCGCATTGAACGCGGCCGGACAGGTGACCGATCCGTCGGTCTCCGTGCCGAGCGCAGCAGCGGCGTAGCCGGCGGCGACCGCGACGGCACTGCCCGAGCTCGAGCCACAAGCGCTGCGATCGCGTGCGTACGGGTTGCGCACGAGCCCGCCGAGCGCGCTCCAACCGCTGACGCTGTACGACGAACGCATGTTCGCCCACTCGCTCATGTTCGTCTTGCCGAGGATGATCGCGCCCGCCGCGCGCAGGCGACCGACCACCGGAGCGTCGCGCTCGGTCCGGTTGTGCTCGAGCGCGAGCGCGCCCGCCGTGGTCGGCAGCTCCCTGGACTCGATGTTGTCCTTGAGCACGATCGGAATGCCATGCAGCGGCCCGCGCAGCGTTCCGGCCTTGCGCTCGCGGTCGAGGCGCTCGGCCTCTGCGCGCGCCTGCGGGTTGATCGAGATCATCGCGTGCAGGCTTGGCCCTCGGTGATCGAGCGCTTCGATGCGCGCGAGGTATGCCTCGACCAGAGCGACCGACGTCGTCTTGCCGGCGGCGAGATCGTCGCGCAGCTCGGCCAGCGAGCGCTCTGCGATCTCCGCGCCGGGCAGGGAGGACGGCGACGTCCTCGGCAGCGAGCTCCCACAGCTCCCAACAACGGCCAGATAGCTCGCGATCATGGCGTGCTTCCACACGCGCGTAGCGTACGCCCAAGAGGAGCTGCAACGCTCGGAGCTTGGCCTTGAACGTGCCCGACGAGGATCCGCGTGCGACTATCGGGACGTGACGATCGCGCAGCTCGTGCAGGCCTCCGGGCGGGTCGTGCTCGCTCCGATGGAGGACGTCACGGACGTGGTCTATCGCCGTGCGTGCCGCGCCGTCGGCGCCTCGCTCTGCATGACCGAGTTCGTGCGCGCCGAGCAGATCGTCAGCGACTCGCGGATCGCGCAGCGCAAGCTCGCCCTCCCCGCCGATGACCAGCCGACGGCGATCCAGATCTATGGCGCGGATCCCGAGTTACTCGTCGAGGCAGCGCGGATCGCCGCGCGTGCCGAGCCCGCGTTCATCGACATCAACTGCGGCTGCTGGGTGCCGCGCGTCGTGAGAGGTGGCGCGGGGGCAGCGTGGCTGCGCGATCCCGCCGCGATGATCGCGATGGCCAGACGCGTGGTCGAGGTGACCGAGCTGCCGGTGACGGTGAAGACGCGCATCGGCTGGGGCCCCGAGAGCGAGATGCCGATCGTCGATCTCGCGCGGCGGCTCGAGGACGCCGGCATCGCCGGGCTCACGATCCATTGCCGCGTCGCGACGGCGGGCCACAGCGGCGTCGCCGACTGGAGCTGGGCGCGCCGCGCGGGCGAGGTCGTCGAGATCCCGGTGATCGTCAACGGTGATGTCCGGACGGCGGACGATGCGGTGCGCGCGCTTGCCACCACGGGCTGCGCGGGCGTGATGATCGGGCGCGCCGCGATCGAACACCCGTGGGTGTTCCGCGAGGCGCGCGCCGCGCTCGCCGGCGCACCGCACGCACCACCGACGAGCGCCGAGCGGGTCGCGATGTACCGCATGATCGTCGACGGCAACGTCGCGCAGCGCGGCGCGCGCATCGGGCTCGGCGTGTCCCGCCGCCACGCGCGCGTGCTCGGCCCGTTGTTCGACGAGCAGGCGCGCGCGGCGCTGTTCGGCGCGCCCACCCTCGCGGCGACGCACGCCATCCTCGACGAGCTCGTCGCGCGCAAGATCGCGGCGTGAGCGGGTGACAGCGAGGCCGGCGCGCGACCACGGTCCGGCGCATGCGACCTCTCTGCGCGTTTGTCCTGCTCGCCGTTTGTGGCACAGGAAGCACGCGCGAAGGTCGTGGCGTGCGTGCGCGAGGCGCTCGCCGCGACACCGTTCCCGTGCACGCGCGACGGTCAGCCGGCGAAGGCGGCGTTCCGCGTGTGCGTGGCGCCCGCGACGAAGTAGCGCGCGCTGCGCAGAGGTTTTCCCGCGCGAAACCTCCGCGAAACACCGCGCATGTCAGCCTGGTGGCGTGCGCGAGCTTCCGAGATCGATCGTCCAGGTCCACCACCGCGGTGAACGCGGCGTCGACGGCATCCTGCGGCTCATCGAGCTCGCGGGGCACGACGGCCCGCTCGAGGCGATGCTCACCGCGATGTGCAACGAGCTCGCGGCGATCACGGGCGTCGATGTCGCGAGCGTGTATGTCCGAGAAGCGGACAGCTTGATCATGCGCGGCAACCACGGATTTCGAGCGTCCGCGATCGGGACCACGCTGCACGTCGGTGAAGGGATCACCGGCCTGGTCGCGGAGTGCATGCGCCCGGTGTCCGCCGCGCACGCCGCCGCGGAAGCCGCGTACAAGGCGGTGCCCGGGCTGGGCGAGGAGCAGTTTCCGGTGTTCGTCGGCGTGCCGCTGATCGGCGGAGGCGCGGTGATCGGTGTGCTCGTCCTGCAGCGACGCGAGCGCCCGTTCGCCGCAGCCGAGGTCACGCTCGCCACCGCGCTCGGCGCGCCGATCACGCTCGCGATCGAGCGCCGGCTCGCGACCGCGGCGCGCTCCGCGCGGCTCACCGGCACCGCGCACGTCGGCGGCGCCGTGCTCGGACGCGCGGGCCTCGTACCGACGACGACGGCACTCGGTGCACCGCCCGCCGACCTCGAGCGCGCGTTCGCGCGCCTGCGCGACGATCTCGGCCGTGCGATCAAGCGCCTCGCGGATGCCGTGGTTCCCGCCGTCGGCGCCGCGCTCGATCGCTTCGCGCTCGCGATGTGCGATGCGCGCCTGCGCGAGCGCCTGGTCGCTGCGAGTGGGCAGCCCGATGGACTGCGCGCGGTCGCCAAGGAGTACGCGCGCGCGCCGTACAAGCTCGGCACGGCCGCCGCGAGCGAGTCGGTGGCCGACATCGAGGAGCTGTGCGTCCTGCTCGGAGATCCGCGCTCGCTGCGCCCCGGCGCGATCTGGATCGCCGACCGCATCCACGCGTTCATGGCGATCGCCGCCGTCGCGCGCGGCGCCTCCGCGCTCGTCGCGAGCAATGCCGTGTCACCCGCCGCGATCGCGATCGCACGGGCCGCACGCCTGCCGGTCGTCAGCGACGTGCCGGGCCTGTTCGGCTGGGCGCGCCCGCAGGATCTGCTCGCCGTCGACGGCGACACGGGCGCCGTGCTCGTGCAGCCGGCACCGACCGACATCGAGCGCCTCCGCCACGCGCGGTAGCCGCCTAGCTGCCGCGGCGCGGTTCGCGCTCCGCGAACGTCTCGGTGATCGCGTCGCTCTCGGCGAACATCGCGACGGTGCGCGCGCGTGCCCGCGCCATCAGATCGAAGTCCGCGGGCTTGTCACGCTCGGGCGGCCACTCCTCCGACGCGGGGATGCGGCGCTCGAAGTCTTCCCAGATCCGCTTGTCGTCCTTGCAGTGATACGTGCGGCAGATGCCCGGCCGCACCTCGCGCACCGTGCAGAACTTCGTCGCGGGATCGTTGTGCACGCAGAAGCCATCGCTCGCGCGCTGGCGGATCATGTACGGCCGTCCGTAGTCCCAGCGCACGACACCTTCGTCGAGATCCTGCGTCGTGAGCGGGAACCGCAGCCGGCAGCAGCGGCCCTTGCAGATCGGGATCAGCTCCTCGCACGGCGGTTGCGAGGGGACCGCGGCGTACTTGTCGTCGACCTCGCCGAGCGCGACGCGCCCGTCGCGCCGCGCTTCCCCCGCGCGGATCTGCGCGAGCGCTTCGCCGGTGCGTGCTTCGACCGCGGCCTCGACGGTGCGGCCGCTCGGTGCCGCCGGCGTGTGTGGCGGCGCGGGCCGTGGCTCCACGCCGTCGATCCTGCGGGTGAGCTCGTCGGTGAGCGCGACGAGTTGCGCCGCGAGCTGCAGCACCTGCTCGCGCAGCTCGAGGTGCGTCGCGTTGACGCCGCGCAGCGCGCGCTCGAGGTCCGCGCGAGAGACGGGCGCGTCTGACGGCTCGGTCCCGTACGGCTGGTCATCATCGGCCACGCCTCGACGGTGCCATGTTCCCCGCTTGTGCAGGGCGACGTCGATGACCTATAGGATGTCGATGAGAGCCCTCGTCCTCGCCATCCTCCTCGGTCTCGTCGCCGTCCGCCCGGTCGCCGCCGACGCTCCGACGGTCACGCTCCCCGACGCCGGTAAGGGCGCCAAGAAGCCGCTGCGGTTCAAGGTCCGCAAGGGGGTGAAGAAGACGGTCGTGGCGCGGATGACGATGGGCCTCACGATGGATCTGGCCGGTTCGCCGATGGCGCAGGACATGCCCCCGATCGACATGACCTTCGTCATGAAGATCACGGACGTCGCCGCCAACGGCGACATCCGCTACGACATCACGTTCAAGCGCCCGCGCGTCGTCGCGACCTCGGGCACGCCGAAGGCGGTGGTCACCGCGATGACCGATGCGATGAAGGGCGTCGAGGGGATCACCGGCTATTCGGTCGTGAGCGAGCGAGGATTCGTGAAGGCGACCGAGCTCGCGGTCCCCGCCACGGCGGCGCCGCAGATCCGCCAGATGATCGACAGCATGAAACAGTCGTTCGAGCAGATGTCGACGCCGGTGCCCGAGGAGGCCGTCGGTGTCGGCGCGAAGTGGGACACCAAGACGAGCTTGACCTCGAACGGCCTCGTGATCGACCAGACCACGACCAACACGATCGTCGCGGTCGCGGGTAACAAGGCGACGCTCGACATCGACGTCGTGCAGACGGCGAAGCCCCAGAAGTTCAGCGCCAACGGCATCAGCGCCGACCTCCAGTCGTACACGGCGAGTGGTCATGGCACGTCGGTGTTCGACTTCGCGGCGCTCGTGCCGGCGAAGGCGCAGATGGGCATGAAGAGCAACATGAAGATGACCGCCGCCGGGCAGAACATCGGTGTGGCGCTCACGCTCGACATGGCGCTCACCGCGAAGTGACACGTCACTCGACGGCGCCCTGGCAGAACCAGCGCCGGCGATTGCGATCGTAGTAGACCCACAAGCAGTCACCGCGATCGAGCTCCGCGAAGTGATACTCGCGGTGCACCGTGCCCACGGTCGCGGCGCTCGGCGTCCACCACCCGCCCGAGACGATGTACGGCCCGAAGATGCGAACGACCGCGCCGTGCTCGAGGCCCGAGAGCAGCCATCCGTCGTCGCGCACCTGCCGTGCTTGGGGCGGTAAGGCCTGCGGGCGCACCAGCATGCGCCGCACGAGCGGGCGCACCTCGGCGGTGCCTGGCTCGGCGCGGGCGACGTGCACGAGCCGCTCCCAGCCAAAGCTCGCCTCCGGCAGGTGACCGTCGCGCAGCACCGCGCGCACGACGGCGTCGTCGCCGAGCTCCGCGCGCAGCTTGCTGATCGCCTCGTCGGCCGCGCGCAGATCGCGCCGCGGGCGAGACGCGAACAACGCGAGCTGCTCGCGCGTCGCCGCGACGTCGTCGGCCCACACGCGCACTGCGTTGACCGGCGCCTCGGGCGGCGCGCCGCTGAGCCGCAGGTGGACGAGCCGCAGCAGCGCGCGCCCGTCGAGCGTGGCCGCCGCGGGGCGGATGTGCTCGGCGCGCACCTCGACCCTGCCGACGGCGTGCTTGAGCGTGAGCTCGAGGTGCAGCACGGTCAGCGCGCGCCCGCGTGCGGCGAGCCGATCGAGCAAGCGATCGATCGGGCCCTTCGCGACGAACACGAGGCGCTCGATGTCGTCGTCTTCGTCGTCGAGGAGCGCGCGCTCGTCGGGCGCTTCGGGCGGTGCGAGCGGCACCAGTGGATCCCAGCGCTCGCCGGCCGCGAGCTGATACAGCCGATGCGCCTCGCGCCCGAACCTCTCGAGGATGCCGCCGCCGGGCAGTCGCACCATCTGCCCGACGGTGGTCACGCCCAGACGCGACAGCGCATCGCGCAGCTTGGGATCGAGATCGAGCCGCGCGAGCGGGACCGCACTCGCCGCCGCGCGCTCGTCGGCATCGGCGCGCAACACGGTGACACCGTGGCGCGTCGCGCGCGCGATCGCGAACGTCGCGAACCGCGAGAACCCGACGACGACCGCGCCGTGATAGCGGAGCGCCGCGACCGAACGTCCGATCGCGAGGCCCCACTCCGTGCCCGCGGGCCCCTTGCGCTCGGGGAAGACGCGCGCGAGGCCCTCCCCGTCGAGCCAGAACGTCCCCGGCTCACCGGCCTCCACGCGCGGCGACAGCGCGTGCAGCTTGGTGCGCAGCTCGATGGTCGCCGCCTCGATCTGCTCGGGCGGCACCACGCGCGCGTGTAACCCGCGGCACAACGACAGCGCGTGCGCGTAGCGCTGCCCGGGCAGCACGCCCGCACTCCGCGCGCGCTCGCACGCCCACTGCACCACGCCCTGCGGTCGATCCTCGTCGATCACCACGACCGGCAGCGCGCGCAGCGCAGTCTCCGCGCGCCACACCAGCTGGAGCGGCATCGCCGGCAGGTCGACGCACGCGATCCTCATGGGAGGTTCGCTTCGCTCACAGACCCGCCGGACCGCGCGCCTTGCTGGTGCGCATCCACCCCGGTCCTCGCCGCTTGTCCTTGAGGGCGCGCACGGTGATCTCGAAGCCCTCCTTGGTGCGCGTGCGCAGCGCCTCCGCACGCAACGAAACCAGCGAGCCCAGCGAGCC
>DATLHR010000031.1:0-2656 GCA_035539815.1 Kofleriaceae bacterium
TGCCGACTCGCGGACGAGCGTGTGCAGATCGCGCGCGCCAGTCGCGTTGCCCTGCGGCACGACGTCGAGGCCAATCGACGCGGCCAGCTCGGTCACGTACTCGCGCACGACAGCGACCGGCATTGCCTCGAGCCAGTCGGCGCGAAGCTCACTGGCGCCGTTCAGCGCGGCACTCAGCTTCGGGCGTGCGACGCCGCAGTGACGAGCGACGGAGTCGACCGTGAGGCCAAGTTGCTCGACGATAACGCGGACGCGCCGACCGGGACTGAACGCCCGCGAGGTGACGGGCGCGTTCACGAGCGTCCCTGCCGGCTCGACGCGCCGTGCGTCAGGTTATCGGCATGCACCGAGACGAAGTGAGAAGAGCACTCCACCCCAGCCACGAGCGGAGAAGATCCGCCGCGTGCGCTGGGCAGAACAGCCCAGCCACACATGAGAGCCCCCGCCCATGAGCACCGACCCGCCGCCCCGAGACATTCCGGTTCCATCGGAAGGGAACACTACGGCGCTTTTTGCCGCGTGTCAAGACGGGCGACGTGCCGCACGTCGAGCCGACACGTGGCACCTTCGGCGCGTCATGGATGCCTCCATAGCGGGCGAACGGCTGCGGCTCATCGTCGACCAGATCGGCGAGGAGCTCGGCCATCGCACCGGCTGGAAGACGCTCGCCGCGAAGCGCATGGGCATCTCGCCCAGTACGATTACGAACATCCTGACCGAGCGCCGCGGCGCCTCGCTCAAGACGATCGCCGACGTTGCGTCGACGATGGGCGTCGACATCCGCTTCTTCTCGGCGCCCTCGCTCGAGGGCCACGAGCGCTACACAGAGTGGATCGGCAACTCTCCGGTTGCTCGCGTCGACGTGGTGCACGACGACGATGCGTGGCGCGAGTTCCAGCGGCTCGGCTTGGTCGAGTCGCTGTCGCTCTCCGACGAGGAAGTCGACTGGCTCCGGCGCGCGCCGGCTCGCGGTGGGAAGCGTGATGTGCGGCAACTGATCGCGGCGATCCAGGGACTCCGCGGACAGTTGACCGAAGATGAAGGGATGGCCGAGGCTCGGCGATTGAACGTCACCGAGGGCACCGGCGCGATTCGAAGGGGGACACGATGAGGACGGTGGCGACAGTGCTGGTGCTTGCGGCGGCGGTCGGGTGCACGGGCGCCGTGGACCGCGGCGAGGTGTACGTCGGCCCCTCGCGCGAGCTCTGGGACGACGGCCGCCCCGACGTGCGCGCCGATGGCGCGACCGCGGAGATCGTCGATGATGGCGCCGCGGCTACGCTGACGTTCGCCGACTGCACCGTGACGCTGGTTCGCGTGGGCGACCAGAGCGACCCACGCCGCCGCTTCGAGCTGGACGGCGACACGCAGACGTGCGCCGCTGGCACCGTGGAGCAGGCACTCGTCGGCGACCCGGTGCGACGCGAGCCGCCGGAGCCCGGTGCGGAGCTGTCGATCGAGATGTGGCTGACGCGCGAGGACGGCGCGCCGTCACTGATCGAGTTCACGGGTCAGCGCGTCGACTGAGCCAGGTCAGCGGCCCGCCCCAGCGAGATCACGCGCAGTACGCCACGAGCCTCGAGCGGCCACGCTCCGAGGCTCGTGTCGTATTCAGGCTGCCCCGTCCGCGCCACGCGCGCGACGGTATCCCACTCGCGGCGCGTCGGCTTCGTCAGCGAGAGCGGGGCGTCTTCCGAGATCCAGCGCCGACCGTTGCGCTTGTCGGGGTGCCGGTCGCAGACCCACATCACAGCGCCGCCGAGGTTGACGATGCGGCGACCGATCGCCTCGTAGCTGCTGTGCGGGCAGTCCTCCCGGAGTCCTGCGAGATCCCAACCACGGACCGCGAGGCGCTCGAGGAACCAGTCGCGTGGCAGCAGCAGCGCCGACGCGAGCCAGTTGACTGACCACTCGTCGTCCGGGTGCTGGTAGTAGCGCAGCAGCACGTGCGCGAGCTCGTGCGCGGCAGCGAAGCGGCGACGCTCCGGAGGGTCGGCCGGGTTCACGATGACAGTGTCGCCCGCGACCGTTGGCGTGCAGCCCTCGTAGCCGAGGCAGACACGGAAGCCAGCAGCGTCGCATAGCCGGTACGCGTCAACGGGCCCACGCAACCGAGCCTCGCGCAGTACCGCCGCGGCGATCAGTTCCAAAGACAACGGCAAGTTTCACCCCCTTGCTCAGACGTTGTAACGCGCCGGTTACTGACAGCGTCTCGTCGAAGCGTGAGCTAACTCACGTACCAGCAATCCTGTCTCGCCAGACGCCTTGACGACCGGCAAGACGTGCGTCATGTTCAGCGGCGTAGGAGGGCGGCAGATGAGACAGTCGAGCATCGGGTCGGGCGGCCTCATCACGAATGACGACGCGTTCCTCGCGTGGTGCGCAGAGCACGGCGCGGGCGCGGTGTGCGAGTTGTCGATGGACGACGAGCGCATCACCGACGAAGTCGATGTCGAGGCACTGATCGCGGCGTTCGAAGAAGAGACCGTGGTCATGTCGAAGGCGCAGCTCGAGGCGCTGCTCGACGAGAGTCTGCGTCAGTTTCTGACGCCGCCGCGACTGCCGACGATGGAGTCGTGTGCGCCTCGCGAGGACTACGGCACCGAGGGCGATGCACGGGAGGTCGCGTGATGTCGCAGCGGGACCGCGAGGCACT
>DATLHR010000032.1:0-2229 GCA_035539815.1 Kofleriaceae bacterium
GTGCGTGAACTCGCGACCGAACGTGCGCTCGAGCACGCGCTTCGGCAGCGACTTCGCGACGAGTCCGCCGTCGCCGTTGCGCCGGACGCGCTGCCTCATCGGCAGCGACGCGGCCAGCTCGACGACCCGCAGATCGATCAGCGGCGTGCGAACCTCGAGACCGTGGTACATGCTCGCGACGTCGACCTTCGTCAGGATGTCGTTCGGCAGGTAGGTCTTGAAGTCGAGGTACTGCGCGTAGGCGAGTCGGTCGAACGACTCGGCCTTCTCAAGTGAGCCGGCGTAGGCGCGGTCGGCTCCAACCGCGCTCTCGCGATGCTCCGCCCGCCAGAGATCGTCGCGGCCCCGCCCGCCGATCAGCGTGATCTGTCGCTGCCACTCGTCGACGCGATAGCTGCCGGCATTCTCGAGATACCGCTTCGTCGCCCGCACGAGCGCGCGCGCGGACGCGGCCATCGAGGCCTGCTTCGTCGGCGCGTAGCGCCTGAGCGATCCGCCGATCGTCGCGCTCTCGAGCCACTGCACGTAGGAATGATAACCGCCGAACGCCTCGTCGCCGCCGTCGCCGGAGAGCACCATCGGCACGTCGCGACGCGCCAACCGCGACACGAACCACGTCGGGATCGCCGAGCTGTCGCCGAACGGCTGGCCGTAGTGTGCGATGAGATCGGGAATGATGTCGATCGCCGCGGACTCGTCGACGACCTCGGTCACGAGGTCGATGCCGTAGCGGTCGGCCGCCGTGCGCGCGTACTGCATTTCCGAGAAGCGCTCCTCATTGAAGCCGATCCCGAAGGCGCGCACGCGGCGGTCGAGGATGCGACTCATCTCGCCGGCGACGAGCGTCGAGTCGATGCCGCCGGAGAGAAACACGCCGAACGGCACGTCGGAGACGAGGTGCGCCTCGACCGACTCGCGAAAGACCTCGATGGCACGCTCCTCCCACTCCGCGTCGTCGAGCCCCTCGCGCGGCGAGAACGAGAGGTCCCAGTAGCGAGCGGGCTCCGAACGGCGCCCGTCGAAGTCGACGACCATCGTATGCGCCGGCGACAGTTTCAGCGTGTCCCGGTAGATCGTGCCCGGCGTCGGGTCGTAGGAAAAGCGCAGGTAGTAATCGATCGACTGCAGGCATCCGACCGGCGGCGCGTCGTCGACGGCTCGAAGCGCGGAGAGCTCGGAGGCGAAGGCAAGGTAGTCCGAGCCGACGCGGTAGTACAGGGGCTTGATGCCGAAGTGATCGCGCGCGAGCAGGACGCGGCGACGCCGGAAGTCCGCGACAGCGAACGCGAACATCCCGCGAAAGCGCCGGACGCAGTCATCGCCCCACTCCTCGTAGGCGTGAACGATGACCTCGGTGTCGCAATGAGTGCGGAAGACGTGACCCAGCGCAGTGAGCTCGCGTGCGAGGTCGCGGAAGTTATAGATCTCGCCGTTGTACGTGACCCAGATCGTTCCGTCCTCGTTCGACAGCGGCTGCGCCCCGGCCTCGAGGTCGATGATCGCGAGGCGACGATGTCCGAGCGCGACGCCGTCACGCACGAGCGTGCCCTGACCGTCGGGTCCGCGATGCGCGACCGCATCGGTCATTCGCTGGATCTCTCCAGCGCTGACCGGGAGCGTGCCCCAGCGGATGATGCCGACGATGCCGCACATGGGTGTTGGATGTTAGAGGTCAGATGTTGGATGTCACGAGGCGCGGGGCGTTGGGCGTCCTGCTTTGGGTCAGTGCTGGTTGTCGAGTGCTTTTGCTGGGACGCCTGCGACCGTTGTCGCTTCGGCGACGTTTCGTATGACGCAGGCGCCGGCGCCGACGATCGCGTTTGCGCCGATCGACATGGGTGCGGCTTCGGTTCCGTTGGAAACCGTTGCGCCGACACCCAGCCATGCGCCGCGTCCGACGCGCACTCGGCCGGCGAGGGTGACGCGGGGTGCGAGCGTCGCGAAGTCCTCGATGACCACGTCGTGCGAGATCGAGCAGCCGAGGTTCAGGTGAACGTGGCGACCGATCGCGACGTCGACGCTGATGATGCAGCCGGCACAGACGATCGAGCCTTCGCCGATGCGTGCGCTGGCCGAGCGCTCGACTCTCGGATGCACCAGCGTCGCGAAGCCGAACCCTGCCTCCGCCGCGCGAGTGGCGAGCGCTTCGCGCGCCCTCGAGGAGCCGATGCCGATCACCATGAGCGCGTCGGGGAACGCGCGTCGCGCATCGTCGAGTCCGTGAATCGG
>DATLHR010000033.1:0-27979 GCA_035539815.1 Kofleriaceae bacterium
GCTCGTCGAGCGTTCCACTCCATGAGGGAGACGAGGCTGAACCGGAGTTGTTGCGTGAAATCGAGGAGCGTCGACGTTCCCCCCGGTGGGGGCCGGAGAACGCGATTCGCATCGCGCGTTCGAGACCATGTCAGTGAATGCTACGGACGAAACCGCGTCTATCGGCGCGTTGTCGGGTGTGATGCACGTGCGCGCTCTTCTCGTCATCGCGGTGTTCGCGGCGGTCGCCTGCAAGCGGACCGCAGCGAGCGAGTGTCCCGAGTCGCAGCCGTACTGCACGGTCCCTCCGATCCCTGCCGTCCCGGCGGAGAAGTGCGATCCGAGGCAGCCGCGCGTGTGCGTGGGAAACGAGGTGGTCGAGTGCGAGCCCGAAGGGGTGGTCGGTCGCGGCATTCGCTTGTGCGAGGAGGGCTGCAAGCACGGCAAGTGCATCGCCTCGTGCGAGTCCGACGCCTTCGAGCTGATCTATCTCGTCGATGATCAGCGCGAGCTGTTGTCGTTCGACCCGCGCAAGCTGCCGGGCGATCCGTTCGCACGGATCGCGACGCTCACCTGCGATCCGGTCGCGCACCCGACGTCGATGGCCGTCGATCGGCACGGCTTCGCGTGGGTGCGCTACTCGAACGGCAAGGTCTATCGAGTGTCGATCGAGGACGGCGCGTGCGAGTCCACGTCGTACGTGCCCGATCCGGCCCGCACGAGCTTCGGCATGGGCTTCGTCACCGACGAGGCGAAGGGCCGCACCGAGAAGCTGTTCCTCTCGCCGCGGGACGGCGCGAACACGCTCGCCTTCATGAATCCCGGCACCGATGACCTGCGGCACCACCGCGCCGGCACCATCGCCGCGACGACGGGCCACAACCCCGAGCTCACGGGAACGGCCGAGGCCAAGCTGTTCGGGTTCTTCCCGGTGGATGACGGGGGGCGATCGTTCGTCCAGGAGATCGATCGTGCCAGCGGGGCCGCGCTCGGCCAGCGCTGGGCGCTCACCACGTCTCCCGCCGGCGCGCCGATCCTCGGCTATGCGTTCGCGCAGTGGGCCGGCGTGTTCTACGTGTTCTTGACCTACGAAGGCGACGACTACCTGCCGAACTCGACCGTCCACACGATCGATCGCGCGACCGGCGCGACGCGCAAGATCCTCGAGCACCAGCCGTACACGATCAGCGGCGCCGGCGTTTCGACGTGCGCCCCGGACGGCGACGCGCGCTGACCTGCGGTAGAAGAGGCGCGTGAGGTGGTACCTGCTCGCCGTGTTCGCCGTGATGGCGTGTCGCGGCGCCGCCTCGACCTCTCGCGAGGAGCGCCTCGTCGCCGAGTTCGCGGGGGCCTACCCGGAGCACGAGGCGCCGACGGGGACGCTGCGAGAATTCTCGATCGTCGCGGCGCCGACCGAGCTCGTGCTCGTCGACGGGAAGCGCCTGCAGGTGTGGGCGTACAACGGGCAGGTGCCGGGCCCCACGCTGCGGGTGCGGCTCGGCGAGACGCTGCGCGTGACGTTCGAGAACCGCCTGCCGCAGCCCACGACGATCCACTGGCACGGGGTGCGCCTGCCGAACGCGATGGACGGCGTCCCCGGCGTGACGCAGCCCCCGGTGCCGCCGGGCGGGACGTTCGTCTACGAGTTCACGCCCAAGGACGCGGGCACGTTCTGGTTCCATCCGCACGTGCGCGCGAGCGAGCAGGTGGAGCGCGGGCTGTACGGCGTGCTGATCGTCGAGGATGCGCAGCCGCTGCCGTACTCGCGCGACGTGGTCTGGGTGCTCGATGACTGGCTGCTCGACAGGACCGGGCAGATCGCGCCGCAGTTCAACACGCGTCACGACCTCGCGATGGACGGCCGCTGGGGCAACGCGATCACGATCAACGGCCGTACGCCGACCGAGCTTCGCGTGCAGCCCGGCGAGCGCGTGCGGCTGCGCCTCCTCAACTCGGCGAACGGGCGCGTGTTCGTGCCCGACTTCGGCGAGCTCGACGCGAAGATCATCGCCGTCGACGGGCTCTACCTGCGCGCCCCGATCGCCGCGCGTGGGTTCGAGCTCGCGCCCGGCAATCGCCTCGACATCGAGCTCGCGTTCGACCGCAGCGTCGGCGCGCCGCTCGAGGTCTGGGATCGCTTCAGCGAACGGCGTCCCACCCGGCTGGCGACCATCGTGGTCGACGGTCCCCTCGTCGACACCCCGGCGTTCGCCACCCCGACGGGGCGTGTGCCCGTGTGGTCCGAGGGCCTCTCGGCGCCCGCCGCGCACGACTTCCGGCTGAGCTCGCAGGCCGGCGGTCCGTTCGGCATCGCCTGGACGATCGATGGTGTCGCGATGAGCGCGGACCACCATCATCACGAGCCGAGCGTCGCGCTCCCTCGCGGCGGGTTCGCGCGGCTGCGGTTCACCAACGAGTCGCCGCGCATCCACCCGATCCACACGCACGGCATGTTCTTCCGGCTGCTCGCGCGGGACGGGGTGCGGGTCGACGAGCCGTTCTTTCGCGACACCGTGCTCGTGCATCCGCGCGAGCAGATCGACGTCGGCGTGGTGCCGACCGACGCCGGCACGTGGATGCTGCACTGCCACATCCTCGAGCACGCCGAGGCCGGCATGATGACGACCATCGAGGTCCGCTGACGCGACCGGCCGCGCCGGTCAGGTTGGCCGACCCCGCCAACCACCGCAGCAGCTAGCAACTGTAGCTGCCACCTCCACGTGAAATCGCGGGGTTGGGGCCGCTCGCGAGTGGCCCGACGGTTGCGATCGGGTGACGGCATGAAGCCCTCCTCGATGCGCAGCACGCTGTTCGCGTCCCTCCTGGTGTTCGGTCAGCTCGCCGGCCTGGGCTGCGCGACCGAGGAGGACGAGGCGCCCGACCAGCTCGATCCCGATGGAGCAGGCAAGGGCGACGGCATCACCAGCACCAGCCCGGAGCGCCTGTTCGACGCGCCGTTCTACTTCTCCGTGCCCAAGACCGCGGTCGAGACGCCGCTCGACCGTCCGCGCTACCCGTATCCGACGCTGTGGAACAAGTCGGTCGAAGGGGACGAGGTCGGCCTCCGCGTGATCGCCGTGAAGCAGGGCGTCGGCGTGGCCGCACGCAAGACCGCGCGCCGCGAGATGGCGCAGAAGCTCGCCGCGGCGGGCGTGCTCAAGGACGGCGACATCGTGCTCACGTTCCGCCCGGAGCTCGCCGGCACGATGGCGTACCCGCACATCCAGATGGGCAGCACGCACGCCGGCCTCGTCTACACGTCGGGAGGCGCGGCGTTCAACGTCGATAGCCCGCTCGACTCACAGTACGTCGGGCAGTTCGACGCCCCGCACTATGCAGGCAACGGCACCGACGATGCCGGCACCGACGCGCTGCACGTGATCCGCCCGCGGATCTCCGACGAGCGACGCGTGCAGCTCCGCGAGTGGGTCGGCGAGCTGAAGTCCAACCTCGGCCGCATCAACGGAGAGCGCGCACAGATCAAGTTCCAGTCGGACTACCTCGTCCCCGCGTTCGTCAGCGCGGGCAAGACGCCGCGCCAGACGGTGACCGCGCTCGGCAAGATCATCCTCGAGCTCGACACCACCACGAAGCAGCCGATGTTCTGCTCGGAGTTCGCCTGGCACATGCTCGCACTCTCGGCCTGTACGGAAGCGGAGATCCGCGCGGCCGGCCCGGAGGGCGCGTCGTGCGTCGATGACGTGTTCGCGCCGATGCCGCTCACCGCCGCGGCGGACGGCGAGGTCGGACTCGCGGATGGGCCGCTGCTCTCGCTGCTGCAGCTGCCTGCGGAGAAGCGCGCGGACGCCGTCGGCCAGATCTTCGCCGAGGGTGACGCCGCGAAGCTGTCGTCGGGCCACCGCGCGGTGTCCGAGCAGGTCGCGCCGATGATGGGACCGCTGTCGCAGATCTTCGGCGCGCGCGCCGCCGGTGCGCCGATCGCCGCGGTCGCCGAGGGCGCGAGCGCGCTGGACGCGCAGGTGCCGCCGAACTACTCGCCGACCGCGTACCTCGTGCAGGCGATGGGCCCCACCGCGACGCGTACGATGGACTACGTCACGACGATCACGTTCGTGAACGGCGCCGGCTACGACAAGGCCAAGCTGCTCGCGCAGCAGCCGGTCCCCTGATCGCCCTCGATAGATCGATCGGGCCGGCGGTGCGTGTATCGTGAGGTCATGGTCCGGCCGGTCCTCGTCGTCGTCGCGCTCGCTGCTGCGATGGCCCTTGGAGCCGCGCCGGCCGAGGCCAGCTCGACGCGCTCGATGGGGCTCTACCCCGTGGCCACGCCGGCCGCGCCGCTGCCGATGGTCGACAGCCGGATCGAGGTCACCGTCCGCGGTCCCCTCGTCGAGACCGTGGTGACGCAGCGGTTCGTGAACCGCTCCGACCGCGCGACCGAAGCCACCTACATCTTCCCGCTGCCCTACGACGCGGCGGTGTCGGCGATGTCGATCAAGCAGGGCACGCGCACGATCCGCGCCGCGATCGAGCCGCGCGAGGCCGCGCAGCAGCGGTACGAAGCAGCGGTGCGGGCGGGCGTCGCGGCCGCGGTGCTCGATCAGGAGCGGCCCGACGTGTTCACGCAGACGGTGGCCGCGGTGCCGCCGAAAGGCACCGTCGAGATCACGCTGCGCTACGACACGCTCGCGCGCTACGCCGATGGGACGTGGTCGCTCGTGCTGCCGATGGTGGTCGCGCCGCGCTACGTGCCGGGCACGGTGAACGGGCGGCCGACCACGGGCAGCGGGCGCGCGCCGGATACCGATCGCGTCCCCGATGCGTCGCGCGTGACGCCGCCGCCGTCGCCCGGCGGCGGCGGCGCGACGACGGTGGCGATCGAGTTCGCCGAGGCCGTGCGCGAGGTGACGAGCCCGACGCACGAGCTCTCGGTCGCGGGCGCGCGCGCCACGTTCACGGATGCGAGGACGGATCACGACGCCGTGATCCGCTGGCGCTCGACGACCGGCGCCACCGGGTGGGCGGAGCAGAGCGCCGACGGCGGCTACGCGGCGGTGGTCGTCGAGGCGCCGGCCGCACCTGCGCGCACGAAGCCGGTCCGGCTCGTGCTCGTGCTGGACCGTGCGGCGACGATGCGGGGCGACGCGTCGGCGGTCGGGCTGCCCGTCGTGCGCGCGCTCGCGGGCGCGATGACGAGCGCGGATCGCCTCGCGGTGACCGGCAGCGATCGCGTCGCGTGGTCGGCGCCGGCGGATGCGCTGCGTGCGATCGAAGGTGCGGCGAACAACGCGGGCCCGTTCGACCTCACGCGCGTGCTGCAGGGCGCCAAGCCCGACGGCGCGCCGATGCTGCTGATCAGCGACGGCCTGGTCGCCGACGACAAAGCTGTGCTCGCGGCGGCGCGCAAGCTCGGCGTGCCGATCCACGTCATCGCCGTCGGTGCCGCCCCCGCGCGCGGCCTGCTCGTGCAGCTCGCCGCGGTCACCGGCGGCACGATCCGGTTCGCGTTGCCGTCGGATGACCTCGGCGCGATCGCGCGCTCCACCCTCGCCGACACCGCGAGCCCACCAGCCCCGCTCGCGGTCAACTGGGGCACGCTCGCGGCGAGTGACGTCGTGCCCGCGGTGCTGCCGCGGCTCGGCGCCGGTCAGGCGATGCTCGTGCTCGCGCGCGTGAAACAAGCGCGCGCCGCGAACGCACGCGCGCGCGGCGACCTGTTCGCGATCGAGACGCTCGCGGCGCCGCGCGCCCTGGACGGCGCGGTGTCGGCGATGGGCCCGCTCGCGCGGCGGTGGGGACGCACGAAGCTCGACGATCTGCTCGTCGGCAACGAGGACGCGCGCGCCGTCACCAAGCACGCACTCGCGTTCGGGCTCGTGTCGCCGTACACGTCGCTCGTCGCGATCGGCTCCGACGTCGTCGTCGAGGGCGGCGTCAAGCGCTCGGTCGCGGTGCCGGTCGCCGTGCCCGCGGGCATGCACTGGGGAGCGGTGCGCGAGGAGACGTCGCCCGCCGGCGGCGAGCTGCTCTCGAAGCTGGAGACGCCGCCGCCGCCGCCGCCAGCACCAAAGACCACCACGACGATGAACAAGGGCAAGGCCAGCGGTGCGCCGGCCTCTCGCCCTGTCGCGGCCAAGCCGGCGGCGCCGGCACCCGTGCAGCCGACGCCACCGCGCGAGCGCGATGACAACGCGAATGACCCGGGTGGGCGCACCCCGGCCCGCACGTCGCCGATCGCAGCGGGGCCTGCGCCCGAGGCCGCGCCGCCCGCCGACGCGAAGCCGTCGCGGAGGTCCGATGTCGCGGACGATGTCGCGGACAAGGAGAGCCCGATCACGCAGTCCATCGAAGACCTCAGGGAGGCCCCGGCGAACGAGCCCGTCGCGACGAACGTGGCCGCCGCCGACTTCGACGCCGATGGCGTCGCGGACGAGCAGGACGGCGAGGCCATGGTCGTACGCGGCGAGGGTCGCCAGCGCCGCCGCGGCTATCAGCTCTCGCTCTCGCTCGGTGGTGGCCTCGCGATCGAGGACGGCCGCACCTCTTCGGCGGCCGCACTGACGGGGCGCATCGCGCTGGGCCGCCGCGCGAACCTCCTCGGCCTCCAGGCCGGGCTGTGGCTGGTCGATGGCTCCGAGGCGCAGGGCCGGTTCCTCCTCGACTACACGCGCCGCGGCATCGCGCGCTGGCTCGAGCTCTCGCTCGGCGCAGGTCTCGCGATCGGCGACGACACCGGCGCCGCGGGCGCGCTCGTGCTGCGCGGCCACCTCCCAGCGCAGCCAGCGCTCTCGGGCTACCTGCGCTACGACGCGGCCTTGCTCGCCGAGCCGCAGCACATGCTCACGCTCGGCGTCGAGTGGGGCTTCTAAGCCCCCGAGCTCTTGCGCCCCGTGCGCGCACGATGGACCACGACGGTTCGCTTCGCGCTCGTCGCATCCTCGAATAGCGCGGGCGTGCTAACAGTTGCGCCGTGCCGGACTCCGCAAGTTGCTCCGCTTCGCTGCGCAAGATCCGGCTCGTCGTCGAGTACGACGGCAGCGATCTGTGCGGCTGGCAGCGCCAGGCGAACGGGCCGACGGTGCAGCAGCACCTCGAAGAGGCGCTCTCCAAGTTGCTCGCGACGCCCGACGTCCGCGTCGCGGGCGCATCTCGCACCGACGCCGGTGTGCACGCGCGCGGGCAGGTCGTGGCGTTCCAGACCGAGCGCCCGATCCCGCTGCACGGCATCCGCCGCGGGCTGAACTCGCTGCTGCCGCTGTCGATCGCGGTGCGCAGCGCCGAGGAGGTCGCGGCGGACTTTCACCCCCGGCACAGCGCGACCGGCAAGCACTACCGCTACACGATCTACCGGTCCGCGGACCGCTCGCCGCGCTGGCGCACCCGCGCGTGGCACCACCCCGAGCCGCTGGATGTCGAACACATGTACGCCGCCTCCCGCGCGCTGATCGGCGAGCACGACTTTGCCGCCTTCCGCGCCGCGGGGTGCACGGCCATGACCACCGTCCGGCGGATCGATGCGATCGACCTCACGGCCGCCCCGGACGACGTCCTCTACGTGGATGTCCGAGGTAATGCGTTCCTGCGGAACATGGTTCGCATCCTGGTCGGGACCCTGACCGAGGTCGGCCGCGGGTACCGGGAGCCGGCGCAAGTTGCGGAGATCCTTGCGTCCCTTGACCGGACCCGCGCGGGGATCACGGCCCCGGCGCACGGGCTCGAGCTGGTCGAGGTCCGCTACGATGGCACCCGCCCCCCACGCCCCGCACGGGACCTGTAAGCTGCGGGCATTACGGGGCGTTGAGTAGGTGTCCGTGGCCTCCGAACCCGCCACACACGTCGAGCTCGAGGAAGAGCAACGGCTGGTCGAGGAGGCCCAACGGGGCAACCTCGACGCCATGCGACCCATCCTCGAAAGCTATGCGCAGCCGCTGTACGGCACGGTGATCCTGCCGCGCCTCGGCGACGCCGTGTCCGCGGAGGAGGTGCTGCGCGACACGCTCGCGACCGCGGTCGAGAAGATCAAGCGGTTCACGTGGCAGGGCAAGTCGATCTATCCGTGGCTACGGCAGATCGCGATCAACAAGGTCTACGACGTGCATCGACAGTCCAAGCGCTCGCGCCGGCTCGCCGATGCGATGGTGCACGAGGTCGCGGTCGAGACCGATCCCGACACCCACGCCGACGCGCAGCTGATGGCCGACCAGGAGCGGCGTGTGCACAAACTTCGCATCGACGAGACGATGAACGAGCTGCAAGATCGCTATCGCACCGCGATCGAGCTCCGCCTGGTCCAGGAGCTGTCGCGCGAAGAGTGCGCCAAGCGACTGGGAGTCTCGATCGGAACGTTTGACGTCCTACTTTTTCGTGCTGTGCGTGCGTTTCGCAAGCACTTTGGCGAACGCGCGCAGGATGCGGTCGCGCCGACGAGCAGGTCGATCGACCAGGGAGATTCGTGATGGCCCACGACGACGACATCTTGACCGGTCCCGTGCCCGCCCCCGACGACGAGCCGACGGCCGCCGAGCGCGCACATGCGAAGACGTTCGCCGACCTCGTCGACAAGGCCCTCGTCGGGCGTCCGCCCGCCGCGATGTCGGCCGACGACCGCGCCTTGCTCGAGGTCGCGACGGTGATCCGCGCCTCGCATGGTGCGGTCGAGCTATCGGCGAGCAAGCAGCGCTCGATCGTCGAGGACGCGCTGCGCCAGGCCGTGGGCGAGGGTGCCGCGGCGGGCGGCGTGACCCCGATCTCGCAGGCGCGCCGTGCGCGGTGGGCGCCGTGGGCGATCGCCGGCGCGAGCATGGCCATCGCCGCCGCCGCGGTGGCGCTGCTGGCGCTGCGCGTACCGAAGTCGGCCTCACGGGCGCCCGAGGTCGGCGCGGTCACCAAGACGCCGACGACCTGGACGTCGCGTCCGGCGGATCCGCTGATCGGTCCCATCGCGCGCGAGGCCGCGGATCAGGCGAGCGCGCGCATCGACTACATCTTCGCCGACCGGCTCGATGGCTATCGCGAGCGGCGGCTATCTCGGGGAGGCACGCGATGAAGACCCGATGGTTCGCCTTGCCGGCGGTCGTGATGACGGCCGTGCTCGCTGTCACGTGGATCGGGTGCACCGACCGCGAGCCCTCGCCGGCGCCGGCGACGCGGCTCGCCGAGCCGAGCGACGTGATCGACGAGAACCTCATGATCTCGCTCCTCCAGGCGAAGAATTTTCACCGCAAGGCCAAGGTCTACATGAGCGATGGCAACCTCGTCGCTGCGACCGCCTCGGTGCGCCAGATCCTGTCGCTGCAGTTTCCCAAGGGCGCGCCCGAGGCCGATGACGTTCGCCTCGATGCACGCGCGCTGCTGGCCAAGCTGCTCGTCGGCCAGGGCCAGCTCGAGGAAGCGATGAGGACCGTCGCCGAGGGCATCGCGTCGAGCCAGCGCGAGAGCTTCTTTGTCGCCAACCTCTACTCGGTGCAGGGCGAGATCCACCAGGCGCGCGCGGCGCAGCTCGAGGGCGAGGCGGCGAAAGAAGAGAAGCGCCTCGCGATCGCGTCGTACGACAAGTCGATCGCGATCAACGAGCGGCTGCAGAAGCAGCTGATGGAGGAGAAGTGAGAGGCGCGGGCATCGCCGCCGGGCTCGTGCTCGGCGGCGCGATCGCATCGATCGTCTCCTGCGCGCGACCGGGGAACGGGCCCTGGCTCGAGAAGAAGATCGCGAAGCACAACGAGATCGCCGCGCTGTGGACGCAGATCCGCGGCTGGCGGCGGGACGCCGCGATGGGGCTCGATCCCGCGCCGCAGGCGATGTCGTACGTGCAGGGCAAGAGCGTGCGCGAGGGCATCAAGGCGTGCCCGGTCGCGAAGCCGCGCGCGTGCGATGACGTGTGCAGCCTCGGCGATGCGATCTGCGACAATGCGGAGGCGATCTGCGGCATCGCCGACGAGCTCGGCAAGGACGACGACTTCGCGCAGCAGAAGTGCGCGAGCGCGAAGGCGTCGTGCATCGAGTCGCAGCAGCGGTGCTGCGAGTGCTCGACCAAGGCGCTGGAGGCCGCTCCGTGAGGGTGCTCGCGGGCCTCTTGCTCGGCGCCGCCTGCGCGATCGTCGTCGCGTGCGGCGGGGCGAAGAAGGCCGCCATGGCGCCGGCGACCATGCCCGCGGCCGCGTCGCCATCGGGCATGCAGTCGCCCGAGCGAGAGGAGCTCGAGCGCCTCGATCGCGAGATCGAGCAGCAGCTCGGCCAGCTCGGGCTCGCGACCTCCGAGCCGCCCGCGTGCGCCATGGGCGGCTGCCCCGGTCCGACGGCGGAGCAGATGTCGACCGGCCTCACGCCGCCGTCGAGCGACCCGACCTGCAAGCCGGCGCCGAGCGAGCTGTGCCAGAGCTCGTGCAAGTTCTCCGACTCGATCTGCACCAACGCGAAGCGGATCTGCGAGATCGCGGACGACCTCGGCAATGACGCGTACGCGAACGAGAAGTGCGCGCGCGGCACCGAGAGCTGCACCAAGTCGCGCGCGAAGTGCTGCGGCTGCGTGTAGCCAGCTTCACCTCACGCGATGCAGTTCACGTCGACGGCAGTGCGGATCGTGATGACCTTCGACGCGAGCATCGCTCCATCAGACATCCGCGCGGTGTCGACGAGATAGGGCGCGAGGTCGCCGCTGCGCACGATGCCGTCGGCCGCGTTCGAGGTGTCGGGCGCGCCGTAGGCCACGTAGTCCGGGTGGCAGTCGAAGATCTCGTCGATCAGCGGCTGCGCGAAGAACAGCTGCGACACGAGGTACACGTCGGCGCCGATCCGCACGCTGAAGTGGATGTGGATCGCGCGGCCCGGGTACCAGCCGGGGAAGCATGTGTCGAACGCGACCACGCCGTCGGCGTCCGAGGTCTGCGTGCCGCGGAAGTAGCCCTTCGTCAGCGCCTCGGCATCGCCGCCGCTGCAGAACCCCGGTGATGGCGTCTGACCCGAGTACACGCCCTTCGCGTGCGTGTGCCAGGTCTCGACGACGGCGCCTTCGATCGGCTCGCAGGTGTCGTCGCGCACGAGCTTGAGAGCGAGGCGCACCGGCAGCCCGGGGTTGCCCTCGCTGACGTCGCGGCGCTCCGTCGTCGGCGCGGTGCACGGGCCGGCGGTGGTCTGGCACAGCCGGAGCGGGCAGGTCGCGAGGCCGCCCGCGAACGGGTCCGGGTACGACGCTTGCGCGGTCATCGCGGCGGTGCCGCCGGTGGCCCATGCCGTCGCCGGGCACGCCGCATCCGGGCGCGGCTGGTCGGGCGGGGCGTCGGGCTGGGCGCCCTCGTTCGAGCCACACGCGACCAGCGGTAACGAGGCCGCGGCGAGGCCGATCGCGTGAAGCAGATCACGGCGGTGCATCCCGAGGAGCCTACGCGTGATCGGTTGGCAGCGATCGGCGGGCTGCTGCGACCCGCTCACACGGGTGATGCCGTACAGTCGCGGCGTGCGCCGCGCGTGCGTGGTGATGCTCGTGCTCGTCGCCGCGGCCCCGGCGCAGGCAGGCGGCCTCGCGATCGTGGGCGGCTCGCCGCGCGCGATCGGGCGCGCCGGTGCAGGGACGGTCAGCGACGATGGTGCGGGCGCGCTGCTGCTCAACCCCGCCGCGCTCGCGCGCCGCGATACGACGCGCATGCAGGTCGGTGTGGCGCTCGCCGAGGACGCCACCGAGTGGCTGTCCGACGACGCGGCCGCACCGATCGCGCGCGACCAGGCAGGCTCGCAGCTGTTGCCCGTCGCCGCCGTCGCCGGGTCGATCGCCGGCTGGACCCTCGCCGCCGGCGTGATGACCGCCGGCGTGACCGAGCGCGTACTGCGCGATCCGACGGACGTCCCGCGGCCCGGCGATCAGGGCGCGCTGTTCGGCTATCGCTACGCCGGCATCGCGGGCGCCGTCCGCCGTGACACCGCCACGATCGCGATCGCGCGCCGGCTCGGTGATGCGGTCGCGCTCGGCGCCTCGTTCGGTCTCTCTCGCATCGAGGTCCGCGAGACGCGCCGGATCTGGGCGGGCTTCACGGGGATCACACCGGTCGGCGATCCGTCACGCGACGTGCAGCTCGCGCTCGCCGGCACCGACGACGTCGTGCCCTCGGCGACCGCCGGCATCCTGCTCGCGCCGCCCGATCAACCGCTCGAGCTCGGGGCCTCCGTCGCGTGGACCGCGCGCACCATCGCCGACGGCGACGTCGATGCGACCGGCAGCACCGGGGGCACCAGCGTGCGCGAGCGATCGCCACGCGCGCAGATCGCGTTCCGCCACCCTGTCGCCGTCCGCGCCGCGGCGCGCTACCTCGGCGAGCACGTCGTCGTCGAGGTCGGTGGGGATCTGTGGCTCGCGCCGGAGTCCGCGCGCACGGCCACCTGGATGGTCGACGGCATCACCGTCGTCGATCCCTCGACGGTCACCGTGGACCTCACCGCCGTCCCGTCGCGGATCTCGCAGCGCACGCACGGCGCGCTGCGCGCGGCCGTCGACGTCGAGCTGATCCCCGGCTTTCTGTGGGGAACCGCGGGCTACGCGTATACCGTCGGCGGCACCACCGAGCGCCGGCTATCGCCCACGCTCGGCGCGCTCGACGGCCACACGTTCGCGCTCGGCATCGAGGGCAGCAGCGGCGGCTTCACCTACACGCTCGGTTGGTCGCGCACGCAGGCGATCCAGAAGCGCGGCGGCGAGGACTTCTCGCTCGACAACCCGTTCGGCGCAGGGACCGCGCCCATCGCGCCCGGCCGCTACGACGGTTCGGCCGACCAGCTCGGCGTCCTCCTCGACGTCGAGCTCTAAGGAGCTGCGAACGTCACGAGCATCACGAGCGCGACGTGGATTGCGAGGAACATGCGGACGCGCGGGGACATGCCGGGTTGATGAGCACGGGGCATGCCCGGCGGGGCACCTCGGATTCCGCGGGCTTGCCGAGCGGTGGCTAGCGCAGTGGCCGGCCAGCCCGGCTTAGAAGAAGCAGCTCGGGGGCGCCGTGGTCGTGTTGCCGAGGATCGCCTCGACCTGCACGAGCTCGCGGTTCCAGTAGCAGAGGTTGTTGGCAAAGTGGAGATAGCCGAACTGGTAGAACGTGAAGTTCTGGGTCTTCTCGAGGTAGCGAGCCCCGTTCTTGTCGTGCAGGTCGCCGTGGCGTGAGCTCACGATCTTCTGCGCGCTCGCGGCGTAGTCCTCGGCTTGCTCGATCTGGGCCTGCGCCGCCGCCGCGTCGCCGTCGCCGTGCGCGAGCGTGGCCTTCCATGTCGCGATCACGAAGTGCGCGCGCAGCCGATCGATCACGAAGCCGTCCTCGAGCTCGCGGCCCCACCGCGAGTCGGGCAGGCCGAGCCCCTCGATCTCGTCGACCAGTGCGTCCAGGCCATCGGCGTAGGCCTGCATGTTGCCGAGCATGGTCTCGATCTCCGCGCGCCCTTGCCCCGCGACGAGTTGATCGAAGGTCACGCGATCCGGCTGCGACACGATGTCGAGCTGACGGCCGAGGTCGATCACGGAGTCTCGCCCGACGAGGTAGCCGGTCAGGCGCTGCCCGAGCACGTACTCGCGCTGCAGCTCGGCGAGCCGCGTGGTCGCGTCGGCCGCCGCCGGGCCGAGGTCCTTGCCGAACGCGTCCGCGATCGCGTCCGGCACCGACACCAGGTCGTAGCTCGCGCGCAGCGCGGTGTAGTCGTTGAGCCAGTAGCCCCACTCCCAGCCCGTCGAGAACAGGTAGTGCTGGTCGAGCGTGCCGCACGGCCCCTCGGGCATCTGCAGCTGCTGGAGGTCGTGCAGGCGGCTGTGCACGTACAGCGGGTAGTACTGCGGCACCGAGTCGTCGAACGCGACCCAGTACGCCGTCTCCGGCTGGTACGCGACGCGCTCGCCGGCGCACATCTTCTGCTGGAGGAAGGTGCGGTGGTCGTCGAAGGCGTCGTGGTGGTAGGCGCCGCCGGCGTCCTCGAACAGGTTGTAGAACATCACCGTGTGGACGTCGGGGATGATCGACGGGTCGGCGAACTTCACGAGGAAGTAGTAGATGAGCTCCTCGCCCATATACATGATGCGCTGCTCGTCACCGACGTGGATGAGCGCGTGCATCTCGGCGTTCGGTGCGAACGTGCGGAGCTGGTTGCGCGCCTCGTTGAGCGACCCGATGAACTGATCCGGATCCGCGTTGAAGAACTCGCCGAAGCTGATCGTGTAGACGTCGAACGGCAGGTCCGCGGTGATCAGCGGCAGGCGCGCGCTGATCTCGTCGGCGATCGGCACCGTGCCGTTCTTGTTGTCGGAGAGGTCGAACGCATTCTGCAGGTTGCTCTGCCCGAACAGCTGCACGTTGATGCCGACGCGGATGCCGCGCAGGTGCGCGTAGTCGAGCAGCTCCTGCGTGAACGGCTTCCACGCCGCGTGCTGGTCGGGCTGCATGATGTTGTCGAGCGGCACCCACTGCAGGAAGTTGCCGCGGTTCTTCACCACCCAGTCGATGATCCGGTGCGCCTCGTCCGTCGACCGCTCGCCGGGCTCCCAGAACGCGAAGTAGCCCTCGATCGGATGCAGCGTGTGGAGCTGCAGGCCGCGCACGCGAATGTCGGGCGTGTGCACCTCGCCGTCGACGTCGCCGATCGCGGGCACGGGCGGGTTGTAGGGCTCGTACGGGTGCCGCCAGCGGAAGCCCAGCGACTCGAGCGCCGCGGACACGCCGTACTGCGCGCCGAGCAGGTCGTGCGCGGCGACGTTGATCGTGTCGCCCTCGACGCTCAGCCGATACCCCTCGGCCGGGATCGCGGGATCGTCGGCGACCACGATCTTGAAGCCGTCGCCGGGGTCGCCGTTGACGGACAGCCCGCTGTAGTTCGACAGCGCCGCGAGCTCGCGCAGGGCCGGTTCCCACTGCGTGTTGTCGACGGTGATATCGATGTTGGCCGGGTCATCACCGCAGCCGGCGACGACGAGAGCGACGAGGACAAGGACCGCGCGGACCACGGCCGGAGACTACTCATTTCTTCGTCGCGGGAGCCGGCTTTTTTCGCGCCAGCCCCCGCGTCGAACGCGCCAGCTCAGAGCTTCTCGATCCGCCCGCCGCACGCCGTGCTCGACAGCTTCAACCCCTCCGGCTCGAGCGTTTGCCGCGCTTCGCACGCGCATCGCCGCGGGCGGCGCGCGCTTACTTGGTCTTCTTCGCGGGGGACGGCTTCTTGTCGCCGCCCTCGGCGACCTTGTCATCGCCGATCGCATCGTCGAGCTCGACGAACCCGCCGTACACCGCGCCGATCAACCCACCCAGCGTGGGCGGCCAGGCGAACACGTTGGGGACGGTCGAGATCGCGAGCTCGGGCCCCCAGGCCTTGGCGATCAAGGCGTAGAGGCCGCAGCCGATGCCGAAGCCGAACACGCTCTTCAAGATCGCGACGACCGAGGTGGAGTTCTTGTCGCGGATCAGCACCCAGATCGGTTTGCCGACGAACAGCCCGATGACTGCTCCGATGAGGCCGTACGTCACCCAGGGGTTGGCCTCGAACCCGGCCGCCGAATACAGCGACATCAGGCCATAGCCGAGCGCACCACCGATGACCGCGCCCTTGAGGATCCCGACGAGGAGCTTGACCACATAGCGAGTGTGACGAGGAACCTCCGGATCGGCAAGGGAGGTTTGTCACGTCTGGCCGGGCCCCCGGGGCGGACTCTCATGGGCGTCCACGCGCGTGTGCCCCACCGTCGTCCGAGGGGCGGGAGTCAGGTCGAGGCTGCGATCCGGATCGCGGACAGCTGGGCCTCGAGCCTGGCGACCTCGGCCTTGAATGCGCTGGCGTCCTTGCCTCCGATCCCGCGGCCGCGGATCGGGGTCAGCTTGCTCGGATCGACGTAGACGCCGTTCTTGCGGACCCCGAAATGGAGGTGTGGCCCCGTCGACAGCCCTGTGGTGCCGACGTAGCCGATCACCGTCTTGGCGGCGACGCGCTCGCCCACCTTCTGCCCCGTGGCGAACTTCGAGAGGTGCATGTAGGCGGACTCGAGCCCGTTGTCGTGGCGGATGATGACGAGGTTCCCGGCGCCACCCGACATCGCACGGTGGACGATCTTCCCCGAGGCCGCGGCCCACACCGGCGTCCCCGTCGGGGCGGCGTAGTCGATGCCGAGGTGCGCGCGCGTGGTGTGCAGCACGGGGTGCATGCGCTTGCGATCGAAGCCCGACGAGATGCGCGAGAACTTGAGCGGCGTCTTCAAGAACGTCTTCTCCGCCGACTGGCCGTCCGCGTCGAAGTAGCTCTCGCCGAACCGGAACGTGCGGAACGTGCCGGCCTTGCCCTGGTACTCGGCCGCGAGGATCCGGCGATAACGCACGAACGCACCGTCGGTGGTGTGCTCCTTCTCGACGAGGACGCGGAAGGTGTCGCCGTCATGGGTGTCGTTGAAGAAGTCGAGATCGTAGGCGAACACGTCGACGAAGAAGTCGACGAGCGCGGCGTTCTCGCCGGCGCCCTTGAGCGACGCGTACAGCGACGAGTCGATGCGGCCGCCGATGGCCTTGAGCTCGATCTTCGTCTGCGAGTTGTCGGCCTTGCCTTCGAGCTCGCCGCTCGGCAAGCGCTCCGCGCGCACCGTCTGCACCTTGCTGAGCACGAGCTCGAACAGCTTCACGCGGCCATCGGCGCCGCGCTCGATGCGGAAGCTCTGCCCCGCGCGGATCGTCTTGAAGTCGAGGATGTCGGACAGCGCGCGGATGACCTCGTCGGTCTCGGCCGCCGAGAGGCCGCTCTTCTTGAGAAGTCTCCCGAGCGTATCGGACTTGCCGACCTTGCCTTCGATCACTCCGGGCGGAGCGATCGGTGCGGGCGCGGCCGCGGTGATCGCGGCGCTGCCCCGCGACGGTGCGGGCGCCGGTGCCACGAGCGGCTGCGAGGGCAAGGCGGCGGCAGGCGTGGCCTTGCTCGCCTGCTCCTTGATCGCGCTGACGGACGTCTTCTTGTCCCAGACGAACACGTAGAGGTTCACGAGGACGAGCGCGCCGAGCACGAGCGCGACCCAGGGGCCGCCTCGGCGCGCGCCGGGGCGCAGATCGGCGCCGCCCAGCGAAGGGAGACCGCCGTACGCGCGTGACGCGGATTTTTTTTTGCCCTTCGGGCGGCGCCTCGTGACCATGGGTCGGGGAGGGCCAGCATTATCACGGGCCTTCTCGCAGGACCAGGAAATGGCGAGCACCCTTCCGCCGAGAGAGCAGCTAGAACTTTTCTCCCAATCGGGGCAAGGTGCCGTCGCGGCGGGCCCTACGGCCATACCGGAAGAAGACATGGCAAAGAAGTCGAAGCCCGAAAAGCCCAGCAAGAGTGGTGGTGACGGTGGCGGTGGTGCGGCCGGCGGCGGGGGTGGCGGTGATGCCGCGCCCGGTGACAGCGATGCGTCCCTCGAAGCCGAGGCCCGGCGCCGGTATCTGAACTACGCGCTCAGCGTCATCACGTCGCGTGCGCTGCCCGACGTCCGCGACGGCCTCAAGCCGGTGCAGCGCCGGATCCTGTACGCGATGCTGCACGACAACCACCTGCGGCCGGACGCGAAGCATCGCAAGAGCGCGACGGTGGTCGGTAGCGTGCTCGGTCGGTATCACCCGCACGGCGACACCTCGGTCTACGACGCGATGGTGCGCATGGCCCAGGACTGGGCGCTGCGCGTGCCGCTCGTCGACGGCTCGGGCAACTTCGGCTCGATCGATGGGGACGAGGCCGCTGCCTACCGGTACACCGAGGCGCGCCTCGCGCCGCCCGCGATGGAGCTGTTGTCGGAGCTCGACTTCGACACCGTCGACATGCGCGCCAACTACGACGGCACCACCGAGGAGCCCGTCGTCCTGCCCGCGCGGTTCCCGAACCTGCTCGTCAACGGCTCGACCGGCATCGCCGTCGGCATGGCGACCAACATCCCGCCGCACAACCTGCGCGAGGTGGTGAACGCGCTGATCGCGCTCGCACAGGATCGCGACATCAAGCACGTCACGCTGATGAGCCACATCAACGGTCCGGACTTCCCGACCGGCGGGCAGCTGCTCAACAGCAAGGTCGAGATCCGCCAGATCTACGAGACCGGCCAGGGCACGATCCGCGTGCGCGGCGAGTACAAGCTCGAGGAGAAGAAGCGCGGCGGCACCGACATCGTGATCACGTCGATCCCGTACGCGATGACGAAGTCGTCGCTGGTCGAGAAGATCGCCGAGGTCATCATCTCGCGGAAGCTGCCGTACCTGCTCGACGTACGCGACGAGTCGACGACCGACATCCGCATCGTCCTCGAGATCAAGAAGGACGTCGACCCCGAGCTGGTGATGGCGTACCTCTACAAGAACACGCCGCTGCAATCGAACTTCCACGTCAACATGACGTGCCTCGTGCCGCCCGAGTTCCTCGACAGCGGCGCCCCCGAGGGCTCGCCGCCGCAGCCGCGCCGCCTGGGGATCAAGGAGGTGCTGCAGCACTTCCTCGACTTCCGGCTGATCGTCACGCAGCGCCGGTTCGAGTATCAGCTGAAGAAGCTCGAGCAGCGCATCCACATCCTCGAGGGCTACGTCACGATCTTCGACGCGCTCGACGAGGTCATCAAGATCATCCGCGCGAGCGAAGGCAAGGACGACGCCGCGCAGAAGATCATCAAGCGGTTCAAGCTCGACGAGATCCAGACCGACGCGATCCTCGAGCTCAAGCTGTATCGGCTCGCGAAGCTCGAGATCAACGTGATCCGCGACGAGCTGAAGGAGAAGGCGGCCGAGGCGAAGAAGATCAAGACCATCCTCGGCAGCGAGACCAAGCTGTGGGGCGTCATCAAGGACGACCTCAACCGCGTCTCGCTCGAGCTCGGCACGCCGCGCAAGACCAAGACCGGCGGCGCGAGCGAGGAGGTCGAGTTCGACGCCGACGCGTTCATCGTCGACGAGGACGCGAACGTGGTGGTCACGCGCGACGGCTGGATCAAGCGCGTGCGCGAGCTCAAGGACCCGAGCTCGACGCGCACGCGCGAGGGTGACGCGGTGGCGCACGTGCTGCCCGGCTCGACGAAGGAGAAAGTGATCTTCTTCACGTCCAAGGGCTCGGCGTACGTCATCAAGATCAACGACATCGCGGCGACGACCGGTTATGGCGACCCGGCGCAGAAGTACTTCAAGTTCGGCGACGGCGAGAAGATCGTCGCGGCGATGACGCTCGACCCGCGCGCGATGGTGCCCGAGACGCTGCTCGCGGTGACGCGCGACGGCTACGGCCTGCGGTTCGCGATGGCGCCGCACACCGAGATCACCACGAAGGCCGGCCGGCGCTACGCCAAGCCCGGCGAGGGCGATGAGGTGCTCGGCGTGGTCGCGTGCAACGACGGCGATGTCGTCGTCGCGGCGACGCGCGATGGCCACGTGCTGCACTGCAAGGCCGACGAGATCTCGAGGCTCGAGGGGCCCGGCCGCGGCGTCACGGTGATCAAGACCACCGACGACGACGTGGTGATCGGATTCATCGCGGGTCGCAAGGCCGACACCTTGACGATCGAGAGCGAGAAGAGCGGCAAGCAGATCGAGCTGCACGCCGATCCGAAGGAAGTATCGTCGCGCGGTGGCAAGGGCCACCAGGTCATGAAGCGCGTGACGTTCAAGCTGGTCCCCACGCCGGTGATCGTGCAGCCGCTCGCGAACGCCGAGGGCGGCCAGGGAGTTAACTAATGGCGCAGGCGAAATACACCGCAGATGACATCCAGGTCCTCGAGGGACTCGAGCCGGTCCGCAAGCGGCCGGGCATGTACATCGGCGGCACCGGCAAGGATGGCTATCACCACCTCCTGTGGGAGGTCGTCGACAACTCGATCGACGAGGTGATCAACAAGCACGCGACCAAGGTCGAGGTCACGCTGCACAAGGATGGCAAGAGCGCGACGGTCGAGGACAACGGCCGCGGCATCCCCATCGGCATCATGAAGAACCAGAAGAAGCCTGCCCTCGAGGTGATCTTCTCGACGCTGCACTCCGGCGGAAAGTTCGAGCGCGGCAAGAGCTACGCGGTGTCCGGCGGTCTGCACGGCGTCGGCGCGGCGGTGGTCAACGCGCTGTCGAGCGAGCTGATCGTGCAGGTCAAGATCGACGGCGAGCGGCACGAGATGCGGTTCGCGCGCGGCGAGACCAAGAGCAAGCTCAAGAACCTGGGCGGGGCGCGCGGCTCGGGCACGACGGTGACGTTCCGTCCCGACGACGAGGTGTTCGGCGGCAAGCTGCACTTCGACCCCGAGGCGATCGTGGAGCGGCTCGAGGCCAAGGCGTATCTGCATGCCGGGCTGGAGATCGTGTTCACGGACGAGACCAAGTCGCCGAAGGCGACGACGACGTTCCTGCATCCACAGGGCATCGCCGAGTACTTGCCGAAGCTGGTCTCCGATCGCGGCAAGCTGCCGGTCCCGTCGAACGGCACGCCGTTCTACATGGAGAAGCAGGACAAGGATGCGCGGCTCGGTGTCGAGCTCGCGCTGCAGTGGACCGAGTCGACGGACGATCAGATCAAGACGTACGTGAACTCGGTGCCCACGCCCGACGGCGGCACGCACGATGCCGGCCTGCGCTCGGCGATCGTGAAGGCGATCCGCAACTACATCTCGACGCACAAGCTCGATCCCAAGGGCGTGACGCTGACCGCCGAGGACATCCGCGAGGGTGTGGTCGCGGTGCTATCGACGTACGTGCACGACCCGCAGTTCCAGTCGCAGACCAAGAACCGCCTCAACAACCCCGAGGTCTCGGGGCAGGTCGAGGCGATCGTGCGGCCCGCGCTGGAGAACTTTCTCAACGCGAACCCGAACTGGGCGCATGCGGTGGTCGGGCGCACGATCATCGCGGCGCGCGCGAGAGAGGCCTCGCGAGCGGCGGCTCAGCAGGTCTCGCGCAAGACCGCGGTCAGCCACCGGCTCAACTTGCCGGGCAAGCTCCACGACTGCTCGTCGACGAACCCGGACGAGAGCGAGCTGTTCATCGTCGAAGGTGACTCCGCAGGCGGCTCGGCCAAGATGGGCCGCGATCGCCGCACCCAGGCGATCCTCCCGCTGCGCGGCAAGGTGCTCAACGCGGAGCAGGCGAACAGCCAGAAGCTGCTCGCGAACAAGGAGCTGCAGGACATCGTGTCGGCGCTCGGCTGCGGCATGGGCGAGGCGGTCGATCTGTCGAAGCTGCGCTACGGCAAGATCTTCCTGTTGATGGACGCCGACGCCGACGGGCACCACATCGCGACGCTCTTGATGACGTTCTTCTTCCGTCACATGAAGCCGCTGATCGACCACGGCCACGTGTTCCTCGCGCAGCCGCCGCTGTATCGCATCGACATCGGCAAGCAGACGTTCTGGGCGCTCGACGACCTGCACAAGGAGCGGCTGCTCAAGCAGCACGCCAAGGCGAACAGCCGCCCGAGCATCACCCGGTTCAAGGGGCTCGGCGAGATGAACCCCGATACGCTGAAGATGACGACGCTCGATCCCAAGTCGCGGCAGACGCTGCGCGTGACCGTCAAGGAGTCCGAGCTGCTCAGCACCGATCGCATGATCAGCGAGCTGATGGGCAAGGACGTGGCGGCGCGGTTCAAGCTGATCACCGAGAACGCCGCCGAGATCGGCGACCTCGACGTCTAGGCGTGGCGCTCGACCTCATCGACGAGCTCGATGGCTTGATCGCGTTACTCGATCGAGCTGGGATCGAATACGCCGTCTGTGGCGGATTGGCGCTCGCTGTTCACGGTCATCCGCGCGCGACGGAGGACATCGATCTGCTTGTCCGTCACGAGGTCCTCGGTGAGGTGCTGCGTATCGCCAAGGGCTCCGGCTTCGACATTCCTGCGCGGCCGATCACGTTCGGGTTGCGGACCGGCACTCCTCGCAAGGTGCAGAGAGTCTCCAAGCTGGATCCCGATACGAACGATCTCGTGACGTTGGATCTTCTGGACGTGAGCCCCGACCTCGAGGACGTGTGGGAAGGGCGGATCTCGATTCCATGGCGCGGTAAGGTGATCCGGGTGGTGTCGGTCGACGGGCTGCTCAAGATGAAGCGAATCGCGGGGCGGCCCCAAGATCTCCTGGACATCGCAAAGCTGACCGGAACGAGCACCGATGACGAAGAGCCCTGACCAAGTCGACATGTCACCCGAGGCAGTCGCGAGGCGCTTGGAGACTGTGCGGCAGCTCTACAAGCTCTGCATGTCGCTGGTCGAGGCGGGCAGGGCTGCGGGCCTGAACAACGGCGTCGGCAAGACGGTTCGCTCCAGGTAGGCGCGTCAGCGCGGGACGTCGAATGCGATCGCGGGCTCCTCGATCTTGCACTGTTCGTCGGTGCACACGGCGAGCTTCACCTTGCCGGTGACGCGAGTGGTGCCGGTGCGGACGGGGACGCGCAGCGCGCCCACGGTCTTTGCGGGCTGCGTGAACGTGCCGGGGCCGGGCGCGGCCTCTGCCGACGCGGCGTCGGGGATCCACCTGTGCGGGTAGTCCGCGTTGACCTTGTAGCCGGCGAGCCCGGTGAAGACGAGCGTGGGCTCGCACGGTGCGGTACACGCCGCGAGCTCGACCTTGTAGTGCGGCGCGGATGCGAGCACGGCGATGGTCGGCGTGGCGGGGCGGCCGCGGTCGCACGCGCCGAGCAGTGCGAGCACGAGCAGGCTACGACGCATACTTCACGCCGCAGCCGTACGGCTTCGTCGCGGGCGTCTTCACCGGGCGCCCGGCCGCGAGATCGTCGAGCGCGGCGTCGACGAAGTTGATGAGCGTGCCGCCCACCGGCGACTGGCGCTCGCCGTCGGGTGAGTTGTCGATCGCACCCGCGTAGACGATCGTGCCGCTGGAGTCGATCACGAACATGTTGGGCGTGTTGGTGGCGCCGTACGCCTTACCCACAGTGCCGAACTCGTCGCGCAGCACCGGGTGACCGAGCGTCCAGCTCTCGACCGCCTGCGCGTTCTCCACCGGGTCGGCGCCCTGCTTTCCCGGCGCCCCGCTGTTGATCGCGAGCCACACGACGCCCTTGTCGGTGTGCTTCCTCGCGGTGTCGACGAGCGAGCCGACCGTGTGCGACTTCTTGACGTACGGGCAGCCCGGGTTGAACCACTCGAGCACGACGGTCTTGCCCTTGAACGAGGACAGCGCGACCTCCTTGCCGTCGAGATCCTTGAGGGTGAAGTCAGGTGCGGGCTTGCCGACGAGCGGATTCTCTACCGGCGTGCCGGCGACTGGGCCGGTCGGCGCGGTCGGCGCGGGCGTGGTCGGTGCGGCCGGCGCGGCAGGCTTGTCCTCGGCCTTCTTGCAGGCGGCGGCTGCGAGGACGGAGACGAGGAGCGCGGTGCGGAGGTTCATGCGCGGCATTCAAGCATGCGTCGGGTGGCGCGGTTCGCGTGAAACACGTGTTCACAGAGCCGGCATTCCCGCGAACTCATGGGAGACTGACCGCGATGTCACGCGGGCGGAAGATCGCCGCATTCGTGGGCGGTGCGTTCGTGTCGTGGATCGTCGTGCTGGTGATCGTGGGCGCGACGTGCGGCGGCGCGACGGGGAAGCGCGTGGCTACGCGCGTGGCGGAGTCGCTGAACGCCGAGGTGACCATCGACCACACGGATCTCGCCCTGGTGCGGGGCCGGATCGAGCTCGAGGGCATGAAGGTCCGCAAGGACGACCTCGGACACCTCGCGATCGACGTCGCCGACGTGCGCTGCGAGCTGCCGCCGCTCGGGCTCGCGCTCGTCGACCGCGAGTGCCGCGAGCTCGTCATCGACAAGGTGCGGCTCGAGGTGACGAGCGCCGCGGTGTTCCAGCTCAAGCGACCGAAGAAGCAGCCCCTGCGCGCCCGTCACGTCGAGCTGCACGATGCGGTGCTCACGTTCTCGCCGAGCGCGTTCCTGCCGGAGCTCGGCAAGATCGAGATCAAGATCGACGACGTGGTAGCCGGACCGACGACGTTCAAGACGCCCCTGTCGTGGATGTTCTCGATGCAGGAGCTGCGCGCCACGCTCGACCTCCCCGCGGGCATCGTCGTGAAGCTGGAGTACGCGGCCGGCGTGCTGACGGCGGCGGGCGGCATCTTCGGGGCGAAGCCGGTGCGGCTGCCGATCACGATCCCGGTCGCCGATGCCGCCGACGACGCGAAGGCCGAGGTCGCGAAGCTGGTGGCGCTCGGGCGACAGATCGCGGAGCGGCTGGTCGAGCAGCGCGCCAAGGATTGGATCCGCAGCAAGGTGAAGTGGTGATCAGCGCGGCTTGACGACGAGCGCGCCGTACTCGCCGCCGAGCCAGATCGCGTGCTCGGTGATGGCGAGTGAGGCGAGGCCGGTGAACCCGATCGGCGTCGTCGTCCACGTGGTGCCGTCGTAGTGGTGGACGGCGGTCGCGCTCGCGGCCCACACATCATTCGGAGCGCGCGCGGCGACCTCGTAGCCGGGGGCGCCGGCGGTCCAGCCCGGTGCCGTGTGCCATGCGGTGCCGTCCCACGCGAGGAGGTCCTTCGCGGTCGCGAGCCAGACATGCTTCGCATCGATGCCGGCGAGCGCGTTCGGCCACTCGCCGGGGAGCTCGCGCGCGACCGACCACGCGGTGCCGTCCCAGTGCAGCACGACGCCGTCCTTGCCGGCGGTGCCGATCGCCCACGCATCGGTCGCGCTCGCGGCCCACACGTCGTCGAGGTTCGCGTGGGTGCTGCTCGGGACGAGGGTCCACGCGGCGCCATCCCAGCGCGCGATCGTGCCGTCGTCGCCGACCGCCCAGCCGAGCTTGTCGCCGATCCAAAGGCCGCGCAGCATGTTCGGCGAGACCGTCGTCGACGACCACGACTTGCCGTCGAAGTGGCGGAGCTCGCCGCGCGCGCCGGCGGTGAAGATGTCGGTCGCGGAGCGCGCCGCGAGGCCGGCGACCGGACCGTCGTAGGCCAGCGGAGTGAGCTTCGTGCCGTCGAAGATGGCGAGCCTGCCATGCAGGCCGGCGTACTCGCCGTAGCCGCCGACGAGCAGCGTACCGTCAGGCAGCGGGACGATGCGCTGGATCGAGTGCGAGGTGAGCGCGACGTCGTCGGTCCACGGCTCACCGCGGCCGCGGAAGATGCGGCCGCCGTAGCCGACGCCGACGAACCCGGTGCTCGCGTCGATGCGGGTCGAAGCGCGCGTGAGCTTGGGGAACCGCGCGACCTGGCGCCAGCGGCCGTCGCGGAGCTGGAGGGCGAGGGTCGCGCCGGTGAGCCACAGGTCGCTCGCCGTGCCGGAGAACCGCGGGCGACTCTGGTGGCCGTCCGCGTACAGCGCGTCCGCGTCGTCATCGAGCGGTACGCTGCCGGTCGCGGTCGCGAGCTGCCATCGCTTGCCGTCGGTGTGCACGATGCGTCCGAGATCATCGACGGCCCACACGTCGGTCGCGCCGAGCACGCGCATGTCGGGGAAGAACGTCAGGCCGAGCGTGTCGTCGTGGCGCCACGTCTTGCCGTCGTGGCGATAGAGGCCGAGCCCGCCGATGTACACCGCGTCGTTCGCGGCGGCGCCCACCGCGTACAGCGCATGCGCGAAGCCGCCGCCGGTGACCCGCGCGAGCTTCGTGCCGTCCCAGTGCAGCACCGTGCCGGACTTGCCGGTGAGCCAGACGTCGTCGGCGCCGACGCCGTGGACGCCGAGCAGATCGTTCGAGGTGCCCGACGCGATCGGCGTCCATCCCGTCGCGTCGCGGCGGGCGACGAAGCCACCATCGCCGACGACCCACACATCGTCCGCGGCGCGCGGCCACACGCGGTTGAGCCGCGCGGTCCCGACGGACTCGGGGCGCCATGACTTGCCGTCCCAGTGCACGACGGTGCCCCACTCGCCGATCGCCCAGACATCGTCGGCGGCGCGCGCGACCACGCCGGTGAGCCGGTTGCCGCCGAGCGCGGGCCAGGCCCAGCACCAGCCGCCGTCGTGGCACAGCGCGTACGTGCGCTTCACCGGAGGCGCCGGAGCCGGTGTGGTGGTCGCGCTGCCGCTGCCGGTGGTCGGTGGCGGCGTCGAAGCCGGCTCCTTGGCGCTCTTGCAGCCGAGGACGAGCACGAGCGAGGCGAGAACTGCGCGCATGATCATCCGCGATAGGTGTCGTCCTGCTCGATCTTCGAGAGGACCCAGTCGAACTCACCGGCGGTGATGTGGGCATTGCAGTGCTCGCACTCGCCGGCCATCGTGATCTGGAGCGGTGCGCCGCAGTTGCCGCACACGGGGTTGGCGAGCGGCGCACCCTTGCGCGAGCGCGACCGGATCAGCGTCCAGTACTCGCTGTAGCTGCGCGTGCGATGTCTCGAGCCGCGCACCACGCGGCCGCGCGCGTCGACGATGTAGTCCTTGCCGGCGCCCCAGATGCGGATCGTGACCGCGTCGTACCAGCGGTCACGCACGACCTTCGCGACGAGCGCGTGACTGAGGATCGTGTCGTCGAGCTGGTTGCGCAGCTTCTGCCGCTTGTACTCCTCGACCCAGTAGCTGAGGTAGTCGTACAGGCCGTCCGAGACGAAGCCGCGCACGGGGCGTAGCTCGTTGCTCGACCAGGCCTTGTTGAGGGCGTGGAAGATCATCACGACGCGCGCGGTGAGGTTGTCCTCGGTGAGCGCGGGATCGTCGGTCTCGAGCTCCTTCCAGTGGGCGTCGATGTCGTGCTGCCGGTAGGTGTCGAGATCGGTGCCGCGCTCCTCGGTGTCGGTGGTCAGCGTCGGAGCGCGCTCGTGGCTCGAGGCGAGGTGGATGTCCTCGACGACCCAGTCGAAGCGTCCGTTGTCGACGATCTCGCCGCACGACGCGCACTTCTGCGTGCCGGTGTCGAGCGAGCGCCACGGCGCGCCGCAGTTGGGGCACGGGAACGTCTTCGTCGCACCGGGCGGCTTCGAGCGCACGTTCGCGTCGCGGCCGAACACCCAGCGCTCGACGGTGTAGTACGTGTGCTGCGCGGTCGTGACGTTGGCCTCGTACTCGACGCCGATACGGACGCGCGTCGGTTCGGGCGTGCCCGTCGGCGGAGGAACTTCGACCCGGAACGTGCGCAGCGCGCCGACCACGACCGACTTCACCTGCTGGCCGGGGTGCCGGTGCAGCAAGGACATTCGCGCGGCCACCGACACATACGGCGACACGAGCGCGAGCTGATCGGGCGCATGGCGCGCGCGGTGCGCGGTCGAGAACAGCCGGAACGCAAAGTCCTCGAACAGCACCTGCGAGAAGTCGGGATCGACGCGGCGCAGCGGCTCCATGCTGATCGCGCGCGCGAGCTGCACCGGCGGCCCGGAGTCCCAGTCCTTGTTCTTGTGCTGCTTGTACGCGCTGTACACGACCCAGCCGATGACGATCCCGAGGACGGGCAGGCCGAGCTGTGGCACCTCGATGATAAGGCGGAGCAGCCAGTAGATCAGCTCGAAGATGGCGCCGCCGTCTCCGCCGCTGCCGCCGCCACCACCACCGCCGTGTCCGCCGCCGCCCGAGAAGCTCTCGCCCCCGCCGGGGCGCGCGAACGCGTCGGTGACGAACGCGAGCACGATCGCGACCGCGATCAACGCGACCGCGCGGCGCTTCACGTCAGCCTCCGCGCGAGGTCGACGTCCATCGTGTCGGGGAGCTCGTTGAGGTCCCCGTCGCGGCGCGGCATCGCGGTCGCGAGGCGCGGGGCCATCGCGGCCAGGGCGTTGGCGAACTCGACGCCGCCGCGCGGCATCACCGCCGTTAGCTGCTCTTCGAGCTCGTGCAGCACCTCCGGCGTGAGCGCGCGCAGGAGGCCACTATCGGCGACGAGCGCGACGTCTTCCTCGAGCCACGAGATGTAGACGAGCAGGCCGCTGCGGTCGATCGTGTTGTGGACGCCGCGGTCGACGAACGCGGCGTGCGCACCGCGACTGACCATGCGGTGGCGCACCGCGAGCGGGGTGAGCCAGCGCTTCACCTGCGGCAGCAGCTCGACCAGCGCGCCGGCGGCGCCGCCCACGACGAACGGATCGACGAGGATCGAGAGCAGGCTGAACGATGCGTCCGCGAACAACATCGTCGCCAGGGCGGCAAACGCGATCACCACCCCGACGATCAGGTT
>DATLHR010000034.1:0-19859 GCA_035539815.1 Kofleriaceae bacterium
GCCGAGTCCGTCCCGTCTCGCAACATCACACGCTCCTTCTCCCTCGAGAGGGCACCTCTCTATCACGCGAGTTTTCGGCTTTACCTCCTGCGTTCTCGCCGCGAAACTCGCGGTCGTCGTCGAGCAACGACCCTCGCCATCGTCCTCGCGCACCTCGCGCAAACCATCGCGTCTCGAGCCCGATCAACTCGCACTTCGCAGCTCGACCGCCGCGTGCGCTCGCAAACCCGTCAAGCGAAATCGACGGCACATCGAAAAGAAAACAGACCGACGAGATCGAAGATCTCGAAGCGGAGAGTCCGCGACGGCGTAGGCGCTGTGGAGCGCTGTGGGCCGGCGCCCGCTCGGGTGCGCGAGCTCTGCGCTGCGCTCGTGGCGGCGTCCATAGCATCCACAGCGCGGCCACGCGTTCTGCACCGGTTGGCACCGTGCGTCGGCGACTCGACGCAAATCGTTGGGTCAAGCGCGCGTCGCGTGAGGTGCCCACGAGCGCGGGTTCGACGCTTCGTTGGCTCGCGTCAGCTGCCGGCCGACGTCAAGCGCCGTTGCGGCGCCTCGTCGGATCGTGCGCCCTCTTCGTTCTGGGTTCTGAATCGAGATCGAAGATCTCGAAACGAAGGAGTCCGCGACGGCGTAGGCGCTGTGGAGCGCTGTGGGCCGGCGCCTTCGCATGCGCACGCGATCTGCGCGGCGCTCGCGGCGGCGGTCCATAGCATCCACAGCGCGGCCACGCGTTGTGCACCGGTTGGCACCGTGCGCCGGCGATTCGACGTGAGCCGTTGGGTCAAGCGCGCGCCACGGCTCAGGAGCGAAGGATCCGCTCGCAACGAGTGCGCGCATCACGCCTCGTCGTCGTACCACTCGCGCGAGAGGATGCGCGCGATCTCGTAGCGCGGTTCGCAGGCCAGTCAGCTCGGCGACAGCAGCGTCTGCATGTCCGCGTCGAGCGTGCGCGTGATGTGATCGATCGTGGCGCCGCGCAGACGCTGCTTGGTGGCGCGGAACGCGGTGGCCGGCAGGGCGGCGAGGCGCGCGGCCTCGGCGCGGGCCTTGGCGAGGACCTCGTCGGCGGGCACCACGGTGTCGAGGTAGCCGGCGGCGAGGGCGCCTTCGGGATCGTAGATCTGCGCGAGCAGCGTCGCGTGGACGAGGGCGCGCTTGGAGAGGCGGTCGCGGGCGAGCTCCATGGCGAGCACGGGGACGGGAAGGCCGATGGAGACCTCGTTGAGGCCGAGCTTGTAGGCACCGGCGGCGCCGATGCGGTAGTCGCCGGTGAGGACGACGAGGGCGCCCCCTGCGAGCGCGTGGCCGGTGCACGCGATGACGAGGGGAAGCTTGGCGCCGTAAAACTTCATGAACAGGTTGGAGCCGGAGCGCAGGAGCGTGGTCGCGGCCTCGGGGCTCGACATCATCACGCGCAGGTCGAAGCCGGCGCAGAAGCGATCGGGCCGGCCGGCGAGGACCATGGCGCCGGCTTCTTGCTCGGCGCGCGCGAGGGCGGCGAGGAGCGCCTCGATCATCGGCTGCGAGAGGGCATTCGCCTTGCCGTCGTTCATCGTCACGACGGCGACTTTGTCCTCGAGGGAGTAGGTCACGAGATCCGAGCTCATCGCTCGATCTATATCAGTGCTGCGTGGGCGGCGTCGGGGCGCGGGGCTGCGAGTTGGAGTTGGCGGAGGCGGCGGCGGTGATGCCCAGCAGGCCACCGAGCTGCATCGACTCGAGCGCGGTGCTCGGGACGAGCACGATGGTCGCGTTATCCTTGAGGCCCTCGTAGAGCATGTTCATCGCGCGCAGGTGGAGCGCCGTCGGATCGCGCTCGTAGCTCTTGGCGGCCTCGGCGAACTTGTCGGCGATCTGGCGCTCGGAGTCGCCGAGGATGACGCGCGCCTGGCGCTCACGCTCGGCCTGCGCCTGCATCGACATCGCATCCTGGAGGCCCGGCGGGATCAGGACATCGCGCAGCTCGACGGAGATCACGTCGACGCCCCATGGAGCCGTGCGGCCATGGATGATGCGCTGGAGCTCGAACGAGATCTTCTCGCGACCCTCGAGCATGTCGGCGAGCAGGGTCTTGCCGATCACGTCGCGCAGCGCGGTCTGGGCGGCCCAGCGGATCGCGTCGGTGTAGTCCGCCACAGCGAGCGCCGCGGCCTGGGGATCGATGACCTTCCAGAATAGAACTGCGTCGACGTCGACCGGGACCGTGTCTTTGGTCAGCGTCTTCTCCGCCTTGAACGAGCTCGTGATGACCCGGATGTCGACCCAGTAGGGGATGGTGTCGACGATCGGGATCAGGAAGAACAAGCCTGGACCACGCAGCGCGCGAAACTTGCCGAGGCGAAGGACGATCGCGCGGTCCCATGGCTGGGCGACGCGCACCGCTGCGGCCACGAGCGATGCGATGACGACCGACAGCACGAGCGCGAGCGCGGTGGCGTACGGCGGTCGTTCGTAGACCGCGGCGGCGACGAGCACGCCGGCGATCATGATGAGGAAGAACAGGAGGGTCGGAAAGCGGCTTCTCTGCATGATGCCCTCGACCGAGGGCGTGCAGAACGAGTGCCACGCGTCAGCGGCGCGCGGCGTCGAGGCGCGCGAGGAATGCCTCGGCCCATGCTTCCGGCGTGGTGCCGTCGATGGTCGAGCGCAGCTTGCGATGACGCTCGATCCGCTCCTCGGAGGGCATCGCAAGCGCGCGGTCGAGGTCCGCAGCGAGCCCCTCGGCGTGATACGGATTCGTGAGGATCGCGTCGCCGAGCTCGCACGCGGCGCCCGCGAACCGCGACAGCACGAGCACGCCGGGCTTGTCCGGGTCCTGCGCGGCGACGAACTCCTTCGCGACGAGGTTGAGGCCGTCGCGCAGCGGGGTCACGAGGCCGACGTCCGCGCTGCGGTACAGCTGCGCGAGGATCCGGTGGTCGTACGAGCGATAGAGATAGCGCACCGGCATCCACTCGGCCTCACCGAACCGGCCGTTGATCCGGCCGACGAGGGTCTCGACCGTCTGGCGCAGCTCGGCGTACTCGGGGATGTCCTCGCGCGACGGCACCGAGATCTGGACCAGCACCACGCGCTGGCGCCACGCGGGGTAGCGCTCGAGCAGCGTCTCGTAGGCGAGCAAGCGCTCGGGGATGCCCTTCGCGTAGTCGAGCCGATCGACGCCGAGGATCAGGCGGCGCTCGCCGAGCTGCGCGCGCAGGCCGGCGACGTCGGGATCGAGATCGAGCTCGTCGACGGCGAAGCTGTTCGAGTCGATGCCGATCGGCAGCACCGCGACCTCGGGCATGCGCTGCGGTCGGGTGACGCGATCACCGTGCGCGGCCAGGCACGCGAGCATGTTGTTAGCCCACTGCTCGGTGTGCACGCCGATGACGTCGAACGCGCGCAGCGCGGACATCAATGCATCTGCCCACGGCAGCGTCTCGAGCGCATCGGGCGGTGGAAACGGTACGTGTAGAAACAGACCAATGGGGCCGCGATGGCCGGCCTTGCGCAGCGCCTCGGCGGCCAGCAGCAGGTGATAGTCGTGCACCCAGATCGTCGCATCGCGCGTCGCGAGCTCCGCCGCGAGCTGAGCGTAGACACGATTGACCTCCTCGTACGCGCGCCAATCGTCGTCAGCGTAGCGGACGCGATCGGGGAAGCCGTGGAGCAGCGGCCACAACGTGCGGTTGCAGAACCCGCTGTAGAAGAGATCACGCCACGCCGGTCGCAGATCGAACGCGGCGCGGACCGGCGTCGCCTCGGGATCGATCGCGAGCAGCGGCTGCGCGTCGCGCGTCTGGCCGCTCCACCCGAGCCAGATGCCTTCTCGCGTGCGCAGCGCCGGCTCGAGCGCCGTGACCAGGCCCCCGACCGCGCGCGTACGTCCCGTCGTTAGGGCGGGCGTCCGGTTCGAGATCACGACGAGGCGCGATCGCGGATGCCCCCATGCATGCGGCTGCGGCTCGACGCGCGGCGGTGAGGCCGGCGGGCGCACACGGGCATCGACGATCCACCACAAGAGCTCGTGCACCGCGCGCGGATCGGCGACCCAGTGCGATGCACGCGAGCGCCGTCGCCCGTCGTTGCGCACCGCGATCGCGAGCTCGTCCTCGCGCAGCGCGGCGAACATGTCCTCGTCGGTCTCGTCGTCGCCGATCGCGAGGATCTGCGCTTCCGGGATCCGCTCGCGGACCCACGCGACGGCGGTGCCCTTGTTCGCGGTGCGCATGCGGACCTCGAGGACCTCGATGCCGTCGAGTCGCTCGAACTGCGGATGCGTCTCCAGCCATTCGTCGCAGATCAACTCGGCCGCGTCCATCACCTGCTCGCGGGTCTCACGTGAGACGCGGCGCCAGTGGATGCACACCGAGCACGACTTCACTTCGAGGCGCAGGCCGGTGAAGCGCAGCAGCTCTTGCAGCCGCGCCACCAGCGAGGTCAGCTCCGGCGAGTCTGCTCCGGGCCCGACCCAGCCAGCCTCGGCGCACCGCCACGTCCCGTGCTCCGCGACCCACCACGCGAACGGCGCTCGATCACGGACTCGCTCGACGTGCGCACGCGTGCGGCCCGACGCGATCACCACCTGCACGCCATGCTGTGCCAGCGCGTCGAGGACGCCCGAGGTCGAGGGATCCAGATCCGCTTCCTCGACCGTGTCGGCGAACGGGATCAACGTCCCATCCAGGTCGAGCAACAGCACCAGCTTGTCCTGCCGCGCTCGCTGAATCCAGATCGATCTCAGCTTCTCGCTTACCTCGGGATGCGTGTTCACGCGTACCTCCAGAGCACGAGAAGAATCGCCGCCCATACCAGCAGAGCAACGTAGTCGAGACGGTCCCGCGCCACGCGAGCGTTGCGAGCACATCGTGTGCCAGCGCAAGCCGCCGATTCAGCGAGGTCACGAAGGCAAAACGCAACACCCTGGCGGCAGATCGCGATGCGCGCCTTAGCGACGCGTGCGAGCACGGCGATGCAACGTCGACGGATCGATGCCGAGCACCTCGGCCGCGCGCGTCTTGTTTCCGCCGCACTTCTCGACGACCCAGGCGATGTACTCTTCTTCGATCTCTCGCAGCGTCGACAGGCGCTCGCGCGGCAAGCTGAACCGCTCCTGGCTGCCATAGATCGAGGGAGCCAGCGCGGCGAGCTCCGTGGCGCCGAGCTCGGGCGTCGTCCCCACGACGACGAGCCGCTCGATCAAGTTCTCGAGCTCGCGCACGTTGCCCGGCCACGGATAGCGCGACAACGCGGTGATGATATCGGGAGCGAGGTGCACCACCGGCGAATGCGGATTACGCTGGCGCGCCGCGATGTGAAAGTGCTCGACGAGCATCGGGATGTCGTCGAGGCGCTCGCGCAGCGGCGGCACGTTGATCGGCACGACGTTGAGCCGATAGAAGAGGTCCTGCCGGAACCGCCCGTCGGCGACACGCGCCTCGAGATCTTGATGAGTCGCGGCGATCACGCGCACGTCGACCTCGCGGCTCTCGTCGGAGCCGACGGGCCGCACCTCGCCCTGCTGCACCACGCGCAGCAGCTTGGCCTGCAGCGGCGCGGCCATGTCCCCGATCTCGTCGAGGAACAGCGTGCCACCACTTGCCTCGACGAACAGCCCTGCGCGCGCCGAGGTCGCACCCGTGAACGCGCCACGTGTGTGGCCGAACAGCTCGCTCTCGAGCAGCGCCTCCGGCAGCGCGGTGCAGTTGATCGCGAGGAACGGCCGCTCGCGCCGGGGGCCCGCCGCGTGGAGCGCGCGCGCCACGAGCTCCTTGCCACTCCCGCTCTCGCCGGTGATCAGCACGGGCGCCGCGGCGAGCGCCACCCGCTCGATCAGGGCGTAGAGCTCCTTCATCGCCGCGCTCTTGCCGATGATCCCGCCCATCGTCTCGCGGACGTCCTCGCGCAGCTGCCGGTTGACCCGGAGCAGGGTCCGGTGCTCGAAGGCCCGGGCCGCGTGGAGCGCGAGCTCGTCGAGCCGCGCGGGCTTGACGACGTAGTGCCAGGCACCGCGCCGCATCGCCTCGATCGCGGTCTCGATCGCGCCGAACGCGGTCATGATGATGACGGGGATCTCCGGGTCGAGTGCGCGCACGGCGTCGAGCACGTCGAGCCCATCGACTTCGGCCATGCGGAGGTCCGTGATCACGAGATCGGGGACGGCGGACTCGAGGGAAGTGATCGCAGCCGCGCCGCTATCGACGATGCGCGGGCGCCAGCCCTCCTCGCGCAGCTTGTCCCCGAGCAAGCGCGCCATCTCGATGTGGTCGTCCGCGATCAGGACGGTGCGTGAAGTCATGACACCTCCGGCCAGGTCACGCGCACCGTGGTTCCCCGCTCGGGTGCGCTCTCGAGCTCGATCTCTGCGGCCTGCTGCCGCGCCAGCTGCGCGACCACCCATAACCCGAGGCCGGTGCCCTGGCCGCGCTTCTTGGTCGTGAAGAATGGATCGAACACCTGCTTCTGGTGCTCGCGCGAGATGCCGTGACCGTCGTCGGTGACCTCGAGCACGACGCGATCCTCATGCACGCGTGATGATAACCGCACGGTGCCGCCGCTCGAGCACGCGTCGATCGCGTTGACCGTCAGGTTCACCATGATCTGCTGGATCTGATCCGGGTTCGCGCGCACGCGTCCCGGCTGCGGGGCGATCTCGAGCGCGACACCGCGCTTGCTCGCCTGCGGCGACAGCAAGTGGTGGATCGTCGGCAGCAACGCGCCGAGGTCGACCTGCTCGACGAGCGCAGGCGCGGGACGCACGTAGTCCAGCAGCTGCTGCAGCAGCCGGGTCACGCGATCGATCTCGCCGATCACGATCCGATGATTCTCGGCCTCCGGGTGCGTGGGGCCGAGATGCGACAGCGTGAGCTCGACGCGGCCACGCGCCACGTTGAGCGGCGTCCCGATCTCGTGCGCGATGCCGGCCGCCAGCTGTCCCGCCGTCACCAGCTTGCCGGTGTGAGCGATCCGATCCGCGTTGCGCACGCGGTCGCGAAGCGCGCGGGCCCGATAGGTGTTGTGCATGACATACGCCGCGCCGCCGATCAGCAGCGCGAGCACGAGCGCCGAACCGGCGAGCACGCGCTGGATGATCGTGTGCTCCTGCCGGTCGAGCGAGACCGTCGAGTTCCCGACGAGCAACGTCCATGGCGGTCCCCGATCGACCACGATCGGTGTGCCCACCGCCACCGCAGGCGACTCCGGCAGCTTCATCCGCAGCGCCGTCCCCGCATCGAGGACCGCCATGGAGGTCTCGCCGCCTCTGATGCGTTCGAGCAGCTTCGCGAACCGCGAGCGGTCGGTCGCGAGCAGCGCGGTGAAGGCCGGGTCGCTGCCCGGTGCAGGGCGCCCTTCTCCGTCGAGGATCACGCGCGCCGTCCATGGATTGCGCGCTAGCTTCAAGCGCGGCAGCATCACGGACACGTCGACCGCGACCGCGATCGCCGGACCGTCCGACGTCGCTTGCCGTGCGAACACGCGGTACCACGTGGCCGGGCCCGAGGTCGCGAACGCCTGCGAGATGAACAGCTGCCCCGGCTGGCGATGGGCCGCCGCGAGCAGCTCCTCGAACGTCTCGGCCGCGAGTGCGTTGACCTCGGCCGGCGCGTCGATCGATGTCACTCGGATCGTCTCGGAGCCGATGCGGGCGTGCAGCGCGAGGTACTCGCGCTTCACTGTCGCGACCGCACGCAGGGTGCGCTCGACTTGCTTCGGGGTCTCGGTGGTCTCGAGCAGCGTCGCGACGAGCTCGAGGTTCTCGCCGATGTCGGCGATGTCTTGCGACAGCGATCGCGCCGCGTTCTCGATGCCATGCGTTCGTTCCTGGCCGAAGCGCGCGAACAGCGCGTCGCGATCACGATGAAACACCTGCTGACCGACATAGGCGAGCGCGGTCAGCGCGGCGATCAGAATCGCGATGACCAGGAGCCGCGGTGTCATCGCACCGGATCTACCACCGAACACGGATCAGCGAGGTGCTCGTCGCGCTTGCACAACGCCAGCCCGGAGTTGCAACTTGCACCGGACCACGCGATTTCATGCGTGATCCGGGTGGCATGCTACATGCTCCCCGTCCGCACGACGAAGTTGATGAGTCCACTCCTCAAGACGCTGGGAGCGGTGGCGAGCAGGGCATGGCTCGATGCACGTGGGATCGACCCTCGCGACGAGATCGGTTGGTTCGTGGAGGTCGAGCTCCGCGCTGACGATCCGAGCGCGCGCTTCGAGCTCAACCTGTACCCCGAAGAGTGGGGGTTCGTGTTCCGTCTACACAAGCGGTGGTCATCGATCCGGATCACCGATCTGCCGTTCGTGCATGGCCTGGACGAGCTGAAGCTCCTGGATCACACCCCGCGACTCGACCAGCTCGCCGCCTTCCTGACGAAGCTCGAGAACGATCACACGTTTCGCTTCGATCATGACGGCGCGACGGTGCGCACGAATCTCGACGAGGGCGCCACCACCGCGGCCGTCCGCACCTGGCTGAACAGCCGCTGAACGACGCGCTGGCACGCGCGCTGCTCCACGCTGATTCGTGGCCACGTTGTTTGTTTGCGGCGACGTGATGCTGGCTCGTGGAATCGACCAGATCCTGCCGGAGCCCTGCCCTCCCACGCTCTACGAGACGTACGTGCGCGACGCGCGGGAGTACGTCGAGCTCGCACGACGGGTCTCCGGCGAGATCCCGCATCCCGTCCCTCCGGCATATCCGTGGGGGGATGCCCTCGAGATCCTCGACCAGGTGAATCCCGAGTCCAGGATCGTCAACCTCGAGACCAGCATCACCCGGTCGTCCGATCGTGACCGTCGCAAGCAGATTCACTACCGCGTGAGCCCGGAGAACGCGCGGTGCCTCGCGGCCGCCAAGGTCGGGGTCTGCACGCTCGGTAACAATCACGTCCTCGACTGGGGCCGCGCGGGGCTCGACGAGACGCTCGCGACGCTCGACACGCTCGGCATCCAGCACGCCGGCGCCGGGCGCGACCTCACGGAGGCGCAGCGGCCCGCGCTCGTCGAGCTCGCGGACGGGGAACGCCTCGCCGTGTTCTCCGTCGGCTGCGCGGACGCCGGCGTCCCGACGAGCTGGGCCCCCACCGCCGACCGCCCGGGCGTTCACATGCTGTCGGGGTTCGGCGATCATGCGGTCCGTCAGCTGCGGCGGGTGATCGATCCATGGCGGGCTACACGTACGCGCATCGTGCTGTCCATCCATTGGGGCGCGAACTGGAGCCTCGCGATCCCGCCCGAGCATCGCGAGCTCGCGCACCGCATGATCGACGAGGCCGGCGTCGACATCGTGCACGGCCACTCGTCCCACCACGTCAAGGGCATCGAGGTCTGGCATCAGCGGCTCGTGCTGTACGGCTGCGGTGACTTGCTCACCGACTACGAAGGCATCCGCGGCTACGAGGAATTCCACGGCGATCTCGGCCTGCTCTACTTCCCGCGCCTCGCGGCCGACGGGACGCTGCGTGCGCTCGAGATGGTGCCGACGCGCATGCATCGCCTGCGCATCACCCGCGCGACCGACGAGGAGGCGCACCTCCTCGCCGCGATGATCACGCGCTCGGGCGCCGAGCTCGGGGCCTCGGTGCTCGTCGATGACCATGCGCGCTTGCGCCTCGCGTGGTGAAGCGCCGCTACCGCGGTGGCAGCCAGCGCTCGCCGGTCTCGCAGCTCACGTGCGCGAGCTTGACCCCCGACGGCGTGACGTCGATGGTGCCGAACACGATCGGCAGGTGAAAGCGCCGCGGCCCGATCGAGCCCGGGTTGAACACCGCGATGCCGCGCTCCTGACCGATGAACGGGACGTGCGAGTGGCCGCACACGACGAGTGACGCTTGCTCCGCGCGCGCGATCTTCGCGATCTCCGCGCGCAGCTTCGGGCCGTACACCGCGATGTGGACGAGCAGCGCGCGCAGCATGCGGCCGCCGCCGGAGAGCTCGAGCGTCAGCAGATCGGGGAGTTCGTTGGCGCGGGTGTCGATGTTGCCGCGGACCGCGTACAGCGGCGCGAACCGTGCGAGCTCGTCGAGCACCGCGAGGTCGCCGATGTCACCCGCGTGAAAGATCGCATCCGGCGCGAGGGCGCTCAGCCGTCTCCCGATCTCGGGGTGCGGCGCCGAGTGTGTGTCCGCGACGGCGACGATCCGAGCCGTGCCATCGGCGCGCAGCGGCACCGTCACGGACTTGCGGACGAGCGCGGGAGGCATGCGCCGTTCGTACCGTCACCTCGCGTGTAATGCCAGCGCGCCTCGCGACCTCTCCGTGCATGGCTCACTCCCTGCCCCGCCTCGACCTCCCTGCCCTCGACTCCCTCCTCCGCACGCCGGGGGTCACCGCCGTCGACTTCACCGCCGCCTGGTGCGGCCCGTGCAAAACGATGGAGCCGGTCCTCGACGCCCTCGCGACCGAGTACCGCGGGCGCGTGCGGGTCGTCGCGGTCGACGTCGACGACGAGCCCGCGATCGCGCAGCGCTTCGACGTGCGCTCGATGCCGACGCTGGTCCTCGTCCGCGACGGCCGCGAGGTGGGCCGCGTCGTCGGCAGCCGCGCGCGCGCGTTCGTCAGCGGCGTCTTCGATCGCGCGCTCGCCGGGGATGTCGCGATCGCCGCGCCCTAGGACCGCGGTACTCTGCGGGCGTTCGTGACCGCGCCCAACGATCTCATCGGCCCCTATCGCGTCATCTCGCAGCTCGGCGCGGGCGCCATGGGCGAGGTCTGGCGCGCGCGCGACGAGCGGCTCGATCGCTACGTCGCCCTCAAGGTGCTTCCGGCCGATGCCGCCGTCGACGACGAGCGGCGCGCCCGCATGCTGCGAGAAGCGCGGGCGGCCGCGGCCATCCGGCACCCCAACGTGGTCACGCTGTTCGACGTGGTCTCCGATGACGGCGAAGACATCCTCGTCATGGAGCTGGTCGAGGGCCGGACGCTGTCCGAGGTCCTCCGCAGGGACGGGCCGCCGGCGCTCGACGTCGCGCTCGCCTGGATCGAGGGCGTCGCGCAGGCGCTCGTCGCCGCCCACGCGCGAGGCGTGCTCCATCGCGACATCAAGACCGCGAACGTCATGGTCACGCCCGACGGGGTGAAGGTCCTCGACTTTGGCCTCGCCAAGCGCAGAGGCGACGACGTCGCGAGCTCCTCGCTCGCCACCGGCATCTCGCCCGCCGTCAGCACCACCAGACTCGCCCTCGACGCGACGATGCCGACGCCCGATCTCGCGAGCCACGCGACGCAGGCCGGGCAGCTGCTCGGCACGCCGCTCTACATGGCGCCCGAGCAGATCGAAGGCGCCCTCCCCGACGAGCGGAGCGAGGTGTTCTCCGTCGGCGTGCTCGCGCACGAGATCTTCGCCGGCAAGCCGCCCTACACGGCGACCTCGCTCGACGAGCTGTTCCGTCAGATCACGCGCGACGATCCGACGCCACTCCCCGACATCCCGGCCTCGATCGTCGCCATCATCCGCCGCGCGCTGGCCAAGGATCCCGCCGCAAGGTGGCCGTCGATGCAGGCGTTCCGCGACGCGCTCGTCGCCGAGCGCCAGCTGCTGTTCGCACCGCGCGCCCGCCGGTGGCCGCTCGTCGTCGCCGTCATCGTCGCGCTCGTCGCCGCCGGCGTGGGCATCGCCGCGTGGCGCGCGAGCCGGCCCGCCCCCGAGAGGCCGGGCGACGCCCTCGTCGCACGCGCGCTCGGCGAGTACGACGTCTTCTACAACGACAAGGCGCTCTCGTCGCTGCGCGCTGCGCTCGCCGTCGCGCCAGATCACCCACGTGCCAACGCGTACATGATCCTGTTCGGTGGCGCGTCCGATGCCGATCGCGCGAGGGCCGTCGAAGCCGCGCGCCGCGCGCGTCCCTCCACGGCGACCGGCGGCAAGGACCGCGCGCTCCTCGACGCGGCGATCACGCTCGTCGAGCACGGCCCGATCGCTGCACGCGAGGCCCTCGCGCATGCACCGCGCACCCGCGAGCTGGCCTTCTGGGCCGCCGAGCTCGATTACCGCGCCGGCAACTACGCCCGCGCGCACACCGAGTACCAGGCACTCCTCGCCGAGCCGACCAAGTCGCTGCGCGGCCGCATCTACGATCACTACTCGGCCGTCCTGCTGTATCTCGACGACCCCACCGAGGCGCTGCGCATCGGCACCCTCTATCGCGACGCCTTCCCCGGTGAAGCCGACGCCGTCGCCGTCTACGCCACCACCCTCTCCGCCGCCGGCCGCCATGCCGACGCCGTCGCCGCCGCGTCCGAGGCGCTTCGCCTCGCCGAGGGAGAGGACACCCACGCCGGCCTCGCCAAGGTGCTCGCGCTAGCGGGCGATCGCGTGCGCGCCAAGGAGCACTATCGCGAATCGCTCGCGCGTGCCGGCGCGAGCCGCCGTCCGATCCGCCGCGCGGCGCTCGCGATGCTTCACTGGATCGACGGCGAGCTCGAGGAGGCGCGCACGGTCACCGCGCCCTGCCTGTCCGCCACCGACACCGAAGCGCAACAGCGCGAGCGCGCGGCGTGCATCTTCATGGCCGGCGTCGTCGATCCCGAACGCGCGGCGGCAGCGGCCGTCGCCCTCGACGAGCTCGCGGCCCAGGCGACGCCCACGCAGCCGGCCTACGGCAACCCCGCGAGCCTGGCGAAGCTCGTGCGCGCGCGCACGAAGTTCTTCGGCGGTGCGTGCGTGATCGACGTCCCCACCCCGAGGGTCAGCGACGACACGCTCGGCGAGGCCTACGCCGCGCCCGTCGACTTCTATGCCGCGTACCACGTGCCGTTCTTCTCGACCTACGCGCTGTGCGAGCACGCGGCGCTGCTCGCCTCCCGCGGCGATCGCGCGGGGGCCGCGGCGCTCCTGCGTCCTGCCCTCGAGCGAGCGCCTGATCGCAAGTGGCTGTCGGCCGCGCTGAAGCGCTACGAGTGAGTCCCCATGCACTGCTCGAGCTGCTTGCGCGCGCGGTGCAGCAGGACGGCGACGTGCCCCGAGGTGACGCCGAGCGCCTGCGCCGCCTCGTCACCCGAGAGCTCCTCGAGGACGCGGAGCGTGATCACGTGGCGGTGCACGTCACCGAGCTGCGCCATACAACCTACGAGCTGCGCCTGGGTGAGCGCGTGGTCGAGGGCCTCGGGGGGCGAGGGCTGCGCGGCGGCGAGCTCGGCCGCCTCGACGTCCACGTGCGGCCTGGCGTGGTGGTGGCGCCGCCGGAGGTTGCGGGCGGCGTTGCGCGTGATCGCCGCGAGCAGGCGCGCGGCCTCGTCGGGGCGGTCGCGCAGCGCAGCGTTGTCGGGGCGCGCGAGGAGGGTGTGGAACGCGTCCTGGACGACATCGAGGGCGTCGACCGGGGCCACCCCCTCGCGGCGCGCGATCGCGGCGAGCCGGCCCGCGTGGGTGCGGGCGAGCCCGGCGATCCAGTCTTCACAGCAGCAGGTCGGTTCCGGCATGGGGCGGGAGAGTAGGTGTCGAGGTCGACAGATCTTACGAACCATCGTGCAAGTGCACGGATTCCCGGGTAGGGTGCGCGCCTGTCGTTCACCTCTGCCCATCCCAGCCTCGCGCGTGCCCTCGAGGCGCGCTCCTACACCGAGCCCACCGCCGTCCAGGCCGCGATCCTCGCCGAGAGCGATGACCGCGACCTCCTGGTCTCGGCCCAGACGGGCTCGGGCAAGACGGTCGCCTTCGGCCTCGCCCTCGCGCGCCCGCTACTCGGTGACGAGCCGCGGTTCGGCAAGGCGGGCGCCCCGCGGGCGCTGATCGTGACACCGACGCGCGAGCTCGCCCTGCAAGTCCACCGCGAGCTCGCGTGGCTGTACGCCGACACCGGCGCGCGGATCACGACCTGCGTCGGCGGTATGGATCCACGCCGCGAGTCCCACGCGCTCGCGCATGGCGTGCACATCGTGGTCGGCACGCCGGGCCGGCTGTGCGATCACCTGGAGCGCGGCTCGCTCGTCCTCGCGCAGCTCGAGGCGGTCGTGCTCGACGAGGCCGACGAGATGCTCGACATGGGGTTCCGCGAGGACCTCGAGCGCCTGCTGCAGGCAGCACCCGCGACGCGTCGCACGCTGTTGTTCTCGGCGACCATCCCCGCCGACATCGCGGCGATGGCCAAGCGCTACCAGCGCAACGCGAAGCGCATCGCGACCACGAGCGAACGCGAACGCCATCAAGACATCGCGTATGCCGCGGTCGTGATCACGCCGCGCGAGCGCGACCTCGCCGTGGTGAACCTGTTGCGCTACCACGACGCGCCCGGCGCGCTCGTGTTCTGCGCGACGCGCGACGGCGTCACCCGCCTCGCCGCGAACCTGTCCGAACGTGGCTTCTCCGTCGCCGCGCTCTCGGGCGAGCTCTCGCAGCGCGAGCGCAACCTCGCCTTGCAGGCGCTGCGCGATGGTCGCGCGCGCGTGTGCGTCGCGACCGACGTCGCCGCGCGCGGGCTCGATCTGCCGGACCTCGGCATCGTGATCCACGCCGATCTGCCGCAGAACAAGGAAGTGCTCGTCCACCGCAGCGGACGCACGGGTCGGGCGGGCCGCAAGGGCGTCGCGATCCTGATCGTCCCGGATCCGGCGCGCCGGTTCGCCGAGCGCCTGTTCCATGCCGCACACATCGATCCTAACTGGAGCATGGCGCCGTCGGTCGATGACATCCGCGTGCGCGATCAGGCGCAGCTCGCCGTCGAGATCCGTGCGATGACGGGCGAGCCCACCGACGAGGATCGCGAGGTCGCGCGCGCGCTGATCGCCGAGCACAACCCCGAGACGTTGGTCGCGGCGCTGGTCCATCACCGGCGCCAGCTGTTGCCTGCGCCCGAGGAGCTCACCATCCCGCCCTCGCTGCGGCCGCGCGCACCGCAGGCTCGTCCACAACCACCATCACGCCCGGGCCGCACCACGCCCGTGCCACGTCAACCAAAGCCTCAGGGCATGGTGTGGTTCTCCGTCAACGTCGGACGTTCCAAGAACGCCGATCCGAAGTGGCTCGTGCCGCTCCTCTGCCGCCGCGGAAAGATCGGCAAGCAAGACATCGGCAAGATCCACATCCTCGCGCGGGAGACGCGCGTGGAAATCGCGGCCGCGGCGAGCACACGCTTCGCCGAGGCGGTCCGCGTTCCCGACGCCAAAGATCGCAACATCCACATCGAACCCGTGGACGACGCGATCTCGCCGTAGCGCCGTCACCGAGGACGGTCGTGATCGATCACGACGTCGCTGCGGTCTGCGGGGACGGGTTCGCGTTCGCGTTCATTCGGGATCCGCTGGCCCGGGGGTGACGCCTGCGTACTCGTAGGCGTGCCTTCTTCCACTGGCGCCTTCGGCTTACGGCTAGGTTTGAAACGCTGCTTCCGTGGCATGTCCTACCTCCGCCTTCCTTTCCTGCAATGCGCGTGTTCAGCTCCGAAGCTACCTGACAGCACGTAGCGCGCCGACGAAAACACCGCCTAGGCGTGGGTTCGAGCGTGGAAGCGGCCCACCGTCCGCGCCGGGACGCCCGCTCGACGCCGCACGGCGCGACGTGCTCGCTCGCGTGCGCGTCGATAACCGTCGTCGGCCACCCGCGCGCACGGGCACGTGCGATGCACACCCGCGGAGGCTGCAATGCTCGATCTCCTGCGTGACCGCGGCGTCCCGATCCATCGCCAACACTTCTCGTGGACCGAGCTCGCGCAACCACCTATCAGCAAGCTCGACGCGGACGCGTTCACGCGCATCCGCGTGATCTTGATGTCGGCCCTCGAGTCCGAGGCCGTGCACTTCGATCACGCTGTCGCGCGGTTGTATCCGCGCCTGCACCGCCACCTCGCCGTTATCCGTCGGATCGAGCACTACCAGCAGACCCTCGTGGCGGGCTTGCTACCCCCTGATCTCTCGCCGCTCGAGACCACGATCGCCGTCGAGCAAGCCGAGATCGAGATCACGGCAGCGGTCGCGCGCGACGAACCCGATCCGAGCGTGACGGCGGTCTATCGCTTCGGCCTGCTCGAGGACGTCGATCACCTGTATCGGTTCGCGGCGCTGATGGATCGTCTGTGGGGCCAAGACGCCAACACGATCCTGCAGAGCTACACGGACATCGTTCCGGGCCGGCCGACGGCGCTCGAGCACCGGCACCCGCTCGATGACCTCCGCCACAGCTACGACCGCGACCAGGCCGATCTGCTGACGCGACTCCATGCGCTCACGCTCACGGCGCTGCAGCAACACGCGCGCGACTACTACACGGGCATCGTCCCCACCTTCGGTGATCCGGTCGCCCGTCGGCTGTTCGCCGAGATCGCTTCGACGGAAGAGCAGCACCTCACGCAGTACGAGTCCGTGATGGATCCGCACGAAGGGCTGCTGGAGAAGTGGCTGCTGCACGAGGCATCGGAAGCATTCAACTACTGGAGCTGCTGCGAGCACGAACAGGACCCGCGCGTGCGTGCGATCTGGGAGCGCATGCTCGACTACGAGCTCGGCCACGTGCACCTCGTCGCCGAGATGTTCGAGGACATCGAGCAGCGCGACGCGAGTGAGGTGCTGGGACGCGCGCTCGAGGTGCCGCTCGAGCATCGCAGCCAGCGCGACCTCATCCGCGCCGTGCTGCGCACCGAGGTGGGGCTCAGCGCACGCGAGCAAGAGCTCGTCCCGCGCGAGCACGAGGCAGGGCGCACGCGCGAGCAGCGCGCGCGGCTCGATCGCGACGACTCGCCGTCCAACGTGGTCGCCGCGGGTTACGTGTGGGGCCCGGGCACCGAGCTCGCGAGCGCCCACCCCGAGAAGCGAATCGAGCGCCGGCAACGGATCAGCCCCCTCGCGAGGAGTGAACAATGAAGGTCGAGCCGAGCCTGTTGCGCGACATCAATCGCACCGGCCTGCGCTCCGCGGAGCGTGGCGTGCGTCACGACATGATCTCTCCCTCGGATCTCGATCTCGAGCCGACGTCGGGCGCCGCGAGCGATCGGCGCACGCGGATCCGCATCCGCTCGGCACGCGAGGGCGAGCCCGTAGGCACGATGCCTCCACTCGGCCGCGTCGCGCGCGAGCTGGTGCCGCTGTTCGACCTTCTCGGTGCGCGCCTCGCGTTCGAGCGCGCCGGGACGCGGGCCTACGAGGCCCTCGCCGCGAAGCACGAGGCTTACGGTGGGTTCGCCGACGGACCGAGCCTCGACGACCTACGGCAATTGCGTGAGGAGGAGCTCGTGCACGCGCGCATGCTGCATGCACTCCTCACGGAGCTCGGCGGGGATCCGACGGCCCTCACGCCGCGCGCGGATCTCCAGCTCGTCGGCAGCCGCGGCATCATCGATGTCATCGTGGATCCGCGTACGAGTCTGCTCGACGGGCTCGAGGCGATCGTGTTCGCCGAGCTCGCGGATCACGAGGAGTGGATCGGGCTCATCGAGCTGGCGCGCGAGCTGGATCGCGATGATCTCGTCCACACGTTCCAGACGGCGCAGCTCACCGAGGAGCTTCATCTATCGAAGATTCGGCGCTGGATCTCGGCGGGGCGCGCCGCCGCCCGCGAGCAGATCGTTCGGGCCTGACCGTGCGCATGCGCGCACCCGCGGATGTTCCGGTACTCCGGGGCACGACTCGTCGCGTGTGTAAATCGCTCTCACCATCTGCGCGTGCATTTTCATCTCTTCCGTCGACGAGGATGAGTGATATCCCTCGAGAGCGATGGTGGTCGGTCGGGTTCCTGCCCTGGGGTTCTTGCTCGCCGGCGCTGCGGTCGGACTCTTGGCTGCGCGGATGTTCGCGTGGTCCGCGTTCGCGAGCATCGTCGTGTTCGTCGCGTTCTCGGTCGCGCTGATCGAGCTCGCTGCACGCGTCCAGCGAGCGGAGACCCGCAGCCGGCGCATCACCGAACGGCTCGACCTCGCACTCGCGACCGGACGCATGGGCGTCTGGGAGTGGAACCTCGACACCGACGAGGTGTGGTGGTCGGACTCGCTCGCGCACGTCCATGGTCTGCCGGCCGGCGCGTTCGGTCGCACGCTCGATGCGTTTCGCGCGCTCGTTCACGACGGCGATCGGCCACGGTTCGATGCCGCGCTCGCCGGCGCCGTGCAGAGCGGCGGTGACTTCTCGGTCGAGTTCCGCTTCCTGCGGCCCGATGGGGCCGTGCGCTGGATGTGCGCGAGCGGCCAGGTGTTCGCGCCCGACGGTGAACGCCCGCGGCGCATCGTCGCGACCTCGCGCGACGTCTCCGAGCAGCACGAGGCCGCCGGCGCGCTGTACGAAGTCGAGACGCGGTTCGAAGCAGTGATGACCCACGCCCCGTTCGTGGTGTTCGCGAAAGATCGCGAGGGTCGCTACCTGATCGTCAACGGGGAATGGGCGCAGTTCGCGGGGCGCACCGAGGACGAGCTCCTCGGACGCACCGATGCCGAGCTGTTCCCTGCCGAGCTCGCGGCCGCGGTCGCGCGCTTCGATACCCACGTGCTCGCGACCGGCGAACCGCGCCAGTTCGAGGACACGTTCACGTATCGCGGCAAGGCCTCGACCTACCTGGTGATCAAGTTCGCGCTGCGCGACATCGAAGGTCACCCGGTCGCCGTGTGCGGCATCGCGAACGAGATCACGGCGCGCAAGCAAGCGGAGGCCGCGCTGCGCGACGCCGACAAGCGCAAGGACGAGTTCCTCGCGATCCTCGCGCACGAGCTACGCAACCCGCTCGCACCGGTCCGCCTGGCGCTCGAGATGATGAAGACCAACCCGAGCGACAAGGCGATCTGCGATCGCGCGATGGATGTCATGGGCCGGCAGCTCGCACACCTCGTCCGCCTGATCGACGACCTCCTCGACGTCAGCCGCATCACGCGCGGCAAGCTCGAACTGCGCCGCGGCCGCGTCACGCTGGCCGACGTCGTGCGCACCGCGCTCGAGACCTCCAAGCCACAGATCGATCTGGCCGGCCACGCGATCGACGTGCAGCTGCCCGAGGGAGCGATCGTGCTGCACGCAGACCTGACGCGGCTCGCGCAGGTCATCTCGAACCTCCTCAACAACGCGGCGAAGTACACGCCGCGCGGTGGACACATCGTGTTGTCGGCGCGCCGCGACGGCAGCAGCGTCGCGATCTCGATCGCCGACGATGGCATCGGCCTCGCCCCCGAGCACGTCGCGCAGGTGTTCGAGATGTTCGCACAGGTCAACCCGATCACCACGCGCAGCCACGGCGGGCTCGGCATCGGGCTCGCGCTGGCGCGTGCGCTCGTCGACATGCACGGTGGGCGCATCGAGGCGGCGAGCGACGGCTCCGCCAAGGGCAGCACGTTCACCGTGCACCTCCCCGTGGTCGAGGACACCGCGGAGATCGCCGACACACCCGACGGCGAGGCGCCCTCTGCGGGCCAGCTCCGCGTGCTCGTCGCCGACGACAATCGCGATGCGATCGACACGCTCGCGCTGTTCCTCGAACGCTCGGGGCACACCGTGCGCACCGCGGCCGATGGCGTCGAGGCCATGGAGGTCGCCCGCGCCTTCCATCCCGACGTCGCCGTGCTCGACATCGGGATGCCCCGCATGGATGGCTACGAGGTCGCGCGCAAGCTCCGCGCGAACGGCGAGGTCTGCGTCCTGATCGCGCTGACCGGATGGGGCCAGGCCGACGATCACCGGCGCTCGCGCGAGGCCGGCTTCGACTATCACCTGATCAAGCCCGTCCAGCCGAGCACGCTCGTGAAGCTGCTCGCGACCGCCTCGCGCGCGGCTTAGAGCGGACGCTTCGACGACGTGGCGAGCGGCTACGCACGTGCAGGCGCGGGCGACCGCGTCGCTGGGTGGTCGAGCGCACGAACAGCTGGCACAACAACTTCCGCGCGCTGCGCATCCGCTGGGAGACCAAGGCGTCGCACTATATGGCGCTTGTTCACATGGCGTGCGCACTGATTGCGTACCGC
>DATLHR010000035.1:0-3380 GCA_035539815.1 Kofleriaceae bacterium
GACAGCATCGTGAACCGATCGGCCTTCGTCAGTCCGAACTCCTGGCACCGCCACGGACCGCTGTCGCACTTCCACGCGTGGCGGCCGAGCACGCCCTTGGGCCGTCCCGTGGACCCCGACGATCTCGCGTATGTCGCGTTCACGTCGGGGTCCACGGGACGGCCCAAGGGCGTGCTCGGCCGCCACGGACCGCTGTCGCACTTCCACGCGTGGCGGTGCCAGGAGTTCGGACTGACGAAGGCCGATCGGTTCACGATGCTGTCGGGCCTCGCGCACGATCCGCTGCACCGAGATCTATGTACGCCGCTGTCCCTGGGGGCGAGCCTGCACGTGCTCGACGCCGAGGCCATGAAGGTGCCGGGCCGGCTCGCGGCATGGATGGCGAGCCAGCAGATCACCGTCACCCACCTGACGCCCGCCCTTGGCAGGCTGCTGACGGAGACGGCCGAGGAGTCCGTCCCCAGCCTGCGCCGGATCTTCGTCGTCGGCGAGGCGCTCACGCGACGTGACGTGGCAGCGCTCCACCACCTCGCGCCGCAGGCCGAGTGCGTCAACTACTACGGAACGACCGAGACCCAGCAAGCGCTCGCGTACCACGTGGTGAGCCGGGCATCGACGACGGACGCAGACGTGCCGCCGAGCGCGGTGATCCCCTTGGGCCGTGGCGCGCCCGACGTGCAGCTGCTCGTGATCACGCCGTCGGGGCGGCTCGCGAGCGTCGGCGAGCTCGGCGAGATCTACGTGCGGAGTCCGCACCTCGCGGCGGGCTATCTCGACGACGAGGAGCTGACGCGCGCGCGGTTCGTCCGCAACCCACTGGACCCGACGGCGCCGGACGATCGGGTGTACCGGACGGGCGACCTGGGTCGGTACACGCCCCTGGGCGAGGTCGTGTTCGCGGGCCGCAACGACCTCCAGGTCAACCTGCGCGGGTTCCGCATCGAGCTCGGCGAGATCGAGGCAGCCCTGGCGGCGCATCCGGCGGTCACGGAGGCCGTCGTGGTCGCGCGCATCGAGGCGAACCATGACCCACTCCTCGTCGGCTACGTGGTGACCTCGCAGGCGCTCGCCCCCGAAGCGCTGCGCACCTTCCTGCTCGCCACCCTGCCCGATCACATGGTGCCGAGCGTGTTCGTCCGCGTCGATCGGCTGCCCCTGACGCCGAATGGCAAGGTCGATCGCAAGGCGCTCCCCGCGCCCGTCGCCGACGCGCCGCGTGCGGCGCAGCACGAGCCGCCGCTGAACCCTCTCGAGGCCAAGCTCGCGGAGATCTGGCGATCGGTTCTGCGCGTCGAGCACGTCGGCGCCGACGATAATTTCTTCGATCGTGGGGGCCACTCCCTGCTCGCGGTCCAGATGATCGCGCGTGCGCGGCGCGCCCTCGGCATCGATCTGACGGTCCACCAGGTGTTCGAGACCCCGACCCTCGGCGCGCTCGCGGCGCGGTTCGCAGACCCGAGCGTGCCCGCGACGAGCGCCCCGATCCTCCGCCCGCCGCCGCGCGGAGCTCGCCCTCCCCTCTCGTTCGCGCAGCGCCGGCTCTGGTTCTTGCACCAGCTCGATCCCGGCGACGTCGCCTACCAGATCGCAGACGCTCGCCGCATCGATGGCCTCGAGGTCACGTCGCTCGCGCGCGCGTTCGAGGCGTTGATCGCGCGGCACGAGAGCTTGCGCACCACCTTCCCGGCGGTCGACGGCGAGCCCTACCAGCACATCCATCCGCCCACGCCGTGGAGCCTCGCGATCGAGGACGCGCGAGGCCTCGACGACACCAGCCGCGCCGAGGTGCTCGCCCGCGTCGAAGCCGATCAGCGCCGCCCCTTCGATCTCGCCGCCGGGCCGCTGCTTCGTACGGCGCTCGTCCGGCTCGACGACGACGCGTACGTCCTGTTCGTGACGCAGCACCACATCACCACCGATGGCTGGTCGCAGGATGTGTTCTGGCGCGAGCTGTGGGCGTGCTACGACGCTCTCGCCTCCGGCCGCGTCCCCGCGCTGCCGTCGTTGTCACTGCAGTATGCCGACTACGCGGCGTGGCAGCGCGCGTGGCTCTCCGGCGCCGAGCTCGAGCGCCAGCTCGCATTCTGGACGGAGCGCCTCGCGGGTGCCCCCGAGGAGACGCCACTTCCGCTCACGGAGCAGCGATCGCAACACCCGAGCGGGCGCGCCCACCAGGTCCTCGACCACCTGGACCGCGACGTCTCGGCGCGTCTGCACGCGCTCGCGCAGCGCGAGGGCGCGACGCTGTTCATGACGCTGCTGGCCAGCTTCCGCATGTTCCTCGCCGGCGCCACCGGTCAGGGTGATCTCGTCATCGGCACGCCGATCGCGAATCGCAACCACGTCGAGCTCGAGGGGCTGATCGGCTTCTTCGTCAACACGCTCGCGCTTCGCGGTGAGGTCGCCCCCGACGAGCCGTTCACGTCGCTGCTCGCGCGTGAGAGAGCAGGTGCACTCGCCGCGTACGCTCACCAGGATGCCCCGTTCGACCTCATCGTCGACGCGCTCGGCCTCGAGCGCCGGATCGATCTCACGCCGCTGTTCCAGGTGTGGTTCGTCCACCAGAACACCCCGCACGAGGCGCCGGTGCGCGGCCGTAGCGTCCCCGAGCTCGCGACCTCGGCCCCGGAGCTCGCGACGAAGTTCGATCTCACGTTGCACAGCACGTACGACGGTGAGCACATCGGGCTCACCTGGTTGTTCAACGCCGACCGATTCGAGGAGACGACCACGGCGCAGCTCGTCGCGAGCTACCGCGCCCTCCTGACGGCGATCGCCGCGCATCCACACCTGAGCGCGGAAGAGCTCCTCGCCTCCGCTCTCGCCGCGGGGACGGACGCGTGACGGACACGACCTTGTGGGAGCGGTTCAGCGAGGTCGCCGCAGCCGCCGCCACGCGGACCGCCGTGCACGATACCGACCGGACGTGGACCTACGCGGAGCTCCAGACCCGCGCCGAAGCGATCGGCGCACTCCTGGACGAACGCGATGCGGGCGATCGCGTCGCCTGCATGCTCGCGCATGGTGGCGAGATGATCGCGGGCGTCCTCGGAGTGCTGGCCGGTGGGCGCGCCTACGTCCCGCTCGATCCGACCCACCCGGCGGATCGCACCGCGTTCGTGTTCGCCGACAGCGGCGCCCGCGGTGTGCTCGTCGATCGCGCGCACGCCGACCTCGCGGCGCGCCTCCTCCCCGATGCGAGCGTGATCCGCACCGATGAAGCCCGCGCCGGCCTCCGCCCACGCGCGCGCCCGCGCGCCGACGATCTCGCCTACTGCCTCTACACCTCCGGATCGACGGGGCGTCCCAAGGGCGTGCTCCAGGCCCACGGCCATGTCGTCCGCCTCCTCGACGCGTACGCACGCCGCCTCGGCCTCGAC
>DATLHR010000036.1:0-34705 GCA_035539815.1 Kofleriaceae bacterium
CCCGCTGCCCGCCGTGCGCGGCGACCTGCTCGAGAAGCTCGGTCGCCACGCCGAGGCGCGCGCCGAGTTCACGCGCGCTGCCTCGCTGACCCAGAATGCGCGTGAGCGCGAGTTGCTGCTCAAGAAGGCCACAGGCTAACGCGCCCTGTTTCTGGAAGTGGTCCCCGTTTCAGCGTCGCTTGGCCTCGACCTCGACGAGAAACTGCACGTCGCGGTTCAGCGCCTCGAGCCCGCCGGGATTGCTGCTGCGCTCGAGGACGAGCTTGCCGTGGGCATCGAAGACCTTGAGGTGCGGTAGGTCGAAGCCCTTGGGCGTGAGGTGCTTCGCGACCGCGGCGCTGTCCCAGTCGACGACGTCGACGCGGCGCACCGCGACGAGGTCGGGATGCTTGCGCGCTAGCGCCACCAGCTCGGGCTCGAGCTGCTTGCACGGCTCGCACCACGTCGCCCAGAAGTCGTAGATCGTGACCTTGCCGGGCACGGGCACGAGCTCACTCGCTTCGCCCGGCTTGCCGTAGTCAGCGACATCCGCCTTCGCGGCATCGACGTCGCCGTGCTCGCCGTGCTCGTCATGATCGCCGTGCTCGTCATGATCGCCGTGCTCGTCATGATCGCCGTGCTCGTGGTCGTGGCCATGGTCATGTGGATCGACGGGCTTGGCTGCGGGGACGCGGCCGATCGACCAGCTTGCGCCGAGCTCGATGATGAACGGCATGTCGAGCTGGCCTCCGACGGCGTACGTGACGACGGGTACCTTGACCGCGAGGTCGAGCGAGATGCGCGACGACAGCGTGGCGGTGGCGCCGGCGCCGAAGATGACGTCCAGCCGGCCGCGGTTGCCGTCGTCGGTGTGGACGATGCCGTCCCAGCGCTCCGCGGTCTCGCCCTGCACGTCGCCGGTGGCGCGCAGGCTCCAGCGCTTGCCGAGCGCGCGGCGCACGGCGACGCCACCGGCGTAGCGATCGCCGGCCTGGTAGCCCTTGCGGTTCTTGTAGAGCGCCTGCTGCGTCAGCGCGAAGAGCCCGGCTCGCCACCTGCCCCAGCCGCGCGAGAGCTCGAGGGCGGCGACGGGGTTGAACGTGCCCGTGCCCAGCTGGATGTGCTGGTGCGCGAGGCCCATGTCGCCGAGCGTGAACGGGTTCTCCTCCGTGCTGCCGATCGGCAGCGTCGAACCCGCGCGCGCGGTGAGCTGCCAGCCGCGGCCCACGAAGGTCAGCGAGGCGAGCACGAGCGGATCCGCGAGGCCGCTGACGGTCTCGTTGCGATGGTGGATGCCCGGGGTCGCGAGCTGCACCTCGAGGCCGTTCGTGTCGAGGTAGCGGATCGAGGTGTCGACGATGCGGACCGGGGCCATCAGCGTGAGGCCGAAGCGGCGCGTGATCCCGACGTCGAGCGCGAGGCGCGCCTCGGTGATGAGCAGCTGCTGGTCATGCACGATCGCCGTGGGGCCGCGCCCGGCGACGTCGTCGAAGTCGTCGTGCTGCGTCTCCACGAACGTACCGAGCCAGGTCAGGCGCGCGAGCACCTGCCCGGGACGGAGCCTCGTGTCATCGACCTTCCCGACCGGAAGGTTTGGATTGCTTCAACCCGCTCAAGCACCGCCGGCGCGCACCACCCGCAGGTCGACCCCGAGGAGGCACGCAAGGACGAGCGCGAACGAGACCACGCGAAACGACATGCCCGACGATACTGTGCCCTGCCCTACGTGAAAATACGCAGGCGCCACCGAGTGCGTTCCTCGACGTACTTCCGATCGGTTCAAGTAAGCTGGTCCGGGAGTAATGACGCAGCTGGAGTGGAGTCCGCCCGACGAGCTCGACGAGTACCGGCTCGTCCGGCTGCTCGGCCGCGGCGCCATGGGCCAGGTGTATCTCGCACACGACAAGCTGCTCGATCGCCCGGTCGCCGTGAAGTTCGTGCGGACCGCCGAGGATCCGGCGGCGCGCGCCCGGGTGTTCGAGGAAGCGCGCGCGATCGCGCGACTGCAACACCCGAACGTGGTCGCGATCTATCGCGTCGCCGAGGTCGATGGCCATCCCTACCTCGTGTCCGAGTACGTGCGCGGGCGTGCCCTCGATCAGATCGAGCGACCGGTGCCGCCGGCGACCGTGCTGCAGCTCGCGATCGATCTCACGCGCGGGTTGGCGGCGGCGCACCGCAGCGGCGTCCTTCACCGCGACGTCAAACCCGCGAACGCGATCCTCACTGATGACGGGCGCGGCAAGCTGCTCGATTTCGGTCTGGCGCGTGTCGTCGACGGAACCCCGATGGACGCGACGGTCGCGCCGCCGCGCGAGCGTGTCGATACGCCGCGGCCCCTGTCCTCGGTCGACGAGACGATCGACTCACCGCGCCGGCCCGCGAGCGCGGTGACCTCGGGTCTGTCCACGTCCGACGCGCTCATCGCCGCCCGCGATCCGGAGAGCGACGTCGCGCTCGGCAAGGGCAGCCCGCCCCCCGACCGCGAAGCCGGGACGCCGCTGTACATGGCGCCCGAGCTCTGGCGCGGCGAGCCGGCGACGCGCCGCTCGGATCTCTACGCGCTCGGGATCCTGCTGTACGAGCTGTGCGCCGGCCAGGCCCCGCACCGCGGCATCCCGCTCGCCGAGCTCCCCGACGTGATCCAGCACCGCGACGTCCCGCGCCTGCGCACGATCGCGCCGTCCGTCGAGCCGGCGCTCGCCGCGATCATCGATCGTCTCGTCGAGCGCGATGCAGGTGCGCGGTTCGCGTCCGCCGATGCGCTGCTCGTCGCACTCGAGGAGATCGCCGCGCCGACGCCGTCGGCCGCGGTCCCCGACGGCAACCCCTATCGCGGCCTGGCTGCGTTCGAGTCCGCCCACGGCTCGCTGTTCTTCGGTCGCCGCGGCGAGATCCGCGAGCTCGTCGCGCGGGTGTCGAGCGATCCGTTCGTCGTCGTCGGCGGTGACTCCGGCACCGGCAAGTCCTCGCTGTGCCGTGCGGGCGTGCTGCCGTGGTTGGTCGAGCACGCGGGGTGGTCCCGCGTCGATGTGATCCCGGGCCGGCGCCCGGTGCAGGCGCTCGCCGCCGCGCTCGCCGCGTGGTCCGGTCTCGACGAGGCCACGCTCGGCGAGCTCGTGCGCGACACGCCCGACGCCGTCGCCCGCGCGCTCCGGCAGCGCACCGCGCACGCCTCGCGCAAGCTGCTGCTGTTCGTCGACCAGCTCGAGGAGCTGCTGACGCTGTCGGATCCCGACGAAGCGCGGGTCGCCGCTGCGGCGCTCGGCGCCCTCGCCGTGCGCACGCCGTCGGTGCGCGTGCTCGCGACCGCGCGCTCGGACTTCCTCTCACGCCTCGCCACCCTGCCCGGCCTCGGCGACGAGATGGGCCGTGGCCTCTACTTCCTGCGCCCGCTCACCGGCGAGCAGATCCGCGAAGCGATCGTGCGCCCCGCCGCGGCCAAGGGCGTGACGTTCGAGTCCGACAGCCTCGTCGATGCGCTGGTCGCGCAGACCGAGCAAGCGCCCGGTGGGTTGCCGCTGTTGCAGTTCGCGCTCGCCGAGCTGTGGGACGCGCGCGACATCGAGCACAAGACGATCCGCACCGACGCGCTCTCGGCGCTCGGCGGCGTCGAGGGTGCGCTCGCACGGCACGCGGACAACCTGCTCGCTGGCTTCACCGCCACCCAGCGCGGCGCCGCCCGCCGGCTGCTGCTGCGCCTCGTCACCGCCGACGGCACGCGCGCCCGCCGCGCCGAGAGCGAGCTGCTCGGGCTCGGCCCCGAGCGGATCGTCGAACGTGCGGCCCTCGAGGGGCTCGTGCGGGGGCGGATCGTCGTCGCCAACGCCGCCGAGCAAGGCGCGTACGAGATCGCACACGAAGCGCTGCTCGCGAGTTGGTCCACGTTCGTCGACTGGCGTCGCCGTGGCGCTGCGGATCACGCCGCGCGCGTACGCGTGGAGCAGGCCTCCGCCGCGTGGGATCGCATGGGCCGCCCGCGCGATCTGCTGTGGCACCGCCGTCAGCTCGACGAGGTGCGCACGCTCGAGCGCGAGGCGATGGCGCCGCGCGAGCTCGCGTTCCTCGCCGCCGGACAGCACGCGATCGCCCGCCGCCGGTTCGTGCGTGTGGCGATCGTCGCCGCGCTGCTCGTCGCCGCGATCGGCGTCGGCATGGCGATCCGCGCCCGCGCGCGCCGCGACGTCGAGCGCGTGATCGCCAACCACACCGCGCTCGCGAAGCAGGCAGCCGACGAAGCGCGTGCGCTCGCCAAGCAGCGTGACGCCGCGCGCGCCCGCTCGTACGCGCTATTCGACGCGCGCAGGTGGGCCGAGGGCGAGCAAGCGTGGAGCGAGGTCGAGCAGCTCGCCGAGCGCGAGGCCCACCACTACCGCGCCGCGTCCAGCTCCCTCGAGACCGCGCTCTCCGTCGATCCATCGCGCGCGAGCTTGCGCGGCTTGCTCGCCGACGTCCTGTTCGAGCGCCTCGTCCGCGCGGAAGGCGATCGCGACCGTCACCAGGCCGAGGAGCTCGCGGGCCGCCTCGCCGCGTACGACGACGGACGCTACCGCCTGGCGCTCGACGCCGACGCGCGTGTCGAGCTCGACGTCGTCCCGGTGGATGCGGAGGTGTTCCTCGAGCGCGCGGGCGCGCCGCGCGACAAGCTCGTGCAGCGCGCCGCCACGTTGTCGCCGGGGCACGTCGTGCTCGCGATCGAGGCGCCCGGCCGCGCACCCGCGCGCTTGCCCGTGCTGCTCGCGCGGGCGCGGACCGCGAAGCTGCGTGTCGAGCTGCCACCCGCGTCCGCGGTGCCGGCCAACATGATCTTCGTTCCACCGGGCAGCTTCTTGTTCGGCAGCACCGACGGCACCGATCTGCGGCGCGGCTTCTTCAACGCCCCGCCCGTCCACGAGGTCACGACCGGTGCGTACCTGATCGGCCGCTACGAGGTGACGATGGGCGAGTGGATCGAGTTCCTCGACGAGCTCCCCGCCGACGAGCGCGCGCGCCGCACGCCCCGCTCGACCACGACGCTGTCCTCGCTCGAGCTCGTCGAGCTCGCTCCCAGGCGCTGGCGCCTCACGCTCACCCCGACGATCAAGACGTACACGGCGGAGCTCGGCCAACCCTTCCGCTACGAGCGCCGCACGCGCCGCGCCGAGCAGGACTGGACGCGGTTCCCGGTGGCCGCGATCTCCTTCGAGGACGCGGTCGCCTACACGGCGTGGCTCGATCGCACGGGGCGGATCCCCGGTGCGCGGCTGTGCACCGAGCACGAGTGGGAGCGCGCCGCACGTGGCGCCGACGCTCGCACGTTCCCGGCCGGCGGCACGCTCGCGCCCGACGCCGCGAACATCGACGTCACGTACGGCCGCGAGCCGCTGGCGTTCGGGCCCGACGAGGTCGGCTCGCATCCGGCCTCGCGCAGCCCGATCGGCGCGGACGACATGGCGGGCAATGTCTGGGAGTGGACGCGCTCGGTCGCGATCGCCGATCGTGAGGCGCCCCTCGCGCGCGGCGGCGGTTGGTACAACGGCGAGCCGAGCGCGCGGCTCGCGAACCGGGAGCCCGGCGAGCCTACGCAACGCAACGTACTCATGGGCGTGCGCGTCTGCGCGTCGCTTTCGCCCGGGGCATGAGAGGATTCACGTATGCAGCAAGGATGTTGGAGGGTCTCGCTCCTGATGCTGATTGGTGCCTGCGCGATCGACGATGCGACTCCGGAGACGATGTCTACCGTCGAGCAGCACGGCATCAACATGCAGGGCATCAACATGCAAGGCATCAACATGCAGGGCATCAACATGCAGGGCTTCGCGCTCGGCAACGCGACGCTCGGCGGTGATGCCCTGACCGGCCTGCGTGTCGACAAGGGCGAGCTCGTCGCCGAGCGCGGTGGCGTCACCGTTCGCGGCACGGCGCTCGCGGACGCGCAGCTCGCGGCGGAGGTCACCGACATCGACGGTGGCTACGTGCAGCTCGCCTATCGCATCGCGTCCGTCACGCCCGAGGCCGCGAGCAACGATCCGACGGGCACCGGCAACACGTTCCTCTATCACCTCGAGCAGTGGGTGCCCGACACCGCGTCGTGGCAGCCCGCGTGCGGCGCCGACGCCGCCGGCCAGCGCGTCGCGATCCCCGTCGCGGCGACGTGGAACCATCGCGGCGATCGCGTCGAGTCCACGACGCACTTCACCTTCGCGTGCACCACCGGCGTGATCGCGAAGTGCTATCGCTGGGGCTACCGCCCGTGGCTCACCGGGTACGGCGGCGCGAGCTTCAGCGCTTACCACCAGGCATGCACGCGCATGGCGCGCGCCGACTACTGCGGCAACGGCACGCCGCACACACGCGAGGGCACGGCGATCAACGTGTGGGATCGCCTGCCCGCCCCTGGACCGATCCAGCGTCACGGTCTCTTGCCGCCGCTCGGCATGATCTTCGAGGCGGGCTGGAGTCCACAGGGCGCGGTGTGCCTGAGCCGCGCGCGCTGGCTGCTCGACAGCGTGCTGTCGCTCGAGATCGCGAACGCGTGCCCGGACCGCCTCGTGCCTCCGAGCATCCTCGGCGGCACGGTCTGCGACACGCTCGCCGAGGTGCTGCTGCAGCACCCGGACGCGGTGCTCTACAACGAGTCGTACCTCCTGCAGTAGCGCGCGCCGACACGCGCGCCGCACCGCGGTTGCACGCCGGCGGCAGAAATTGCTGAAGGATCACGGGGCGTCCCTTACACGCTCCTGACATTCGGCGAAGACCCAGACGCGTGGCCGCGCGTCAGGTTCCCAGAGCCGTCCCGCGCGGCAGGAGGAACCATGTCTGAGCCCACTCGCCCCACGAAGTCTTTCGGATCCTGGCTGCGTCGCCACAGCCTCACCTTGGTCGCCGCGCTCGGAGGCGCGGCCGGCGTCGCGTACGCCGCCGGCTGGCACGGCAAGGCCGCCGCCTCGGCCTCGACGAGACCCGCGGTCATCGCGACGCAAGCGCCGACCCAGACCGAGCGCGACACCGAGCAGGACACCGTGCAGATCGCGCTGCTGCTCGACACGTCGTCGAGCATGGACGGCCTGATCAACCAAGCGCGCTCGCACCTGTGGAACATGGTCGATCAGATGGGGCGGATGAAGCGCGACGTGAACGGAAAGTCGCGCGGCGTGAAGATCGAGCTCGCGCTGTACGAGTACGGCAACGACACGCTCGCGCGCGACAAAGGCCACATCCGGCAGGTGCTGCCGTTCACCGGCGACCTCGACAGCGTCTCCGAGAAGCTGAACGGCCTGTTCACCAACGGCGGCTCCGAGTACGTCGGACAGGCGATCGAGACCTCGATCCAAGAGCTGGCGTGGTCGCCGGATCCGCACACGCTGAAGTTCGTGTTCGTCGCCGGTAACGAGCAGTTCGATCAAGGACCGATCAGCGCGGAGGTCGCGATGCGCGCCGCGGCCGCGAAGGACATCAGCGTCCAGCTCATCTACTGCGGAGGCACCGAGCCGACGTGGTCCGCGGCCGCGAAGCTCGCGGCGACCGACCTGATGACGATCGACCAGAACCACGTCGCGCGGCACATCCCGGCGCCGCAGGACGACGAGATCCTGCGCCTCGGCCAGGAGCTCAATGCGACGTACATGGCGTACGGCGCCGCGGGGCAGGCCTCGCTGGCGCGCCAGGCCGCGGCCGATGGCTCGGCGGCCAAGATGTCGAAGAAGGTGGCGCTCGAGCGCGCGCAGCTCAAGAGCAAGAAGGGCTACGACAACCGCAGCTGGGACGTGGTCGACGCGGTCGAGAAGGACGCGAACTTCCTCGCCAACAAGTCCGACGGCGATCTCCCCGCGGCGCTGAAGGGCAAGACCCTCGAGGAGAAGCAGAAGCTCGTCGCCGACAACGCGGCCAAGCGCGTCGAGCTGAAAGCGAAGATCGCCAAGCTCGAGGCCGAGCGGACCACGTTCCTCGTGGCCGAACAGGCGAAGCAGCAGGGCCCGGAGGTGCACTCGCTCGAGACCGAGATGATGAAGAGCACCAAGAAGACCGCCGCGAAGAAGGGATACAAGTTCTGATGTACCGCGACGACGATGCCGCCCGCGCCGCGCGCGCGAGCGCGCTGATCGACGAGATCGCCGAGCTCGAGCGCCAGAAGCTCCAGCAGGCGACGATGGAGCAGCGGCTCGACGCCGCCAAGCGGGAGCTCTCGACGCTCCACGGCCCTGCCCCGGCCCCCGCGCGCGAGAAGCCGCCGAGCTTGCTCGCGCACGTGCTGGTGTTCGGTGCGACCGCCGGGGCGGCGTACCTCGGCTACACCCTCCTCATCTGACCAGGCCGCCGCTTTGCACGTGTAATGGGGAGCCCGCCGCTGCGTCTTGGCAGCGAGAGGCCAACCCATGAATCACACGCATCACCCAGCGGATCACCACGCAGGTTCTTCGCACCAGCACGCAGCGCTTGCGGGGACCGACGATGCGCTCCGGGATCCCGTCTGCGGGATGATCGTGAAGTCCACGACGCCGCACCGCGCCGAGCACGCGGGGCACGAGGTCTTGTTCTGCAGTGCACGCTGCAGGGACAAGTTCCTCGCCGATCCGTCGCGGTATCTCGCTCCGCCGGCGCCGGAGCCCGCGCCCGAACCCGCGCCGCCGGGCACCGAGTACACGTGCCCGATGCACCCGGAGATCGTGCGCGATGCGCCGGGGAGCTGCCCGATCTGCGGGATGGCGCTCGAGCCGCGCATGCCGACGCTCGACACCGGCCCGGATCCCGAGCTCGTGACGATGACGCGCAGGTTCTGGATCGCCGCGGCGTTCACGCTGCCGCTGTTCGTGATCGCGATGAGCGAGATGGTCGGCGTGACGCTCCTCTCGGGCCGCGCGCGCGTGTGGACCGAGCTCGTGCTGGCGGTGCCCGTGTGTACGTGGGCAGCGTGGCCGTTCTATGTCCGGTTCGCGCAGTCGCTGCGCCATCGCAGCCCCAACATGTTCACGCTGATCGGGCTCGGCGTCGGGGTGGCGTTCGGCTACAGCCTGGTCGCGGCGCTCGCGCCGCAGGTGTTCCCGCCTGCGTTCCGCGGTCACGACGGCACGGTCGGCACGTACTTCGAGGCCGCGGCCGTGATCACGACGCTGATCCTGCTCGGCCAGGTGCTCGAGCTGCGCGCGCGCAGCTCCACGGGCGCGGCGATCCGCAAGCTGCTCGGCCTCGCGCCCACCACCGCGCGCAAGCTCGACGACGACGGCAGCGAGTCCGACATCCCGCTCGCGCACGTGCACGTGGGTGATCGCCTCCGCATCCGCCCCGGCGAGAAGGTCCCGGTCGATGGCGTGGTCCTCGAGGGCGTGTCCGCGGTGGACGAGTCGATGGTCACCGGCGAGCCGATGCCCGTCGAGAAGCAGGCGGGCGATCGCGTCATCGGCGCCACCGTCAACGCCACCGGCGGTCTGGTGATGCGCGCCGAGAAGGTCGGCGGTGAGACCTTGCTCGCGCGTATCGTGGCCATGGTCGCCGAGGCGCAGCGCAGCCGTGCACCGATCCAGCGGCTCGCGGATCGCGTCGCGACGTGGTTCGTGCCCGCGGTCGTCCTCGTCGCGGCGCTCACGTTCGTGGTGTGGGCGATCTGGGGCCTCGAGCCGAAGCTCGCGCACGCGATCATCAACGCGGTCTCCGTGCTGATCATCGCGTGCCCGTGCGCGCTTGGCCTCGCGACGCCGATGTCCGTGATGGTCGCGACCGGCCGCGGGGCGAGCATGGGCGTGCTGTTCCGCAACGCCGAAGCGATCGAGACCATGCGTGCCGTCGACACGCTCGTGATCGACAAGACCGGCACGCTCACCGAGGGCAAGCCGCGGCTCGTCACGGTCGTGTCCGTGGGGACCGGCGACGAGCGTGCCCTGCTCCGCCTGGCGGCCAGCCTCGAGCGCGGCAGCGAGCACCCTCTCGCCGCGGCGATCGTCGCGGGTGCCGAGGAGCGCGGCGTCGCGCTGGCGCCGGTGGCCGACTTCACCTCGATCACCGGCAAGGGCGTGCGCGGCCGGGTCGACGCCACGCAGGTCGCGCTCGGCAACCTCGCGATGATGGATGCCGAGCACGTCGACGCAGGTGCGCTGGCCCTGCGGGCCGAAGAGCTGCGCGCCGACGGCCAGACCGTGATGTTCGTCGCCGCGAACGGCCGGCTCGCCGGGCTGGTCGGCGTCGCCGATCCGCTCAAGCCCACCACGGCGGATGCGTTGCGCGCCCTCCGCGACGAGGGCCTGCGCATCGTGATGATGACCGGCGACAGCCGCACCACCGCGCACGCCGTCGCGCGCAAGCTCGGCATCGCCGAGATCCTCGCCGAGGTCCTCCCCGACGAGAAGGCCGAGCACGTGCGCCGGTTGCAGGCGCGCGGGCGCAAGGTCGCGATGGCCGGCGATGGGATCAACGACGCGCCCGCGCTCGCGGCCGCCGACGTCGGCATCGCGATGGGCACCGGCACCGACGTCGCGATGGAGAGCGCGGACTGCACGCTCGTGAAGGGCGACCTCCGCGGCATCGCGCGTGCCCGGGCGCTGTCGCGAGCGACGATGACGAACATCAAGCAGAACCTCTTCTTCGCGTTCGTCTACAACGTCGCTGGCATCCCGATCGCGGCCGGCGTGCTGTACCCGTTCACGGGCTGGCTGCTGTCGCCGATGCTCGCCGCGCTCGCGATGAGCCTGTCGTCGGTGAGCGTGATCGGAAACGCGCTCCGGCTGCGCCGCTGACCTCACGATGATTCTCGGCGAATCACCGATCCTTTTCAAGGCAGCGCTTTCGCGACGACCCGCGTAGCGTGCGCGGTCATGACGATCGAGCTTGCATCGAACGTAGGTCCTGCCCGCCTCCAGATCGCGTACGAGCGCCTCGGTGACCCGCGGCATCCGCCCGTGCTGCTGATCATGGGCGTCGGCGCGCAGCTCATCGGTTGGCCCGATGGGTTGTGCGCCGCGCTGGTCCGCCGAGGCCTCCACCTCATCCGGTTCGACAACCGCGACGCCGGTGAGTCGACGCACCTCGCGACCGCACCGGTGCCTGACCTCCCGGCGGTGATCGCCGGCGACCACACGTCGGTGGCGTACCGGTTGACCGACATGGCCGCCGACGCCGTCGGCCTGCTCGACGCGCTCGGGCTCGAGAGCGCGCACGTGGTCGGCGCGTCGATGGGCGGCTACATCGCGCAGACGATCGCGATCGAGCATCCTCGACGGATCCGCTCGCTGACCTCGATGATGGCGACCACCGGTTCGCTCTCCGTCGGGCAGCCTCACCCCGAGGCCCTCGCCGCCCTCGCGGGACCACCGCCGACGACGCGCGCCGAGGTGGTCGAGACCACACTTCGCGTGTTCGGTGTGATCGGATCGCCGGGCTACCCGCTCGATGTCGAGGGCATCGCGGACCGCACCGGCCGCGCATTCGATCGCGCGTTCGATCCCCTGGGCATGGCGCGCCAGGCGGTCGCGTCCGTCGCGTCCGGCGATCGCACCGAACGCCTCCGCACGGTCGCGGTCCCGACGCTCGTGATCCACGGCGCCGACGATCGCCTGTGCGACGTCAGCGGCGGTCGCGCGACAGCGGCGGCGGTCCCGGGCGCGCGCCTCGTCGTGCTCGAGGGCGTGGGCCACGATCTGCCGGCGCCGCTGTGGGACCCGCTCGCGACGGACATCGCCGCCCACGTCGAGCGCGCCGAGGCGCGTCGCGGCTGAGGGCGCACGCGTTGCGCGCCGGGCCGGTCACCGCCGGAGGGGAACCAGCGTGTACTCCACGTACTCACCCTCCGCGCGCTGACGCCGGTGCTGGTCGATGCGCGCGGCGCACGTGCGCGCGCAACCCAGCTCGCATGCAGGTTTGAACGCCGTGCACGCGGTGATCAGCATCCCGAGGTCGTCGTCCTCGAAGTCGATGAGCTCGAGTTGCGACGTGTCCGGACAGGTCACGAGCATCGAAGGCATGCCCCGGGATCCTTCAACCCGCGTGCCCGCCCAGCGCGCCGAAACCGCGCATTCGTTGCGCGGTCACCCTCGCGACAGCGCGAACACACCCACCGGCCGCCCGACCGTCCACTTGTCCAACGCGACGCGCCAGCCCTCCGACTCCATCGCCTCGAGCAGCGGGATGCTCGCCTCGCGAAACGGATCCGCGATCAAGAGCGTGCCGCCGGCGGCGAGATTGCCGTCGAAGATCCGTCGCAGGTGCGGATGCAGCGCCGCGGCATACAGAATGTCGGAGCCGAGGATGAGGTCGTAGCGCTCGCGATCCTCCCAGGCGGTCCAGTCGGCGATGCGGTGCTCGATCGCGGCGGACAGGCCGTTACGCTCGGCGTTGAGCTTGCACACGTGCAGCACGAGGTTCTGCCGGTCGGTCTGCACGACCCGCGCACCGAGGGCGGCGGCGACGATGCCCGGCAGCCCGGTCCCCGCGCCCAGCTCGAGGATGCGCTTGCCCGCGACCTCGCGGCCCGCGAGGTCATGCGCGAGCGCGATCGCCGCCGGCCACAGCACGACCCCATAGGGATGCGTCTTGGCCTTGTCCCCGGTGAGGAACGCGAGCTCCTCGTCCCGGCTGGTGAGCGCCCCCGTATGCAGGATCGACCACGTCCGGTCTCCGATGCAGACCTCGACCTCCTCGAGCGGCATCTCGCCGGCCGTGGTGTGGATGACGCTCATGCGGTCACATTCTCGCGGCCGGGCACGTCATCGTCGGCATGAAGATCAAGCTGACCACCATCCACGTCGATGACCAAGAAAAGGCGCTGCACTTCTATACCGACGTCCTGGGCTTCGTGAAGAAGGCCGACGTCAGCCAGGGCTCGTACCGCTGGCTGACGGTCGTCTCGGCGGAGGATCCGGAGGGCACCGAGCTGCAGCTCGCGGCCGCGACCAACCCGGCTGCGAGGACGTATCAGCAGGCGCTCTTCGCGCAGGGCCAGCCCGCGATCATGTTGTTCACCGACGATCTCCAGGCCGACTACGAGCGGATGAAGACCCGCGGCGCCGAGTTCACCAAGCCGCCAACCGACGCGACCGGCTCGAAGATCGCGCAGCTGCCCGACACCTGCGGCAACCTGCTCCAGATCACGCAGCTGATGCGGTGGTCGTGAGCTAGCGGCGGCGCACCCGCGGCTTGCTCGCCGCCTTGGCCCCGTTGAGCGCGACCGCCTCGCGGATCAGCGCCTTCAACGCCCTCTCGTTGACCTTCTCGCCCTCGCGCACATCGATCGCGCGCCGCGTGGTGCCCTCGAGGCTCGCGTTGAACAGCCCCGCCGGATCCTTCAGCGCCGCGCCCTTCGCGAACGTCATCTTGACGACGCTCTTGTACGTCTCGCCGGTGCAGATGATGCCGTCGTGCGACCACACGGGGACGTCGCCCCACTTCACTTCCTCGACGACCTCAGGATCGGCCGCCTTGATCACCGCCCGCAGCCGTCCGAGCATCGCGCCGCGCCAATCACCGAGCGCTTTGATCTTGGCATCGATGAGCTTGGAGTCCGTCTTCGCCATACGCCGCGATCCTACCGCTGGGCCGTCGCGACCGGCAGCGTGAACGAGAACGTCGAGCCTGTCCCCGGGTTGCTGTCGACCCAGATGCGCCCGCCGTGGCCCTCGACGATCCCGCGGCTGATGTAGAGGCCAAGCCCGACGCCGTGCTTCGCGTGCTCGGAGCCGGACCAGTACGGTTCGAACAGCTTCGGCTGCGTGTCGGGTGGGATCCCGGGCCCCGTGTCGGCGACCGAGAACTGCACGTGGTCGCCGGCGCGGGCCGCGGACACCGTGATCGCATCACCCGCGCGGCAGAACTTGAGCGCGTTCCCCAGCAGGTTTCCGAACACCTGGAGCACGCGGCCGCGATCGCACAGTACGTGCGTGTTCGGAGCCTCCCCTCCTCGCGCGAGGTGGAGGCCCTTCTCCACCGCGAACGGTGCGTGCAGCTCGACGGTCTCTCCCACGAGCGCGTCGGCGGCTTCCGGGCGCAGGTCGAGCTGCAGCCGGCCTTCGCGAATGGCGGCGCTATCCAGCAGGTCGGTGATCAACGCCTCCATCCGCACGGTCGCCCGCCGGATCATCTCGAGCGGCCGCTGCCATCGATGATCATCCCCGAGCTGGTCGAGCATCATCGTCGTGCCGAGCTGGATCGTCCCGAGCGGGTTGCGAAGATCGTGGGAGACGACGGCGAGCAGGTTCTCGCGGCTGCGCACGGCGTCGCGCAGCGCTTCTTCCATCCGCTTGCGCTCGGTGATCTCGGTCGCGATGCCGCCGATGAGCGGCGGTGTGCCGGGGATCGGGAACTTGATCGACAGGTACGTGCGCGGGCCCTCCGGCGACGGCACGGTCTCCTCGAACTCGATCGCGCGTTGCTCGCGAAGCACGGCTCGATCGTGAGCCTCGTGCTCCGCGCTGACCTCCGGCGGGAGGAGCTCGGCCGAACGATGCCCGACGACATCCTCGTAGCGATGGCCGAGCGCGTTCGTCAGGTGATGGTTCGCCATGACCACGCGCCCCGACGAATCCTTGATCCAGATCGCCGCCGGCGAGTGCTCGAGGATCGATTGCATCTGCGCCTGATGGTGGCGCAGCGCCTCGCGCGTGCGCTGCACGTCGGTGATGTCGAGCACGACACCTCCGACCCCGATCACCTCTCCGCTCGGAGACCGCACGGGGAAGTAGTTGAGCAGGAACGTGCGCGCGGTCGTCGGATCGGTCGCCCTCGGATCGACGACCTCGAGGTTGCGTAACGGCTCGCCCGTCTCGAGCACGCGACGCAGCAGCGGCTCCAGCGCGGGGGCGGCGCCTGGCAGCACCTCGGCCACCGTCTTGCCGATCATCTCGTCGGCGGAACGCTCGTTGACGTCCTCGAGCGCCTTGTTGACGCGCAGAAAGCGAAGGTCCGGATCGAGGAAGGCGATCCCGGCGTTGGATGCCCCCAGCAAGGACTCGAGCCTCGCGAGCACCCGCTCGCGCTCGTCCGCCGTCTGCGCGAGCTGCTGGCGCAGCATGTGATGCGCGATCCCCAGCGTGGCGCGAGCGGCCAGCGAGTCGAAGAAGTGGCGATCCTCCGTGGAGAACTCGTGGGCCGTGAGCGAGCCCATGTCGGCGACGCCGATCAGCTGGCCTGCGTGGATCAGCGGGACGCCATACAACGCTTTGACGCCACGCTGGCGCATCGCCTCGCTGCGCACGAGCGGATCGAGATGCGCAGTGCGTAGATCCCGCGGCGCTCGCTCCGCCGCGATCAAGCCCGCGAAGCCCTCTCCCACGTCGAGCGCGAACCCGCTCTCGAGATCCGGGTCCACCCCGATCGCGGCGCGGAGGTGCAGCCGTCCGTCCGGCTCGAGCAGGAAGATCGCCCCGGTGTCGGCGGCGGCCATCGTCGCCAGGAACACCTGGAGCAGCCGCTGCAACAGCTCCGCGACGTCGCTCGCCTCGAACGTCGCGGCGGAGACACGATCGAGCCCCTCGAGGACGCGCTCGTGCGCTTCGGTGTAGCGAGCCACCGACATCGTGATGGCGCGATCGATCGCGAGATCGAGTGCACGCAGGTCGTCCATGCTCGCTGCGAGGTGCTCGCGGTTCCACACCTGGAGCACCGCGCCGCGCAGGAGCGAGAGCTCGGCGACGACGAAGGTCACGTCGAAGCCGTGCGCGAGGCGATCGAGAGCGTGGCGATGCGCTGTCTCGACCGTCCTGTGGATGCCGGCCGCCTCGTCCGCGATCGCGTCGGCGAGGTCCGCGATCTCGTCGAGCAGGTCCGGGATGTGGTCGACGAGCGCGGCGGAGTTCATCCTCCTGGCGACCGGCAGCGCTCGCGCGGCGTCCCGCCAGTCGTCGAGGATCTCGTCACGATAGCGATGAATGAACGCTCTCACGACCGAAGGTCTCGTCGTGCCGTTCTCCGTTCCCGCAGTGATCACCAACGGCCGAGGGATGCAGGTTGCGGGCCCGGAGGCCGCGGCGCGTCCGCCCACCGAGAGTCCCCGTCAGGGAAACGCGCGTGCGCGACGCCTCACAGCGCGAACGAGCCCGTCTTCACGGCGCCCGCACGCGCGTACGCCGCGATCACGACGCCATTCGGCGACACCTTCGACGACGCGAGCCGGAACCCCGCGGGCTTCGCGCCGGCACCGAACAACCGCTTCCCCGGACCGAGCACGATCGGGAACGTGAGGATGCGCAGCTCGTCGACGAGGTCATGCGCGAACAGTGTCTGCACGAAGTCGCTCGACCCCTGCGTGAGCAGCACCGGCCCGTCCGTCTGCTTCAGCTCGCGAAGCGCCGCCACGGGGTCCGGGCCCAGCGCACGGCTGTTCTGCCACCCGAGCGACTCCGGCCTGTGCGTCGCCACGTACTTCGTGATGCGGTTGAACTGTTCGGCGATCGCGAAGTCCGGCTGGCTCGGGTCGGTGATGTGCGGCCAGTGCGCAGCGAAGATGTCGTAGGTCGTGCGCCCCAGCAGCAGGTCGTACGGCGCCGCGAAGATCTCCCCCATGGCAGCCCCGACCACCTCGTCGAAGTAGCCCGCGACCCAGCCGCCGTACTCGAACCCGCCGGTGCGGTCCTCCTCCGGTCCGCCGGGGCCCTGCATCACTCCATCCAAGCTCACGAACGCGCTGACGATGATCTTTCGCATGACGATCTCCTTGTTCATGCAGGCGACGTTCTTGGCCCGCGCGGATCGACAGGCGCGCAGCGCTTTTTTGTGAGAAGGCCAGGCGCTCACCGAGGTTCGAGGCGCTCGCCCGCAGCGCTCGCGCGAGCGGAGGCGCCCTCGCCGTCTTCGTCGCCAGCATCCCAGCGCGGACGCGCGGAGCGTCAGCGCATCGCGCCTCAGGGCGCGCGACGCGGAACGATCGCCTCGGCGAGGAACCGCGCCAGGTACGGGGCGGTCCGGCTGGCCTTCGCCCGCGCGATCGCCTCCGGTGGGCCCGCCGCGACGATTCGCCCACCCTCGTCGCCGGCGCCCGGACCGATGTCGATGACCCAGTCGCTCGCGGCGATCACGCGCGTGTCGTGCTCGACGACGATGACGGTGTTGCCGGCCTCGACGAGCGCGTCGAGCTGGATCACGAGCTTCTCGACATCCGACGGGTGCAGGCCGGTCGTCGGCTCGTCGAGGACGTACAGCGCGTCGCCGCGGCTGCCGCGCTGGAGCTCCGACGCGAGCTTGATGCGCTGCGCCTCGCCCCCCGACAGCTCGGTCGCCGGCTGGCCCAGGCGCAGGTAGCCGACACCGACCTGACGGAGCACGTCGAGCGCACGGCGCACCGCCGGCTCATCGGCGAAGAACGCGAACGCCTCGTCGACGGTCATCGCGAGCACGTCCGCGATCGACCGGTCGCGATACGCGACCTCGAGCGTCTTGGCGTTGTAGCGCGCGCCCTTGCAGACGGGACACGGCGCGTACACGCTCGGCAGGAACAGCATCTCGACGAACACGAACCCCTCGCCCTCGCAGTTCTCGCACCGCCCCTTCGCGACGTTGAACGAGAACCGTCCCGCATCGTAGCGACGCGACCGCGCGAGCTTGGTCGACGCGAACAGCCTGCGGACGTGATCGAACAGGCCGGTGTACGTCGCGAGGTTCGAGCGCGGCGTGCGCCCGATCGGCTTCTGATCGACGCGGACGAGCCTCGAGATGCCGCCGAGCCCCGACGCGATGTGACCTCCCGTCGCGCTCACCTCCTCGCGTTCGAGCACGTCGTCGTCGTGCTCCGGATCGTCGAGCGGCTTGCCGAGCTGCGCCGCCACCAGCTCGACGAGCGCCTGGCTGACCAGGCTCGACTTGCCCGAGCCCGACACGCCGGTCACCGTCGTCATCACGCCGAGCGGAAACGCCACGTCGAGCCGGTCGAGGTTATTCCGCGTCACGCCGACGAGCTCGAGCCTGCCGGTCGGCGTGCGAGGCGCGCGCCGGTCGATGGTGGGCTCGGCCAGCACGAACGCGCGGGTCTGCGAGGCGGGGACGCCGGCGAGCCCCTCGAGCGGACCGCTGTACAGGATCTCGCCGCCGTGCTGGCCGGCGGCCGGGCCGACGTCGACGATCCAATCCGCGTGGCGGATCACGTCGATCTCGTGCTCGACGACGAACAGCGAGTTGCCCTGTGCCTTCAGGTGATCGAGCGCGCGCAGCAGCGCCTCGGTGTCCGCCGGGTGCAGGCCCGCGGACGGCTCGTCGAGCACGTACACGACGCCGAACAGGTTCGAGCGGACCTGCGTCGCGAGGCGCAGCCGCTGCAGCTCGCCCGGAGACAGCGTCGGCGTGCTGCGCTCGAGCGTCAGGTAGCCGAGCCCGAGCTCGAGCAAGATGTCGAGCCGCGCCACCGCGTCCTCGGCGATCCGCTGCGCGACCACCTCCTTCTCGGGGTGGCCCTTCGCCGACTCGACGACCCGCGTGCCGTCGGCGAACGGCCGCAGCAGCGAGGCGAGCTGCTTCAGCGGCACGCGCGACAGCGCCATGATGTCCAGGCCCGCGAAGGTCACCTTTTGCGACTCCGCCTTGAGCCGCTTGCCGTGGCACGTCGGACAGTCGCTCGCGATCATGTACTGCATCACGCGGCGCTTCATCATCGGCGACTGCGTGTTGGCGAACGTGTGGAACAAGTTGCGCTTCGCGCTCGAGAACGTGCCCAGGTAGCTCGGCTCTTCGCGCCGCTTCTGCGCGCGCCGCGTCTCGGCCGGCGTGAGCCCCGCATACACGGGCACCGTCGGCTGCTCGTCGGTGAACAAGATCCAGTCGCGCGTCTTCCTCGGGAGGTCGCGCCACGGGAGGTCGACGTCGATGCCGAGCGCGACGAGGATGTCGCGCAGGTTCTGGCCGCCCCACGCGAGCGGCCATGCGGCGACCGCGCGCTCGCGGATCGTGAGCGACGGGTCGGGCACCATCGACTGCTCGGTCGCGTCGTAGATCTTGCCGATGCCGCGGCAGGTCGGGCACGCGCCTTCGGGGGTGTTCGGCGAGAACGCGTCGGCGTAGAGGATGCCCTGCCCGCGCGGATACGTCCCCGCGCGCGAGTACAGCATGCGCAGCAGATTCGACAGCGTCGTCACCGTGCCGACCGAGGACCGCGTCGTCGGTGATCCGCGTTGCTGCTGGAGCGCGACGGCCGGCGGCAGCCCATCGATCTCGTCGACGTCGGGGACCGGCATCTGGTCGAATAGCCGGCGCGCATACGGCGACACCGACTCGAGGTAGCGCCGCTGCGCCTCGGCGTAGAGCGTGCCGAACGCGAGCGACGACTTGCCGGAGCCCGACACGCCCGTGAACACGACCAGCGCCTCGCGCGGGATCTCGAGCGAGACGTCCTTCAGGTTGTGCTCGCGCGCGCCGCGCACGCGGACGACGTCGTGGCGGGTGGGCGCGGACCGGGGACGCTTCGCAGCAGACAACCTGATCGTGCTTAGCACGCACGTGCGCCGTCGATGGGCTACCGCGAGCGCCGCTGCTTCTCGCGCTGCACGAACAGGTACAGGCTCTCCACCTTCTCGCGCGCCCACGGCGTCTTGCGCAGAAACTTCAGGCTCGACGCGACGCTCGGGTTCTCGTTGAAGCAGCGGATGCGCACCTGCTGGCCGAGCTCCGCCCAGCCGTAGAATTCGACCAGCTCCGTCACGATCCGCTCCAGCGTGATCCCGTGCAGCGGATTGCGAGGCTGTTCGTCGGTCACGCCTGCATCATACGAGCAACGTCGTGATCTCGGGGCCGTGCGGACCGATCAACACGGTGTGCTCGAACTGCGCGGACAGCGCGCCGTCCGCGGTGCGCACGGTCCAGCCATCCGCGTCGGTGCGGATCGCCGAGGTCCCCGCGTTGATCATCGGCTCGATGGTGAACGCCATGCCTTCGCGCAGCCGATGACCGGTGCCGGCGCGCCCGACGTGCGCGACGTGCGGATCCATGTGCATCGCGCGGCCAATGCCGTGGCCGCCGTACGCCTCGACGATGCTGCCGGCTGCACCGACGAACCTCGCGATCGCGGCGCCGATGTCGCCGAGCCGCCCGCCGGGCACCGCCGCCGTGATCCCCGCATCGCGCGCGCCGCGGGCCAGCTCCACCAGCGCGCGTGCGTGCGGCGCAGCCTCGCCGATCACAAACGTCGCCGAGGTGTCGCCGTGGTAGCCGTCGAGCTCGGTCGTGACATCGATGTTGACGATGTCGCCCTCCGCGAGGCGGACGTGCGCGCTCGGCACGCCGTGGCACACGATGTCGTTGCGGCTGACGCACACCGCGGCGGGAAACCCGTGGTAGCCGAGCTGCGCGGGCCGGCCGCCCTGCGCCTCGGTGTGCGCGCGGACCAGGCGATCGATCTCCGCGGTCGTCATCCCGGGCGAGAGCCGCGCGCCGACGTGCGCCAGCGTCGCCGCCGCTGTGCGACCGGCGCGCCGCATGCGCTCGCGCTCGACGGACGACAGGATCGTGTTCGCCATGCGGGCACCCTGCGCTCCGCCATGCACACCGTCCAATACCTTTTCGGACTCGATGCCCGCGCGCGCCTGCGGCATGATCTCCGGCGATGAGCTTGCAGCAATTGCAGTACTTCGTCGCCGTGGCGGAGGCGCAGCACGTCACCCGCGCGGCCGAGAAGCTCCGCATCTCGCAGCCGCCGCTGAGCCGCCAAATCCAGGCGCTCGAGGACGAGCTCGGTCAGGCGCTGTTCGAGCGGCGTGGGCGCGGTATCGTGCTCACCGAGTTCGGGCGCTACTTCGCGACCCAGGCGACCGCGATCCTCGATCACGTCACCTCCGTGCTCGCCGACAGCAAGCGCTGGCCGAGCTGACCCGCTACGCCAGCGCGCGCACGAACGACGCGACCGCCTCGGCGAGGCGCGCGGGCTGCTCGAACGGGATCCCGTGCCCCGCGTCCTCGATCTGTGCGATGCGCACGCGCGGGTTCAGGCTGCGCAGCGCCGTCGCCATCGCGAGCGTGACCACCGGGCTGCGATCGCCGATGACGAGCAGACACGGCACGTCGATCGCGCGCATCACCTCCTGGTAGTCGGGGTTCGGCGGCGTCAGCACCTCGAACGCGGCCATCCGGGTCGCGAGCCGCGCCTCGGCCTGGAGCTCGACGAGCTCGAGCGGCCGGGTCGCGTGCCGCGCGCGCGCCTGCGCGACCAGCTCCGCCTTGTCCAGCCCGAGCAGCTGCCGGTGCTGCGCGGCGACGTCGCTCTCGTACACCTCGCGCTGGCGCGCAACGCTGAGGAACCTGGGGTCGACCAGGACGAGCCCGCGGAGACGCCTGCCCCTCGACTCGCCACCACCGCGGCGGTCATGCCGCCCATCGAGTGCCCGAGCAGCACCGGACGCGACAGCGCGAGGCCGTCGATCAGCCCCACCACGTCGTTCGCGTGGTCGTCGTACCGGTAGCCGTGCGGTGGTGCGCTCGAGCCGCCGTGCCCTCGGGCGTCGGGCAGGAGGACGTCGAGCTCGCCCTCGAGCGCGCGCGCCACGGGCGTCCAGCACGCGCCGCTCCCCATCAGGCCATGCAGCAGCACGATGGGCGGCCCGTCGCCGCCGGTGCGCAGATACTGGAGGCGGACGCCGTTCGTGTCGCAGCTGCCGCGGAACCACGCCGGCATCACGTCACGTGGCTTCGACACGCGCGTGATACGCGTCGAGCGTCCGCTTCCAGGCCGGGCGGTCGGTGCAGCGCGCTCGGTAGGCGCGGACGTTCGCGTAGGGCTTCAGCAGCTCCTGATCGGTCCCTCCACCCAGCACGTGGGTCATCAGGATGTCGGCGACGGTGAACTCGTCGGTCGCGATGAACTGCCGAGTGGCGAGCCAGCCGTCGAGCTGCGCGAGGCGCATGTCTGCCCACCCGTGCAGCGCCTCGCTCGGCTTGGTCCCCTTGCCACCGCAGAGGTTGACGAACCACAGCGAGAGCACCGGCACCTCGATGGTGGTCAGCGCGGCGACCGACCAGCGCAGCACCTGCGCCTCCCCCGCCAGATCGCGGGGCATCAGCTTGCCGCTCTTTCGCGCCAGGTACAGCAAGATCGCCCCGGACTCGGTGACCACGACCCCATCGTCATCGATCGCGGGAAGCTGCCCGAACGGATTCAGCGCGCGGAACGACGGGGAATCGAGATCGTGGTTCGGGTGGTCCAGCCCCACGATCTCGTAGGGCAGCCCCATCTCCTCGACCGCCCACAGGACGCGCAAGTCGCGCGTGTTGCCGTGCGCCCCTCTGTTCACGCGAGCGAAGCTGTACAGCTTGAGCATGCGCGGAGCGTACTGCGATGCAGCGCTACGATGCGCCCGTTACGTGCTGCGCTGATGGAGTAGGAGGTGTGGGCGCTCGGTCGGCAGCGCGAGGTGCGCGCGGGTTCACGGTGCTGCGATCCTGTACAGCGTCCGCTCCGCCGCGACCAGCAACTGGCCATCGAGCTCGACCGCCGCATCGACGCTCGCTTTGAAGCGGAATGGCAGCGCGGAGAAGCTCGCGCCATCGTTGCGCGACACGAAGAGCTTCCTGCGTCGCAAGAGCACGAGCCTTCCGTTCGACAGCTCGACGAGCCGCGCCTCGTCGCCCCAGTTGCCAGACGGCACGCCGCGCACACGCTTCCAGGACCTCCCGGATGTGGCGCTCCGCCACAACGTGATCTCCATCGCCGCGACCAAGGTGTTGCGCTTGGTGACGAGCACGTCTTCGACGCCTTCGTCGTCGGGAACCTCGAGATCCAGGAGCTTCCCGCTCGGGCCGAGCACGAACAGCGACTGGACGTAGTACGCGTCCTCACCCGGCTCGAACGCCGAGAGCAACAGTCCTTGCTTGGACGGGTTGTGAACGCTCACCAGGCCTTCCCGGTCCGTGGGGACCGCGGTGAAGCGCTGGCCATCGCGCGACCGGAACAGCCGGATGTGCTGGTCCATGATGTCTCCGCGCGGCTTGCGTTCGGACGCGATCGCCCAGACGCCCTTGCGTCCGTCGCTGCCAACGCCTTCGAACTTGCCGCGCAGTAGCTGCCGAGGATCCTTTCCGGGCACCCAGCTCCACAGCCCCAGACGCGCGGTGATGTAGAGGCGCCCGTGCACCGCCTGGAGCGTTGCTTCTGGTGGTGCGGGTGCGAGCGCCTCCATGCGGCCATCGGCATGGACCTCGATGATCTTCCACGTCGCGCGCTTCTTGCCGCCCTCCCCGATCGCGAATAACCGCTCGCCGAGGCGCGCGAAGCTCCAGATCCGCCACTCCATCGGAACGACCGCGACCTCGCCCTTCCCCAGTTTCGACGCGGCCTTGCCGGAACGTGCGCGCTCGCAGCTGCGGAGGAATGCCGAGAACGAGCGCGCGATGCGCTCACCGCCATCGAGATCGGGGTGCAGCAACAAACCCACGACGTGATCGGTCGTCGGCGCACCGCCCCGATAACCGCGGCGCCGCAGGATGCGGCCTGCAGCCTGCTCGAACTCGGCATCGACGCGCTTTCCGCCGAGGCGCGCGAGGTTCTCGAAGAAGCCGTAGTACGTCTCGTGATTGCCGAGCAGCACCTGCCCCGCGGACCGGCCCGCGACGACGAGCAAGACCGGGTCTCCATCCCAGGTCCGTGCGATCGGCACCGCGTGGCGGTGCAGCGGCGGAGCCCAGAAGTCGCCGCGCTTTCGCGACAGCACCTTCTCGATCTGCTTCGCGCCGAAGATCTCCGCGATCTGGCCCACCCAGTCGTCGCGGTCGCCGTCGTCGTCCGACGAGTCGTGCTCGGGCAACCGCAGTCACGTGGCCTGCGTGTCGAGGAACGTCAGGTAGTCGGCAGGAAACCTGATGCCTGCAGCCTTCGCCAGTGTACGAACCTTCGCCTTGGCCACGCGTCGACTCCTTCTCGATCTCGAGGGAACCTACTATGCGCGTGCTGGCTAATCGGGGACGGACCCCATCTTCGAGGCGCCCGAGGACGATGGTCTTGCGATTGTGAAGCCCAATACCGGGGCACGCCGCCGAAAGCGGCCGCTCCGTATGGCTCGAGCATGCCGTGGATATGCCTCTACGTCTGCGTGATCCTCGACTGCGTCGCCTCCGTGCTCGCCGACAGCAAGCGCTGGCCGAGCTGCCCCATCAAGCCGCGAGCCGGTCGCGCATCTTGAGCAGCACGTCGCGCTGCACGTCGCGACGATCCGCGGACCGCCGCAACCACAGCGACACCTTGAGGTTGAGCTCGTCGCCCGCCCCTGCGAGCCAGACACGAGGGTCGCGCTCGCTGGAGACGCCCGGATGTTCGCGGAGATCGCGATCGATCGCATCGCACGCGGCGCGCAACGCTTCGGTCTCGATGCTTCCCACGGGAACCTCGAGCTCGAGCCGGCGGCGATCTGCGACGGACAGGTTCTCGACACGCAACTGGCCGACCATGACGTTCGCGATCACGACGTTCGTCTTCTCGCGGGTGAGCAGCGTGATCGCGGTCAGCGAGATGTCGACGATCGTCCCGACCGTGGCCTCGCCGCTGCGGTAATCCGAGACCCGCACCCGATCGCCGACATGAAACGGCGGATCGATCGCCATCGCGACGAATGCGACGGCATTGCGGATCGGATCGCGCGCCGCGAACGCGAAGCTAGCCGCCATCGCCGCGAGGATCACGTACAACTGGCCGCTCGCGCCGAGCTGGACCGCGACCACCCCAACGGCCGTGATCGCGAGTGCGAGCTTGCCGAGATGGCGGCCCGCCACCAGCGCGGATCCGACGCGAGGCCGCGCACGCAGACGCGCGCTCTGGCGGGACGTCGCCCAGATCACGTCGATGACGCGCGCGGCGAGCCAGAACGCAGTGATGCTGATCAGCAACTTCAGGACCTCCCCGATCGCCGCGGGTTCCTTCGGCGTGCGGCTCACGATCAGCAATGCCACGATCACGCTGACGAGCGCCGTCACCGGCGCCGCGAGGCGCTCCAGGCCGTGGAGCCCGAAGCGGGTCTTCCCGGTCAACCAGTGGGCGAGCACGCGCGCGATCAGCCAGGCAATCAGCCCGATCGTGAGGACGGCGCCCAGGGTCACCAGCAGGTCGGTGAGCCGCGATTCCCTCAGGAGCTCGGGCACGTCAGCTTCGCCAGGTCGAGTCGGCACGCGTCGGCGATCGAAGAGTGCGAGCAGCATGCCGACCAGGATCCGAGAACGGCGCAACGAGCATCACGCATCGCTCGAGCCGGAGCGGCGAGCTCGATGCCCACGGCGCGGCTCGATGCGGCGGCCTACCCGTCTCCGAGCGCGAGGGCGGCGAGCGACGCGTCGGGGCCACGCGCGAGGCGCTGGCTCTTCGTCGGGCGTCCTTCGAAAGGCAGAGACGCTACTGCGGCATGCGGAGGATGGGTTTGATCACCTGCCCGCTCTTCGAGTCCGCGAGCGCCTGCTCGATCTGATCGAGCTCGTAGTACTTGACGAGCCGCTCGAACGGGAAGCGCCCCTGCTGGTGCAGCGCGACGAGCGCCGGGATCAGCTGGCCGGAACGCCCTCCGCCGCCCAGCACGCCGATGATGCGCTTGCCCCACAGCGTCGACAGGTGATCGAGCGAGAAGGACGCGCCGGCGGGCGCGCCGCCGATGAGGACGAGCGTGCCTAGCATCCCGACGGTCTGCGCGATGGTCTCGATCACCGCGATGACGCCAGTGCAATCGAAGGCGAAGTCGACGGTCGAGCCCGTGATCTTCGCGACCTCATCCACGAGCTTGCGGTTGCGCGAGTTGATGATGTGGGTCGCACCGAAGTCGAGGGCCAGCGCGAGCCGGCTGTCGTGCACGTCCGCCGCGATGATCTTCGTCACCCCGGAGTTGCGTGCCGCCATGATCGCCGCGAGACCGACCGCGCCGACACCGACGACCAGGATGGAGTCGCCGAGCCTGGGGCGGGCCTCGTTGAGCACGGCGCCGGCTCCGGTGGCGAGCCCGCACGCCAGCGGCCCGAGCAGCTCGAGCGGCACGTCGCCCGTCACCTTGACGAGCGCATCGGCCGTCACGATCGAGTGAGTCGCGAACGACGACTGGCCGAAGAAGTGGCCGTTGATCTCCTTGCCATTTCTCGAGTAGGCCGTTGTGCCCTTAGCTTCGCCCTTGAAACGACGTCCCGAGACCAGCGCATCGCCGGTCCTGAGACAGTACCGAGGCTGCCCGTCGAGGCAGTTGCGGCACTCGCCGCACGACGGCCATCCGAGGATCACCTTGTCGCCGGGCGCGACCGAGGTCACGCCTGGCCCGACGCGCTCGACGACGCCCGCGCCCTCGTGGCCCAGCACGCAAGGGAACGGCATCGGCATGTCGCCGGCCCGGGTGATGGCGTCGGTGTGACAGACGCCGGCCGCGACGATGCGTACCAGCGCTTCACCGCGCGCGGGCTCGGCGAGGTCGAGGTCCTGCACCTCGAACTTCGCGTCCTTCGCTTCCACGACCAATGCTTTGATCTTCATATGTTTGTCCTCAGCGGTACTCGAACATTGCCCACGCGACCATCTCTGCGTTCGGCGGGGTCGCTTCCTCAAAGCCGTACATGCCGCCGTACTTGGGACGCAGCGTGTTCGTAGCCTCGGTCGCGATCGCCGCGAAGAACTTCGAGAGGAACTCGGTGTGCGCTTTCGCCGACGGATTGACGAACTTGCTGAACGGATTCTCGCCCATCGCCTTACCGACCGCGGCCTTGAGATCGGCGATGAACGCGAACTGGAAGTCGATGTCCACCCGCGATCCGATGTTGCCGTGGCTGCCGGACAGGTAGTCCCAGTCGAGATCGTAGATCTGCTTCAAGTTCTCTTCGTGGAAGCGGAAGCGTTCGTTGCCGGCGAAGCGCCAGAACGGCGGCTGATCGGGATTGATCAGGTCCGGTGAGTGAATGATGCGTTCCTGCTTCAGGAGCCAGGCCGAGTGGTCGTCGCTATGCGCAGCCCACTCGAAGCCGTGCAGCTCGACGGTCAGGTCCTCGAACTGGAAGCTGTCGCGTGGCCACTTCAGCTCCTTGGTGGGACGGGGAAAGCTGCTCTTCGCCAGGTCCATCGACTGCCGCGTCTTCGCGCTCGCGATGATCTCGAGCGCGACACCGCGCTGCTTCGCGGCATCGACGTACTTCGCGATGTCGCCGATGTGGTCGGCGTGATAGTGAGGATAGATCGCCGCCGAGATCGGCTTGTCGGTCACCGAGGCGACCGCCTTCGCGATGTTGTCGTACACACCCTCGAGCGTGTCGAAGATCAGCACGCCTCGATCGCCGACGTAGAAGACCGTGCCGTAGTTGAACGACTGCACCCAGTACGACCGCTTGGTGAGGCGCTGCAGCACGTAGGGCTGGGTCATGTTGCGTCGCAGCAGGTCGCCGAGCTTCACGCCGGGCTTGAGGATGTGCTCGGCGGACGGCTCGACGTAGGTCGCGTTGGTTGGAGAGACGGCTTCGCTCATGGCGGCGAAACTGTCCTGCCACCCACCGAACCCGTCTAGAACGGGATTGCGATCCGGCGTCCAATCCGCGTTACGGTCGCGTACATGCGGGATGGGATTCCGGATGGGCTGCTGTACGCGCGGTATGCCGAGGTCGACGGGATCGAGAGCTTCGAGTACCAGGGGCCAGCCAAGCACCTCGCGCGACACGCACACGCGGAGTACCAGCTCACGCTTTACCAGGGGACGCCGCACCGCTTCCAGGTCGCCGGTCGCGACGTCGCAGGCAGCCGCCATGGAGCGGTGATCCTCCAGGCCGACGAGCCGCACAGCAGCCAGCCGGCGAGCGAAGCGCCGCTCGTCGTCCGTGGCCTCTACATCGAGCGGCGGGTCATGAACGAGGCGGCGGCGTCGATCTGGCGGGCGCGCACGTCGGTGGTGTTCGCGCAGCCGTTGCTCGAGGACCGCGCGCTCGTCACGCGCCTCGTACGCGCGCATGTCGCGCTGGCCGGCGGTGAGCCGGATGCTGAGATCTTGTTCCGCGCTGCGCTCGTGGAGCTAGTGCGGCAGTGCGCGACGCCGACCGGTCCCGAGCGCTTGCTCGTCAGTGCCGTCACGAAGGTCGAGCGCGCGCGAGAGCTCTTGCTCGACCGCCTGGCCGAGACGGTCTCGCTCCAGGAGCTGGCCGACGCCGCCGGTGTGAGCCGGTACCATCTCATTCGGTTGTTCACCGCGCGCTATGGCTTTACACCGCTGGCGTACCAGCGCAACGAACGCGTGCGACGCGCGCGGGAGGTGCTCGCACACGGCGGCGCGATCTCGGCCGCTGTAGCCGCAGGCGGCTTCGCCGATCAGTCGCACCTCGGGCGCGCGTTCGTGGCGGTCATGGGAGTCACGCCTGGGCGTTACCGGATCGAAGACCCAGCCCAACGCAAACAACGAAGCGCTGGCCGGCGCCGCGCGTTGCCGGCAGGTTGTCGATCACCTTGCTGACCTAGGCGGGTTACATTCGTAGCGGGGGCAGGATTGACGAGTTTGCGGAGACCGAGCCGATGGTCCCGCTCCGCTTCTACGAAGAATCTAGGTCCGACCTAGTTTCTGCGCACGATGTGAAGAATCTAGGTCGGACTTTGATTTATGCGCGTGATGTATGCGCGTGATGTGCACGTTGTCCGGCTGCCGGACAGCAGCCCGGCGCGTCGGCATGTGCTGACGAGCAACGATGCAGTACGCGGAGCGCCGGAGGTGTCCGGGTGCCGGACAGCAGCGAGCGGGGGGGCGCGCGATCGTCAGAGCGGCGCGCTATGGAGGGCGCATGGGACGCGGTGGTGGAATGGTTCGAGCTGGGGGTGTCTATCACTTGATCTCGCGGTTCACCGCGAAGGAGTGGTTCATCGAGTCTGCGTTGGAGCGCAGGACGTATCTCTCGTTGTTGGAGCTCGCGCTTCGAGAGACGAACTGGAGATGCATCTGCTACGCGGTGATGAGTAGCCACATCCATCTCGGGCTCGTGTCAGGCACCTGCCCGCTCGCGAAATGGCTGCGCCCCATGCACACGATCTTTGCTGCCTGGATCAACGAGCGACGTGAGCGGATTGGAAGCGTGTTCGTGAAGGGCCCGAAGGTCGTCGAGTTTCGTCCGGAGGCGACGGCTCGACTACTCGACTACGTTCACCAGAATCCCGTCCGCGCAGGCGTCGTGCCGCGTCCGCTGGATACCGAATGGACCAGCTTCCGCGCGTATGCCGGCGTGGCACCGCAGCCGGCGTGGCTCGCGATCGACGAAGGGCTCGCGCTCGCGGGGTTCGATTCGCGTGGGGGCTGGATGGAGATGTGCGAAACGCGGGCGCCTACGTCCCGAGAGGAGCTCGAGGCCGGACGCGTCATTCCGCTCGGTCGCGCCGGCCGCCCCCGAAAGGGGATGGTCCGAGCAATCACCGGCGCGGACGTGATCTTCAAGCGCCGCGGTGGGGACCGCTCGGCCGAAACGGCGAAACCCGCCTGAGGTCATCAGGCGGGTTTCATTCGTAGCGGGGGCAGGATTTGAACCTGCGACCTTCGGGTTATGAGCCCGACGAGCTACCAGGCTGCTCCACCCCGCATCAAGGGCACTAAGGCCAATCAGTCAGCTGCTTGTCATGCCCGAATCGCTTCGAGCAAGGGCCTTTTGCCATGGGCGGATCGGGCCGTCAAGCGGGAATCACGGGTACTGCGATTCTCGCCACTGGGCGTACTCGCCCACGCCGGTGAGCGGGCCGTTCGTGTTGAAGGTGTCGAGCGCGGGCTGGAGGATCCAGGACTCCTTGCCGTCGTCGCTGAACAGCTCGAGAGCGCCCTCGCACAGGCCGCCGCCGCCCGACGAGACCTTGAGGCGGAACCCGGTCGAGCGCTGGGGCGCGAGCAGCGTGTAGGCGTACTCGGGATCGCCATTGGCGTCGGTCGTGTAGTCGGTACGGAAGGAGTAGGACGCCTCGAGCGCGGGCGGTGAGGCGCAGGTGGTGTCGGCGATGGCGACGGTCCAGGTCCACGTGCCGGTGGGCCAGCAGCCCATGATGTCGGGTTGGCCGTCGCCCGGCGGCTGGCCGGTGTCGTTGTTGACGACGTCGGGGGCCGTCGCGCCGAGGGTGAAGGTGCCGCTGAGGGTCAGGTTCGCGGTGCAGATGCGCGGCTCGGGCGTCGAGGGCAGCGCGTCATCGCCGACGCCGCAGGCGGTGGCCCCGCCGAGGAGGGACACGAGGGAGAGGCGCGCAGCGAGGTGCATGGGGCCATGGTACGGCAACCACCACGGGCTCGGTGGATTTTGGGCGCGGGCGTGACCGAGCGAGGTGGCGCGTAGCGGTGGCTGGGCGGCTTTGGCAGTATGGCGCTCGGGGGTGTCTACGATGCTGGTCGAGACGTTTCGGTACGAGCGAGGCGCCTGGTCGCGAGCGTTTCCCGCGCTGGATTCGGCGCAGACCCTCGTGCTCGCGTTCGCTTCACCGTCGTACGCGGACCGCGGGGACGTGTTCGCGGAGCTGCGGCGCGCGTTTCCGCAAGCGGCGATGATCGGATGCAGCACGGCGGGCGAGATCGACCACACCCAGGTGCGCGACGAGTCGATCGTCGTGGCGGCGGTGCGGTTCGAGCGCACGCGCGTGAAGGAGGTGGTCGCGCGGATCGACGGGGCGGCGGGGTCGTTCGCGGCGGGCGGGCGGCTGGCCGAGGCGCTCGTCGGGCCGGAGCTGCGGGCGGTGTTCGTGCTGTCGCGCGGGCACGACGTGAATGGGAGCGAGCTGATCCGCGGGCTCAATGCGACGTTGCCGGCGGGCGTGGTGGTGACCGGCGGGCTCGCGGGCGATGGTCCGCGGTTCGGACAGACGTTCGTGATCGCGGACGGGGCGCCGGCGAGCGACGCGATCGTGGCGGTCGGCGTGTATGGCGAGCACGTGCACGTGGGCCACGGATCGAAGGGCGGCTGGGACGCGTTCGGCCACGAGCGCGTGGTGACCAAGAGCAAGGGCAACGTGCTCTACGAGCTCGACGATCGCCCTGCCCTGGCGCTGTACAAGGAGTACCTGGGCGAGCGGGCGGCGGGGCTGCCGGGGAGCGCGCTGCTGTTTCCGCTGTCGCTGCGCGCATCGCAGGACTCGACGGAGAGCGTCGTGCGCACGGTGCTGGGCGTGGACGAGGCGACGCAGTCGATGGTGTTCGCCGGCGATATCCCCGAGGGCGCGTATGCGAAGCTGATGCGCGCGAACTTCGATCGCTTGATCATGGGCGCGCAGGCTGCCGGACATGCGGCGCTGCGCGATCATGCGGGGCCGGCGCTGTCGATCGCGATCAGCTGCGTCGGGCGGCGGCTCGTGCTCGGCGAGCGCACCGAGGAGGAGACCGAGGCCGCGCTCGAGGAGCTGCCGGCGGGGACGGTGCAGGTCGGGTTCTATTCGTATGGCGAGATCTCGCCGCACACGACGGGCCGCTGCGACCTGCACAATCAGACCATGACGCTCACGGTGCTCGGCGAGGCATGACCGCGCCCGCGTCGGACCTCCACCCGTTGCTGGCGCGGCTGCTCCGCAAGGCCGGCGCGACGGCGGACGCGGCGCCGTCGAACGAGGCGTGGCGCGCGCTGCTCGCACTCGTGAGCCGCACGTATCACGAGGCCGATCAGGATCGGTACACACTCGAGCGCAGCATCGACATCTCGTCGCGCGAGATGCAGCGGCTGTATCAGGATCTCAAGCGGCGCACCGAGGGCGAGATCGAGGCGCAGCGCAAGCAGCTCGAGGAGAGCTACGCGGTGCTGCGCGCGACGCTCGAGACCGCGTCGGCTGGGACGGTGGTGGTGGATGCGGACGGGCGCGTGATCGCGTTCAGTCAGCGGTTCGTCGACATGCTGGGGCTGTCGAGCGAGGTGGTCGCGACCCGCGACTACGCAGCGATGGTCGGCGAGATGCGCGCGCTGATCGCCGAAGGGGACGTGGTCGGCGGCGGCGACGAGACCTCGCGCGACGTGATCCGGCTGCACGACGGCCGCACGCTCGATCGGTACACGGCACCTGTCCGGCTGCCGGACGGTACGCCGGTCGGACGCGTGACGTTCTTCCTCGACATCACCGCGGAGCGCGCGGCGCGGGTGCAGCTCGAGACCGCGTGGGAGGCGGCGGAGGCGGCGAGCAAGGCGAAGAGCATGTTCCTCGCGAACATGAGCCACGAGCTGCGCACGCCGCTCAACGCGGTGATCGGCCTGGCGGACCTGTTGCTGATCGAGACCGGTGACCCGACGACGAAGCGACAGCGCGAGTACCTCGACGCGATCGCGCAGAGTGGGCGGCACCTGCTGCAGCTGGTCAACGACGTGCTCGATCTCGCGAAGCTCGAGGCCGGTAAGCACGCGCTCGAGCTCGAGATGGTGGCCGTGCGCGATGCGCTCGAGGAGGCGATCACGGGGCTGGTCCCCCTCGCCCACCAGCGCGGCGTGGCGCTCGCGATCCAGGTGCCGGGCGGCGTGCGCGATCTGCAGGCGGACCGGATGCGGTTGCGTCAGATCCTGTGGAACCTGATCTCGAACGCGCTCAAGTTCACCGATCACGGCGGCCAGGTCACGATCCGCGCCGCGGACGACGGCGACCACATCGTCGTCGCGGTCGAGGACACCGGCATCGGCATCGCCGAGGCGGACATGCCGCGCCTGTTTCAGACGTTCGAGCAGCTCGCGGCCAACGCGCGCGATCGGCCGGCGGGCACCGGGCTCGGGCTCGCGCTGACCAAGCGCCTGGTGGTCATGCACGGCGGCACGATCGACGTCGCGAGCACGCTCGGCGCCGGCACGACGTTCACCGTCCGCTTACCCGGGGCCGGCCCCGCAGCATGAGAGGGAACGCATGAAGGATCGCGTGCTCGTCGTCGATGATTCGCCTCAGAACCGCATGGTCGCGGTGGGCCACCTCGAGGCCGCGGGCTACGAGGTCGACGCCGTGGAGACCGGCGAGGAAGCGCTCGCCTACCTCGGCGGGACGCGCACGGATCTGATCGTCCTCGACGTGCTGATGCCAGGCATCGGCGGGTTCGAGACCTGCCGCCGCGTCAAGGCGATGCCGCAGGCGACCGGCGTGCCGGTGCTGTTCCTGACGGCGCTCGGCGATCGCGAGGCGACGCAGCCCGCGCTCGACGCCGGCGGCGACGACCTGCTCGCCAAGCCGTTCAACCGCGCCGAGCTGCTGCTCCGCGTGCGCGCGCTCATCCGCCAGCGCCGCCAGGCCGAGGAGCTCGCCGCCCACAACGAGAAGCTGCGCAAGCTCGAGCACGACAAGCGCCGGATCACCCAGCTCATCGTGCACGACCTGAAAGGCCCGGCGACTGCCCTGCTCGCGAACGCCGCGCTGTTGCGCGACGCGCACCTCGCGCCCGCGCTCGCCGAGATCGTCGATGACATCGTGATCGCGACCGGGACGCTCGATCGCACGGTGCGCAACCTGCTCGACCTGTCGCGCGCCGAGGACGTGGGGCTCGACGTGCACCTCGAGCCGCTCGATCTCGGGCAGATCGCCGCCGACGTCGCGAGCAGCCTGCGCGGGTTCGGCAAGCTCAACCAGGTGCGCATCGAGCTCGCGGTCGAGGCGACGAAGCTGATCGGCGATCGCGAGCTGATCCGCCGCATGCTGCAGAACCTCGTCCACAACGCGGTCCGTCACTCCCCGCGCAACAGCGAGGTCCGGGTGACGACGCGGCTCGACGGTGGCGCGGTGATGATGCGCGTCGAGGATCAGGGCCCCGGCGTCGACGAGCAGGAGGTCGAGAAGATCTTCGACGCGTACGTGTCCCGCGATCGCCCGGGCGGCGGTCACGGGCTCGGGCTCGTGTTCTGCAGGCTCGCGGCCGAGGCGCACGGCGGACGCATCTGGGTCGAGCCCGGCGAGCCCCTGGGCTCCGCGTTCTGTGTCAGGCTGCCGCAGCCCGAGTAACCGCGATGGCCGACAAAGCGCGCAACGTCCCGCTGCTCACGGCCCTGGTCGCGAGCCTGCTCGTGGGCGTCCTCGCGCTCGTCCACGCCCGGGTGTCCCCCCTGCCCGGCATGGCCGCGCTCGAGGGCCTCACGATCGACGCGCGGTTCCGGCTGCGCGGCGCGCGCGCCCCCGCGACCGATCGCGTGGTGATCGTCGGCATCGACGACCGGGTGCGGAGCGAGGCGCCCGACGTGATCCAGACTCGGCGCGGCTACGCCCGCTTGATCGACGCGCTCACCGCCTACGATCCCAAGCTGATCGCACTCGACCTGTTCTTCGACAGTCCGGAGATCGTCCTCGCTCCGGCGCTCGCGGGCCGCGTGCGCGCGCTGGCGACGGAGCTCGCCGCGGATCCCGATCCGAGGCTCGCCGAGACCAAGGCCGTGCTCGGGGACATCGTCGAGGAGCTGCGCGGTGACGAGCTGCTCGCCGCGGCGGTCGCGCGCAGTGGTCGCGTGTTCCTCGGCGCCCTGTTCTTCCTCGATCCCGACGGCCGCTCGGTCACCGCCGCCGAGCCCGAGGGCCTGCGGCTCGCGCGCCACGGCGAGGTCGCGGACGCGGGCGGCGGCGACGCCCGGCGGCCGGCGGTCGCGCGCGCGGTCGCCATGACGATGCCCGCGATCGCGAAGGGCGCGGTCGGTGCGGGCGCGGTCAACGCGTTCCGCGACGAGGACGGCGTGACGCGGCGGCTGCCGCTCGCGATCGAGCACGGCGGCCGCCACTACATGCCACTCGGGCTCGCGGTCGCGCTGGCCGAGCTCGGTGCCTCCGGGGACACGCGCTACCTCGCCGGTGCACGCACGCTGCGCGCGGCGGGACGCGAGCTGCCGGTGACCCGCGGCGCGTCGCTCGCGCTCGACGTGCTCGGGCCCGGCGGCATCCCGCGGATCTCCGCCGCCGGGCCCGAGCACGTCGAGCGCGAGC
>DATLHR010000037.1:0-46128 GCA_035539815.1 Kofleriaceae bacterium
CCCCGCCGAGCGCGTCGCCGACGGCATCCGCGTGGTGAGTGCGCCGCCGATCCGCGAGGCCTCCGCGGCGGCCGACGAGTGCGCGCAGGTCGTCCGGCGTGCGGACCACCGGCAGCGGTGTCGAGGACGGCGTCATGTGCGGCGTGGGGAGCGTGGCGCGTGCTTCTGCGCGCGCCGCGGGCGCGGTGGTGATCGCGAGGGCGGCCGCCGCGGAGGCCTCGCGGATCGGCGGCGCACTCACCACGCGGATGCCGGCGGCCACGCGCTCGGCCGGTGCGCGGCGCGCGGGCGCGTCGGCGGGGGCGCGCCCGGGGAGCGGCGGCGGCGGGACGGTCGCCGTGCCGAGCATCGGGGAGGCGAAGTGATACGGCCGATCGCGCACTGCGCAGCCCGTCACGCCGAGGGAGGCGATCAGGAGGCAGGCGAGGGCGCGTGGGCGCATGGCCCTAGGATCGGCGGGTCGCTGAGACGGGGCCAGTTTTCGGGGGCGCGTGCTAGAACCCGCTGGTGACGCGCTACGACCTGTTCCGCAAGCGGATCGTCCCGATCGCGTTCGTGATCGTACTCGGGCTGATCGTTCGCGAGTCGTGCCAGCAGGCGGAGCGCTTCCACGCGACGATCGTCCTCGACTACGGCGAGGCGGAGCCCAAGGTGCGGTCGGTCGAGGCGCGCGTGCTCGTCGGCGACGAGGCGTTCGGCGAGCTGCACCGGACCGCGCCGCCGAACCACACGATCGGCCCGACGAAGTTCGAGGTCGCGTTGCCCGCGAAGGATGCGGAGCTGCGGCTCGAGGTCGACGTCGGCGAGCCTGCGCGGCGCAAGATCGTGCGCCTGATCCACGCCGAGGAAGGCTCGACGGTCACCGTGCCCCTCGCCGCCGATCTCCGCGGCGATCTTCGTTAGGGCGGGGTGCGGCGCACGCGGACGACCGTCTCGACCTGCGACGTGCCCGGCATCAGATCGAACGGCTCGATCACGTCGGGCAGCCACCGGTGGGCGGCGAGCGCCACGAGGTCGCGCCCGAGCGCCTCGGGCCCGCAGCTGACGTAGACGACGGTGGGCGCGCCCAGCGCGACGACCAGGTCGAGCGCGCCCGCGGACAGCCCCTTGCGCGGCGGGTTGACCACGACCACGTCGGGCGCGGCGCCGAGCTGTGCGCGCAGCGACTCGGGGAGGTCACCCGCGTCGGCGGCGAGTGCGGTGAGGGGTAGGTTCGCGCGCTCGGCGGCGCGCCGCAGCTGCGCGACGGCCTCGCGATCGATCTCGACGGACACCACCGCGGCGCCGGCGCGCGCGAGGTGTAGCCCGATGCCGCCGAGGCCCGCGAACAGATCGATCGCGCGCGTGCCGGGGCGCGGGGCCGCGAGCTCCGCGACGCGCGCGTACATCGCGGCGGCCTGCGCGCGGTTGACCTGCACGAACTCGCCCGCACCGACGGCGACCGGCACGTCCGCGAGCTGCTCGACGAGGTGGCCGTGCCCCAGCAGCACCTGCGAGCTCGAGCCCGATGGGATGATCGCGCCGTCGCGCCGATCGTTCTCGACCGCGACCAGCCCGCGCACCGCCGGATGCTTGGCGAGTGCGTTCGCGACGAGCTCGAGCTTCGCGCGTGGCGTCCCCGGCGCGACGACGAGCGCGACCATCGCCTCGTCGTTGGCTTCGCGCACGATCACGTAGCGCAGCTCGCCGGTGCGCGCGCGCTCGTCGTATGCGACCAGGCCCGCGCGCTCGGCAGCACCGCGCACCCACGTCGCGACCTCGTCGATCAGCGGCGCGACGACCTTGCAGCCGAGCGTGTCGATCACGTGGTGGCTGCGCGGTGCATACGCGCCGAGCAGCAGGTGCTCGCCGCTGCGCCCGGCGACGTACTTGCCCTTGTTGCGGTAGCCGACGACGGCGGGCGACGACCGGACCGGCGCCACGGCCGCGCCCTGGGAGATCGCCAGGATGTCGGCGAGCGCCGCCTCCACGCGCCGGTGCTTGGCGGCGAGCTGCGCGCGGTAGTCGAGGTGCTGCCACGTGCACCCGCCGCACTGCCCGAAGCCCGGACACGCCGGCGCGGTGCGGTCGGGGCTGAGCGGCCCGAGCCGCCGCACGATGCGCCCCCACGCCTCGGCCTTGTGCGGACTTCGATGATCGATCGCCACCTCGGCGCGCTCTCCGGGAAGCAAGTCGGCGACGTGCACGCGGAGGCCAGCGTCTTCGCCGAGGCCGAGCCCGGCATCGTCGAGCTCGGTCGCCGTCACGTCGCACCGGTTGTTCGCTCCGCGGACATCCTTACGCGCGGATTTGCTCTTCATCGGGTTCCAGGGCATTACCACGGGATGTCCGATCAGGGGCCTCTGGTCGTCGCCGCGCTGTCGGGCGGCGTCGATAGCGCGACGGCGGCGGCGCTGCTCGTCGAGCAGGGCCATCGCGTGGTCGGCATGACCATGCGCCTGTACGACGCGCGCGGGACCGCCGCCAGCTCGGGCGGCCGGTGCTGCGGTCCCCGCGACGTCGAGGATGCGCGCGCGGTCGCGATGCACCTCGGCATCCCGTTCTACGTCGTCGACCTCGCGGCCGAGTTCGGCGACGCGGTCGTCGACGACTTCGTCGAGGCGTACCTCGCCGGCGAGACGCCGAACCCGTGCGTGAAGTGCAACCAGCACATCAAGTTCACGCCGCTGCTCGCCCGCGCGCGTGCGATCGGCGCGGACGCGCTCGTCACCGGCCACTACGCGCAGATCCTCGAGCAGGGTGGCGAGCTCGGGCTGCACCGCGGCGTCGATGCGGGCAAGGACCAGTCGTACTTCCTGTTCTCGATGCCCGCCGCCGAGCTGGGGAGCGTGCGGTTCCCGCTCGGCGGGATGACCAAGGACGAGGTGCGCGCACACGCCGCGCGGCTGGGGCTGCCGAACGCCGCGAAGCCCGAGTCACAAGAGATCTGCTTTGTCCCCGACGGTGACTACGCCGGCTTCGTCTCGGCGCAGGCCCTGAAGCGCGGCAAGCCGCTCCCCGTGGCGGGCGCCATCGTCGACGCGAGCGGCGCGACGCTCGGCCGCCACGACGGCACGCACAAGTTCACCGTCGGCCAGCACCGCGGCCTCGGCAACCTCACCACGAAGGAGAAGCTGTTCGTCACCGCGATCGATCCGGCGCACGGAGAGGTCACCGTCGGGCCGCGCGCCGCCGCCGAGCGCCGCGAGCTGCAGATCCGCGACCTGCGCTGGCTGTCGACGCCTGCGTCATCGCTGCGCGCGAGCGTGCAGGTCCGTCACCGCGGCGCGCCGATCGCCGCCGAGATCGAGGTCGAGGGTGATCACGCCCGCGCGGTGCTCGCGGAGCCGACGGTCGCCGCGAGCGGGCAGGCCGCCGTCATCTACGCCGGCGAGCGGGTGCTCGCGGGCGGCTGGCTCGCACGCTGATTGTTAGCGCAGCATCGCCGTACGTGGACGTCGCGCGCTCGACTCAGTAGCCCATCGGGGGCTGCTCTCCCTCGAGCTCCTCGGGGTCCTCGCGCAGCAGCTGGGCCTCGTCGTCGATCTCCTCCTGGAAGTCCTCGTCGAGGCGCTCGAGGTGGTCCCGGATCTCGAGCAGGTGATGACGCTCGTCGTCGCGGTGCGCCTTCACGATCGCGCGCGCGTCCTCGGACAGCGCGTGCGCGAGCGTGCTGCCGTAGCGCCGGTTGACGATCCGCTCCGCCATGCGGATGGCGCGCAGCGCGCCGACGTCCCCGGACGCCGAGCGCAGCGCGGTGAGCGCGTCGACGAGGATCCCCTTCAGATCACCGCGGTCCTTCGGGATGCCGCCTAGGCGAAGCACGGTGCGCGAGAGATCCTCGATGTGGCGCTCGTGATCCTGCTTGAACAGCACGAGGTCCCCGCGCGCACCGACGTCGCGGAGCTTGCCGATCGCGATCTCGTAAGCCGCGACCGCATCGCAGTCGAGCTGGAGAAGATCGTTGAGGTCATCGACCACGTCCTGGTTCGCGTCGTCGCGGTCCACGAGCTTGCTCGTCATGACCCGCGCGAGTGCACCGCGGGTGCCAGCTTCAGCCGGCGAGCAGGGCGCGGACCTCGGGGATCGCCGCATACGCGGCCTTCCAGGCCGGATCGACGAGCGCGTCGAGCTTGCGCTGCGCCGATGCGCGACCTCGCGCGCGAATGACCGCCGCGCGATCGATCGCGCCGACGATGCGCAGCACCTCGGCGCACGCGGCATAGACGTCCTCCTCGGAACCTTCGAGCACCTTCTGGCGCTCGAGCAACTCGAGAGCGCGATGGGCGAGCGCACCGGCTGCCTCCACGCGGCCGCCGAGCCGCGCGAGCGCGAGCGCGTGACGCGCGAGGCCCTGGATCTCGTAGCCGATCAGCGTCGCCTGGCGCGCGACCTCGGTGCCCATCGCCGCATCCTCGATCGCCGACGCGAGGGCGCCGCGCCGCAGGTGCGCCCCCGCGCGCGCGACCAGCGCGTTCGCCTCGAGGTAGCGCGCGCCGAGCCGCCGCGCCTCGGCGAGCGCCTCGTCGAGCATCTGCATGCCCGAGTGGTGCGCGATCGAAGCGCCGCGCTTGAGCTCGCACACCCCGGCGTAGATCAGGCAGTCGGCGCGGCTCCACCGCGAGGCGGTCTTGATGAGCAACTCGAGCGCGTCGCCGAACGTCACGGCCGCCTCGTCGTAGAGGCCGACCTCGAGCAGGATGATGCCCTCGACGCTGAGCGCGTCTCCTTCGCGGGCGCGGTCACCGTAGCGGCGGCACAGCTCGAGCGAACGGCGCGCCGAGGCCATCGCGGCGGTGAAGTTGCCGAGGCACATCTCGATCACCGCGACGTGGTTGGTCACGATCCGCTCGAGCCACGGGTCTCCCGTGCGCTCGATCATCGCGAGCACCGGGCGGTAGGCATCGCGCGCGGCCTCGTAGTGCGCGCGCATCAGGTGAATGCGACCGCGGCCGAGCATCGCCGCCATCTCGTCGGCGAGCGCACCGTGGCGGTGAAACACGTCGCGCGCGTGCTCGACGACGACGAGCGCCTCGTCGAACCTCCCGAGCCGCTCGAGGATCTCCGCGCGGACGCGTAGGGCCTCGCCGCGCATGCGCTCGTCGCCCGCGGCCACCGCGTGATCCTCGGCGACCATCGTCGCGACGCTCGCCCCGCCGTGATCGCCGACGCGTAGCATGCGCTGGGCGCGCCGGATCGCGACATCCGCGAGGCGCGCCGCATCTCCCTCGCACAGACGCTGGAGCTCGTCGAGATCGTGCGCGTGCGTCGTCAGGTCGCCCTGCAGCCGGTGCGCCTCCTCGCGGCCGGCGAGCGCCTCGCGACGACGCGCACGCGAGGTGGGCGAGGGCGGCGCGGCGCCGAGCTGCGCCTCGAGCGCGAGCGTGCGCGAGAAGCACGCGATCGCCGCATCGGCGTCGGACGCCGCGAGGGCGATCCGGCCCGCACGGACCCAGAACGCCGCCGCGCCCGCGAGCTCGCCACCGCGCTCGAGGTGCTCCGCGATCACCGACGGCGGCTCCTCGCGCCCGGCGAAGAAACGCGACGCGAGCAGCCGCCCGATCCGGGCGTGCGTGTCGTGTTGCGCCCGGTCGGACATCGAGCCGTAGACCACCTCGCGCACCAGCTCGCGCGCGAACTGCAGCTCGTCGGCACGCACGGCGCTCGCCTTGCGCACGAGGAAGCCGGCGGCGATCAGCTCGTCGAGCTCATCCCCGAGCGACTCCGCATCGAGCAGCTCCTCGAGCAGGCGCACCCGGACCGTGCCGCCGAGCACCGACGCGAACCGCGCCGCCGTCCGCGTGCTCGGCCGGAGTCGGTCGATGCGCGCCGCGATCACCTCACGCGCCGACGCCTGCACCGCGACGCCCGCCTCGCGCACGGCGCGCGCGAGCTCCTCCACGTCGAGCGGGTTGCCGCCGCCGCGCGCGAGCACCGCCGCGATGTTCGCGGGCGTCGCCGCGTCGCCGAGCCGGTCCTCGATCAGCGCGCGCAGCTCGGGGCCGACGAGCTCGCCCACGGTGAGCACCACGTCGACCGCGGGCGGCGACGGTCCATCCGGCCGCGCGGTGAGCATCATGAGCTCGGGGCCGCGCGCGGGCACCGCGAGACCGTGGCGCAGCACCTCCAGGCTCGGGCGATCGCCGAGGTGGATGTCCTCGATGATCGTGAGCAGCGGATGCTCGCGGTCGGCCATCGCGCCGCGCACCACGGCGAGCCCGGCGGAGAGCCGGGGCCGGAGGTCCGCGACCTCGGGCGCCATCAGGTTCGAGCCATCGCGCAGCTCCATCGCATGATCGAGGTCCTCGACGACGGCGCGCGCGCGCTCGACCGGGATGTTCGCCTTCGCGAGCAGCCGCGCGAGTCGCACCGTCGCCGCCTGACGCGCGCCGCGGCCGCGTGCCGGCGGCAGGCCGAGCACCGCCTGGTAGAAATCCCCGACGAGCGCGAACGGCGCACCGTTGGTCGCGCTCGCCGCGACCGAGACCAGCCGCATCGGCGTGCCCGCCTGCGTGCGGCGCGCGAGCCACTCGGCGACCAGCCGGCTCTTGCCGATGCCCGGCGCCCCGCTGACCAGCGCGACCAGCCGGCGATCGGCCGCCAGCGCACGCTGAAACCATGCATCGAGCTCGGCGAGCTGCGCGGTGCGCCCGACGAACGCGCCGCTCGCTTCGAACCGCGCCCGGTCCCGCGCCTCGAGAGCGCGCGGCCCGACGACCTCGATCGCCCGGCTTCGCCGCAGCGGTGCCGGCGCCGGCACCTCGCGCACGGCGTAGAAGCCGCCACCGGTGGGCGTCGCGCCACCCGCGAACAGCGGCCGCGCGGGGGTGGCCTCGGCCGCGAGCACCTGCGCCTCCGCGATCGCCTCGGCGGGGATGCGGTCCGGCGCACCGTCGCTGCTCGGCGCGATCGGCACACCCGTGCGCCCGCCGATCCGCAGCGTCAGCTCCCCGCTGGCGATGGCCTCGAGGCGATGCACACCGGTGCCTTCGTTCACCTCGCGCGCGGTGGCCTGCGCGTCGAGCGCCCAGCCCATCGCGATCGCGACGTCGTCCTCGCCCGCGACCTCGAGCCCGAACGCGACGAGCAGCGCGTCCTCGCCGAGCTCGAGCACGACGCCACCGCGTTGATATGCGAGCTCGCCGAGGCTGCGCGCCACCGCATGCAGCACGTCGGGTGGCGCGCCCGCGAGCGTCGCGGCGACCACCACGATGCGGCGGCGGCCGCGCGGCGGCAACGCGGCGCTCTCGCGCGGATCGGTCAGCGGGCGGTCCACGATCGAGCGCAGGTCGTCGTCGATCGGTTCGTCACGCAGGAGCTCGAGCTGCGCCAGCGCCGGCGGCTCGATCGACAGCTCGAGTCCGAGGTCGTCGTAACTCGTGTGCTCGGGAGGCGCGCCTTGATGCGTCACCTCGTCGTCGAACCGCAGCGAGGAGGGGGCGACACCGGGCAACAGCTGCAGCGCCTCGTACGACGGCCGCACGAACGGCTCCGTCGGCACCGTCGGCTCGCGGTTGAAGAACGACGGGGCGTCGTCGGGCAGCGCGTCGCCGAGCTTGGCGACGCCGGTCGCCGTGCCCTCGTAGTCGGCGAACCGTTGCGCGAGCCCGCTCGTGGTCGCGGGCGCTTCGAACGGGCTCGCCGCCGTCGTGCTGCGCTCGCCGCCGAACCGCTGCACGGACTCGCGCTCCGTGGCGCGGCGGGCGAGGTCGGCGAAGCCGGGCGTGCCTTCGCCGAGGTCTTCGGGCGGCGACGGCACGTTCGCGAGCGACGCGACCGAAGGGCGGCGAGGCGGCTCGTCCGCGACCTGCACGACGACGCTCGGCTCCTCCTCCCACGGCAGGACCGGTTGGCTCGGCCGCTGGTCGAGAGAGGCGAGCCACGCGGCGAGGGCAGGGGCGCCGGCGCCGAGCGCCGTGCGCGCGCACGCCGCGAGCAAGTCCGCCGCGGTCCCGCGATCCGCCGGTACGCGCGACAGCGCCGTCGCGACGGCCCGTACGATCTCCGGTGGAACGTTGGGGTTCAAACGATCCAACGGCGGAGGATCGGTCGTCCGGACCGCGTGCAGGATCGCCTTGATGTTCGCGCCGCGAAACAGCGGCAGCCCCGTGAACAGCTCCCACGCGATGATGCCGAGCGCGAACACGTCGGCCGCGGCGGTCGGAGGCTCGCCGCGCGTCTGCTCGGGCGCCATGTAGCGCGGCTTGCCGCGCAGCCTACGCCGCTCGAGCGCCGACGCGAACGACGCGCGCGCGATCCCGAAGTCGAGGATCTTCACGTAGCCGTCCATCGACAGCATCACGTTCGACGGGGACACGTCGCAGTGCACGATGCCGAGCGAGCCACCGTAGCCATCGGTCTTGCGATGCGCGTAGTCGAGCCCCGCCGCGATCTCGCTCACGATGTACGCGGCGACGTGGATCGACGGCAGCGCGTCGCGCGCGACCGCGTCGGCGACGGCGGTGCGCAGGTCCTTGCCTTCGATCAGCTCCATCGCGAGGTACAGCTCGCCGTCGGCCTTGCCGAAGTCGAACACCTGGACGATGTTGCGGTGCGTGAGCTCGACGGCGATCCGCGCCTCGTCGATAAACGAGCGGATGAACCGGCCCTCGCGCGCGGAGCTCGGCAGGATCCGCTTGAGCGCCTGGACCTTCTCGAACCCCGCGATGCCGACGGTCTTGACCTTGTAGACCTCGGCCATGCCTCCCTGCGCGATCTTCTGGAGAACGTGGTACTTCCCGAAACGCTCGCGCAGCGCTTCCACCGATTGGAAGGTACCATGCCTGCGTGGCCGCGCCGTCGCAGTTCGAAGCCCTCGAGGCCGTCCTCGGGCACGTGTTCCGCGATCGCGGCTTGCTCGAACAGGCGCTGCGTCACGCGAGCTGGTGCAACGAGCAGCCGGCGAGCGCCACGCCGCTCGATGACAACGAGCGGCTCGAGTTCCTCGGCGACGCCGTGCTCGATCTCGTCGTCGGCCACCGCTTGATGACGCGGTTCCCGCTCCTCCGCGAGGGCCAGCTCTCGGTGATGCGCGCGCAGGTCGTCAGCGAGGCCGGCCTCTCCCAGGTCGCCGGGCAGCTCGGACTCGGCCAGTGGCTGCTCCTCGGCAAGGGCGAGGAGAAGTCCGGCGGGCGGACGAAGCCGTCGATCCTCGCGGATGCATTCGAAGCGATCCTCGCGGCGGTCTACCTCGACGGAGGCTTCGCCGCGGCGTGGGACCTCGTCGGTCGCCTGCTCGCGCAGCGCATCGACACCGTCGAGCCCAAGAGCTTCTACGACTTCAAGACCCGCCTGCAGGAAACCGCGCAGGCGCGCCTCAAGGCGACGCCGACGTATCGCGTCGTCTCCGAGCTCGGCCCCGACCACGACAAGCGGTTCGTCGTCGCGGTCACGCTCGGCGAGGACGAGTGGGCGCGCGCGGTGGGCAAGTCGAAGAAGGAGGCCGAGCAGATGGCGGCCGCCGAGGCGCACTTCCGCCTCGAGGGCAGCGACGTCGGCATCCGCCCCAAGAAGAAGCGGTGACAAACCCGCCGAAGGGCGGCGCGAAGGTCGCTCAGCGCCGCGTGCGCGTGAGCACGAGCACTTCATCGCGGTTCGGCATCGCCGACCACGGCCCGAGCTCGCGCAGCGACAGCGTCGCCGCGGCGGCCGCGAGCTCCATGCAGCGCGCGAACGGCAGCCCGCTCAGCAGCGCCGCGGCGAACGCGCCGTGGAACACCGAGCCGGCGCCGTAGCTGTCGAGCAGGTCCTCGCTCGGGAACGCGGGGCACCGCGCGACCTGCTTGCCGAGCCGGCCGATCGCGCCTTGCTCGCCAAGGGTGATCACCACGGCGTGCGGGCCGAGCTGCAACAACTCGTCGAGCGCGTCGGTCAGCTCGCCGCGCGGCGCGAGCTCACTCGCCTCGCGCTCCGACGCGAGCAGGATGTCCGCGACGGCGATCAGGTCCGAGGTGCCGTCGCGCAGGTCCGCGACGTCGAAGATGACGGGGATCTTCTGCCGCTTCGCGGCCTCCGCCGCGGCGATCTGCGCGACCGGATCGCTGCCGTCGACGAGCAGCGCGGAGGCTCCGGCGAGCGCGGCGCCTAGATCGAGCGGCACGGGCTCGCCGCGGTCACCGAGATAGTGCGCCCGCAGCTTGCCGTCGCCGGCCACGGTGACGAGGTCGCACGCGCTCGATCCCACCGCCCGCAACAGCTCGGTGTCGATGCCGGCGTCGCGCAGCGCCGAGCGCGCGAGCTGGCCGAGCAGGTCGGCGCCGTGAGAGCCGACGGCGCGAGCGCGGCAGCCGAGCCGCTGCGCCGCACGGAGCGCGACGGCCACGCCGGGAGCGGGGCTGGTCGAGAGGGCCGCGAGCTCGGCCGTCGCGGCATCGACGCCCGGCAAGTTCGGCCCGAGCCCCGAGATCGCGACGCCGATCCGGCCGAGCCCGACCACGAGAGGCGCTTGCACGCGGCCATCATACCCCAGGCCGCGCGAGGCAAGGCCATCGCGCAGCGGAGCGAGGCATGGTGTTTGCCAGGTCCTACCGGGTGATCGACCGAAAGCCCGTGCCAGACAACGCGTTTCGGGTAATAACCGTGCCCTCCGACGTGTCCTCCGACCCTCCTCGCACGCGGTCCGGGCAACGGTCCACCACGGCCGGTGGTCTATCCACCGATCCGTCACCGCCCGATCCCGGAGAGCTCGTGAGCGACCTCGTCGATTCCGCACCCGCCTTGCCCACCCCCACGCTCGCCGAGCCGCGCGTCCGCGCCTCGGGCTCGCTTGCCGATGACGCGGAGCTGATCGCCGCGTGCCGCCGAGGCGAGGCGCGCGCGATGGAGATGCTCTATCACCAGTTCAAGCGGCGCGTCTTCGGCATGGCCCACCGCATCGTCGGGGCCTCCGACGCCGAGGAGGTCGCGCAGGAGGTGTTCGTGCGCGTGTTCCGCGGGCTCGCGAACTTCCGTGGCGACTCGCAGCTGTCGACGTGGATCTACCGCCTGACGGTGAACGCCGCGCTCTCGCACCTCGCGAAGCGCGGTCGCCGTCACGAGGTCGGCGACGACTCGCTCAGCGAGCTGCCCGCCCCCCCGGCGACCGAGCGTGATCCCGGCCTCGCCGCACGCATCGAGAGCGCGCTCGCGCAGCTCCCCCCGGGCTACCGCGCGATCCTCGTCCTCCACGACGTCGAGGGCCTGTCCCACGAGGAGTGTGCGGCGATCCTCGACTGCAGGGTGGGGACCTGCAAGTCACAGCTGCACAAGGCACGCGCGCGCATGCGCGAGCTGCTCGGGCCGATGAACACCATGATCGGAATCGGGGAGCGCACGTGAAGTGTGACGACGTCCGCCCGCGGCTGACCGCGTATCTCGACGGCGAGCTCGAAGGAGACCGCGGCAGCGTCGTGCGCGGGCACCTGCGCGAGTGCGCGGCGTGCAGGCACGTCGCGACCGACGAGGCCGCGCTGCGCGACGGGCTGCGCGCGCTGCCGACGCTCGATCCACCGTCGAGCCTGGGGGCAGGCGTGCAGGCGCAGCTCGCCGCGGCCGAGGTCGCGGATGCGCGCAAGCCGGCGTGGAAGCGCGCGCTCGCGCGCTGGGCCCCGTCGGCGCCGCGGTTCGCGTTCGGCGGCGTGCTCGCCGCGGCCGCGATCGCGCTCGTGTGGTGGCGCACGCATCGCGCCGACGAGATGCCGCAGGTCGCCGACAACCGGCCGACGCCGCCGGTGATCTCGCCGACGTTCAAGGCTGCGAGCCAGGCGCCCGCGTCCGCTGCACCGGCCTCCGCCGATGACGTCACCGCGGATCTCGCCGCCGATGCGGCGCGGCTGACCGACAGCTACGCGATGACCGCGAAGGAGCTGCGCGCGCTCGCGGCCGAGGCGCGCGGCCGGTGGTCCGCCGATCGCCAGGCCGAATACGACGCCAAGCTCGTCGAGCTGGACGCCGCGATCGCGCAGGCTGCCCCGGGACGGGCGCAGCAGCGTGCGTGGCGCGCCCTCATCCGCTACGTCCAGGGCGCGGTCGTCCGCGACGACGTGGCGCTCGCCGGAGTCGCGCCGTGAAGCTCGCCGTGATCGCGTTGCTCCTCGCCGGTGGCGCAGGGCTCGCCGCCGCGGAGCCCGTCGTCGAGCGCTCGCGCCTCGAGGTGCAGCCCGGCGGCCAGCCGATCAAGCAGCTCGCGATCGAGAACCCGCTCGGCGACGTCAAGATCGAGGGCTACGACGGCGCGTCGATCCAGATCGAGACACGCAAGCTGGCCCCCGACGACGAAGGGCTCGATCGCCTGCGCGTCTCGCTCGTGCCCAACCCCGACGGGACCGTGCGGCTCACCACGACCGCGGACGGCGGCTCCGAGTACCGCAAGCTGCCGCGCGGCGCGGTGCGCATCGACCTGATCATCCGCGCCCCGCGCGACGCCCGCATCGACGCGGTCGCCAGCGGCGGCCACCTCGAGATGCTCAACATGGACGCGGGCGGCGAGCTCGACACCGCGTCGGGCCGGATCTCGGTGCGCAACGTCTCGGGCGAGCTGGTCACGAACACGGTGAGCGGAGACACGTCGCTCGTGCAGGTGTTCGGGACGATCGAGGCGCAAGCACTCTCCGCGGACCTCTCGCTCGATACGATCGCCGGCGAGCGGCTGGTTGCATCGGTGAACCACGGCAAGATCGCGGGCCGTCGTATCCGGTCGCGCCACGTCGAGCTGATGTCGACGGACGGCCGGATCACGGTGGAGGCCGAGGCCGTGCTGCGCGGCCGGCTGGTCGTCTCGAGCCTCACCGGTGACGTCGAGGTCCGCCTGCGCCGCAGCTCGCCGGTGACGATCCGTGCGCGCGGTACCAAGGTCAACCTCGGCAACGCGATGGCGAACGTGAAGCAGCAGCAGGATGCCTGGCTGGAAGCGCAGGTCGGACGCGTCGCCCCGGGCGCGACCCCGGCGCTGGTTCAGCTGTCGTCGCGTCACGGTAACGTCGAGCTCGTGTTCATCGAATAGGAAGAACAAGCGCCTCGCCGGCTCCCGCGAAGCGCGGTAGGCTCCTTCGCATGGACGAGTCGGTGCCACTGCGCGTCCGCGAGTACGCGGATCAGGTGGTGACCTACGTCCGCAACGCGCTCGGCGTGACGCTCGAGTACGACAGCGATACGCTGCCGCTGCTCGATCACTACCTGCGCTCGGTCCCATCGACAGATGCGGGCCAAGCCGAGCTGCTGCAGCTCGTCATCGTGACCGCCGGCGCGTACTTCGGCGAGGTCGTGCGCCGTCGCCTGGGTGGTCGCTGGGAGCTCTCGGGCGAGGACGTCGAGTGGCGCATGGTGCTGCCGACCGGCCTGAACTTCGCCCCGGCCGGGTTCGTAGCCGCGGCGATCGCGCAGGCCGACCTCGACGATCTCGACTCCGAGTTCGACGCCCCGGCGCGCATGCGACCGTTCGTCCAGCGCGCCCTCGAGCGGATGGGCGAGGTCTCCGTCGAGGACTACTACTCGCTGTGCGGCCGGCTCGATACCCTCGAGCACGTGCACGAGGTCCTGGTGGCGGTCGCGGCCCAGATGATGGGCAACGTCGACGACGAGGACGATGCGCCCGGCGAGGCGGCGCCCGAGGCCGCGAGCGACGATCCGTCGGGGCGCGTCAATTAGCTAGCGGCGGCCCGGAACCGCGCGAACACTGATCTTGAGGTGGCGCGCCCGTAAGGGTATGCCTCTGCCTCTATGGCCAGGGGGACCACCCGCGCTCCGTCGCAGAACGCCTATCGCGGCTCGCTCGGCCGCACGCAAACCACGACGGCGCACGTCACCGGTCCCCGCGGCGATACCTCGCCGAGCCAGGTCTACAGCACGGTCGATGCGGTCTCGGATCCCGAGCTCGCGGATCAGCTCCGCGCCGGCACGCTCAACGGCGACATCCCCGTGCCCGTGCTCTACCACGACCCCGCGGCGGAGCTGATGGTGCTCGTCCTCGGGGACGTGCATCGGCACCGCGAGCTCGACGAGCGGATCGCCGTGCTCGCGCGCATGCGCGACGAGAGCGCGCCGATCCCGGTCTACGCGAAGGACTTCACCGTGGTCTACGGCGGCGCCGCGCTGAGCGAGTATCTCGAGCGCAAGGCGCGCGAAGCCGCCGCCGGACCGCGCCTCGCCGAGCTCGAGACCGAGCTCGCCGAGCGCACCAAGGAGCTCGAGCGGGTCACGCGCGAGCGCGACGAACATACCCGCGAGCTGGAGGCGCGCACGCGCGAGCTCGACGAAGCCAACGCCGAGGTCGAGCGCACGCACGGCGAGCTCGACAACCTGCGGCGTGAGATGCGCGCCCGCGTGCTCGCGTCGGTGCAGGAGACGCGGCCGCCCACGAACCCGGGCGCCGCCGTCGACGCCGCCCTCGACGCCCCCACCGATACGCAGGACGTCGACGTCGACGCCTCCGACGTGCTCGAGTCCACGTCGATCGGCCCCGCGCCGACCAAGGCGCCCGTCCTCCCGCCCGACGATGACGAAGAAGAAGGTGGCCTCGACGAGGACAGCTTCAGCGAGCCGGTCGACGTCTCGGTGGCGCTCGCGCCATACCCGCTGCCGAGAGGCGCCAAGAAGAAGGCCAAGCAGGCCTCCCACCCGGCGCCGACGGGCGTCGACACCGAGGCGTTCGAGACCGTGCCGACGCGGGATGTCGACGCCAACGCGGTCGCCGTGAACGGGCACGACGCGGCGATCCCGTTCGAGTTCGACGAGGAGCCCACCGGCGCCGCGATCGTCCCGCAGGGCGCCGATCCGCTGACGACGCAGACCGCCGAGCGGCCGGTCGACGTGGTCACCGATCCGTGGCTCGACAAGGCCGCCGCCCGCGACGTCTCGAGCGTCGTCGCCGAGCCCAAGGGCCCGGTGCGCCTGGCGCTCGTCGCGACCGAGCAGCTCGCGCGCGGGCTCGGGGGCAACCTCGACGTGCGCGTGCTGCTGCAGCGCACGCCGAGCTACCCGGTGATCACGTTCGTCGTCGGCCCGCCGGCCGCGCTGCGCGTGCCGAGTCCGAGCCAGCTCGCCGTGATCCCGCTCGACCTCGCGACGGATGCGCATCGCGCCGTGCTCGCCGCGCTCGCGCGCAAGTTCGAGCTCACCGTCGACGTGATCGTGCGCGGACGCCGGATCCGCCGCGTCGTGGTGAGCGCGCCGCTCGCCGAGAACGTGGGCTACATCCTCCGCGCCGCCGACGATCACCTGCGCGCGGTGACCTCGAACGGCTCGGCGTCGTTCGAGCGCGGACGCGACCTCGTCCTCGCACCGGGCTACGACGTGCTCGGCACCACGCACGCCGACAACTCCGAGTTCCGCGACGACAAGCTCGCGCAGCTGTCGACGGCGCAGCACCTGCGGCGTGCGATCGCGATGGCGCGCCGGTTCGCGCGTCCTGCGCGCGAGGACTACCTGGTGTGCACGCGCGGGTTCCCGCTGCCGCGGTGGCGCGAGCTGCGCCGCCACGTCGTCGAGAGCGCGGTCGCGTGGGGCCTGTGGATGGGCCCCGAGCTCGCGCAGGTCGCCGTCAGCGAAGGCCTCGCGCGCTCGCGCCGCGATCTGATCGTGCGGCTCGACGCCGGATTCGAGAAGCTCAAGGCGAGCTCGACGGCGTTCGACATCGATGCGGAGGCCGCCGACGACAACGCGAAGGCGATCGCCGAGGAGGCGAGGGCGCTCGGCGTCGAGCTGAAGTCGGGCAACGGGACCAACGGCCACGGCCGCCCCGCGGCGCCGCCGGTGACCAGCGAGGACATGCAGCAGGTGTCGGGCTCGATCGGCGGCACGACCCCACCGAGCGGGGTGCCACGCCAGAAGTCGACCGACGAGCTGATCGCCGAGCTGGACGACCGCCAGAAGCGCGTCGCCGCGGCGCTCGAGCTGTGCGATCGGGGCGAGGCCCGCGCCGCCGCGCCGGTGATCGCGGCGGTCACCAAGATGAGCCGCGCCGAGGCGGTGCGCGTCCTCGGGATGAGCGTGAAGTTCGGCGACGCAGCGAGCAAGCCGCTGATCGAGGGGCTGGCGAGCAGCAAGGGCTTCCTGCGCCATGGATGTGCGCTCGCGCTGGCCCTGCTGCGCACCGAGGAGGGCACCCAGGCGGTGATCGACCTCCTGCTCGGAGAGCCGACGGAGATCTGGCGCGAGGTCGCGCGCGCGATCGGGCAGGTCGGTCCGCCGGGCCTGTTGCCGCTCGCCGCGAACTTCGGGCGCCTCGGTGATCGAGCGACGCCGCAGCTCGCGGAGCGCGTCGCCTGGGCGATGGCTCACATCGCGGTGCGCGGCGGCAAGCCCGCCGTCGAGACCATGGCCCATGGCCACAGCGTCGTCGCGCCGGTCGCGCGGCAGGCGCTCCAGCTCCACGCCTCGGCGGCCAACGATCAGGTCCGCGTCCGCCCCGGGCAGAGCGGCTCGCAGGCCGGCAAGGACATCACCGTGAACCGAGCGTTCTCGCGGCGGTTCTTCGAGGCGCTCGAGCAGGGGCTGCCCGAGGCCTCGCAGGCGGGGCTCGAGGCGCTCGACGCGTCGAGCCCCATGGAGCTGCTCGATGAGGCCGACCTCCTCGTCGAGGACGACGACGAGGCCGAGCTCGACGAATCAGACCTCATCCAGTGATCCACTGAGCTCCCATCCCCCTCGGTCCGCGACTTCAGGTATCATCAGGTCCAGCTGTTCCATGCGCATCGGAATCTTTTCGGACGTCCACGCAAACATCGAGGCGATGAGTGCGGTCGTCGACGCGTTTCGGTCCGAGCGCATCGATAAGTACGTCTGTATCGGCGACGTCGTCGGGTACGGCGCCTCGCCGAACGAGTGCTGCGACCTCGTCCGCAAGCTCACCTCCATCACGATCCTCGGCAACCACGACGCCGCGGTCGCCGGCCGGATGGACTACTCGTACTACTACGACGCCGCCCGCCAGGCGCTCGACCTGCACGCGCGCCAGCTGAGCCCGGAGAACCTCGCCTGGCTGCGCAACCTGCCGTACGAGGTCCGCGAAGGCGACATCACGTTCTGTCACGGCTCGCCGATCGCCCTCGAGGAGTTCGAGTACATCTTCTCCATCGAGCAGGCGTCGCGCTGCCTCGAGATCTGGGATGACCTCGGCGCCGTCACGTTCATCGGCCACTCGCACCTGTGCAAGTCGTTCGCGCTGACGCGCGACGAGGTGTTCGAGGTGGTGGCGACGAAGTTCGTGATCCGCCCCGAGCACCGCTACATCATCTCGGTCGGCTCGGTGGGCCAGCCGCGCGACTACGACAACCGCGCGAGCTACACGATCTACGACACGACCGAGAAGACCTTCGAGTTCAAGCGCGTCGCGTATGACATCGACACGGCGGCGCAGAAGATCTTCGCGGCCGAGCTCGAGCGGAACTTCGGCAACCGGCTCTTCCTCGGCGTCTGACGCGACGCCGGCCGCTAGTCGCGGGCGCCGAGCGCCGCGGGCGCGAAGGCGAGGTCGGCGGTCTTCGCCGCGTCGTATTCGTCGGCGTCGATCACGCCGTCGCGCTTCATCGCGCGCAGGATGGTGGCGACGCGCTCGGCGGAGTCGGCATCGAGGCCGCCGCCCTTACGGATGCGCCGGCTCATCGACGTCGGCTCGGCGGTGAGCGCGGCGAGGAACGCGGCCTGGCGGATCGTGAGCTCGCGCGGCGTCGTCGCGAACCAGTGGCGCGCGGCGGGGCCGAGGCCGAACACGCGCGGGCCGAGCTCGATGATGTTGAGGTAGCGCTCGAGGATCTGGCGCTTGGACAGCCTCGCCTCGAGGCGCCAGGTCAGCAGCGCCTCTTGCAGCTTGCGGTCGAGCGTGCGGCGGTGGGTGAGGAACGCGTTCTTGACCAGCTGCTGGCTGATGGTCGAGCCACCACGCGCGAGGCGGCGCTCGCGCAGATCGATCTCGAGGCTGCGGACGATCTGGTCCGCGTCGAAGCCATGGTGGTCCCAGAACCGCGCGTCCTCGGCGGCGGTGAAGGCGCCGCGGACGCGATCCGGGATGCGCTCGAGCGGGACGTAGTCGGGTTCGTCGGGGCCGACCAGCGCGCGCGAGCCATCGGCGAACGAGTGGAGCGTGATGCCCGCGAGCGACGCCACATCGGCCGCCGGCGCCTCGGCGAGGACGTCGCAGCTTCCGTCGAGCATCGGCGCGAGCGTCACGGCGCTGCCGTCGGGCGCCGCGAGATCGATCGCGAGTCGCGCACTGCCGCCGACCGTGCCCTGCAGCACCATGCCGTCGAGCGGGCCGCGGACCTCGGTGGGGACCGAGCCGAGGAGCTCGGCGCACGCCGCGCGCTCCAGCCGGACATCGAGCTGCGCGGCCAGCGGTCCGGTGCGGCGCCACCAGCCACCCACGCGCAGGTGGATCGCCCCGGTGTCGACGGAGGCGCCGGTCAGCGTGACCGCCTCGGGCGCGAGCACCAGCGTGCCGCGGATCGCGGCGTCGACGGGGATCGCGGCCGCGGCGAGCGTGGGATGATCGATCGCGGCGCCGGCGAGCGAACCATCCACGATCAGCTCGCGCTTCCGATCGTACAGGCGTAGCTCGAGGCTGCCGCTGCCGTGCGCGTGATCGACGACGAGACCGGGCGGAGCCAGCGCCGCGAGCCCGGCGAGTGGCACGTGATCGCCGCGGAGGGCGATGCGGACGTCCGAGCGTGCACGCGACAACGCGAGCTCGAGCGACACCGCGCGTGCGATGCCGTGATCGTCGACGGAGGCCTGGGCCTCGAGGTCCCCCGTCGCGGAGAGCCGGCCGGCCGCGACGTCGTGCAGCGTGATCGTGCCGTCGCCAGCGGTCACCGTGCCGTTGCCGCCGACGGCGAGCACGCGGCCGAACGTCATGGTCGCGAGCGACAGCTCGGCGGAGCTGCGCGTGAACCCGAGCTCGACCCCGGCGGCGCCGGCGCTGCCACGCGCGTGGAGCGGACCGGTGACGACGCGGACGCCCCCCGCATCGGGGATCAGCTCGACGCCGGTCGCGGAGAGCTCTCCGACCCCGTCGATCCGCGCCGACAGCGCGCCCGACGAGACCACGATGCGCCGCAGCCGCCCGCGTCCGCTCGTCGTGCCACGACCTGGCTTGAACAGCCGGCGGGCGAGCCGCGCCGCGTCGGAGTCGCCGGCCGCGTCGATCCGGATCGCGACGCGTGGCGACGCGACCTCGACCTCGTCGGCGCGCAGCGCCCCGGCCAGGATCGAGGGCAGGGCGACCGAAGCTTCGATCGCCTCGGCCGCGAACAGCTCGCCGAACGCGACGTCGGCGATGCGGATCGAGCCGGTGAGGCTCGCATCGAACGCACCGATCCGGACGGGGACACCGCCCGCTGCGCCGAGGTGATCGGCGAGCGCCTGCGTGCGACTCGCGACCCACGCCGCCGCGCCGAGCGGCACGCCCGCGGCGAGCAGCGCGGTCGCGCCGAGCCACCAGCGATCGCGGCGGGAGAGCGACATCAGTGGTGCGAGGCCAGCGCGTCGCGGCGATCGTCGCCCACGTACGCGCGTTGCAGGATCCGGCGCTCACCGGTACCGCGCCGGGTGGACAGCGTCGCGCCGGCGAGCATGAGGTCGCACAGCTCGCCGAACGACATCCCGCCGGCCTCGGCGATCTTGGGCAACAGGCTCGTCGGTGTCAGCCCCGGCACCGTGTTGACCTCGAGGATGAACTCGTTGCCGGAGTCGCTGATGATCATGTCGACGCGCGTGGCGCCGCGGCAGCCGAGAGCGCTGTTCGCGCGCTGCGCCTGCGCGAGCACGCCGCGGTAGCGCTCGGGCGACAGCCGCGGCGGCACGAAGTAGTCGGTCGCACCCTTCGTGTACTTGTTCGCGTAGTCGTAGAAGCCCGCGCGCGGGGCGATCTCGACCGCACCGATCGCACGGCCGTCGAGCACGGCGACCGAGACCTCGCGACCGACGATGTAGCGCTCGACGAGCAGCTCGTCGTCGAACGCGAGCGCCTTCTCGACCGCGGGGACGAGCTCGTCGAACGACGCGCAGATCGTGATGCCGACCGAGCTGCCCTCGTTGATCGGCTTGACCACGCACGGGAAGCCGAAGTCGCCGTGCACGCCCGCGAGGTCGATCGCGTCCTCGGCGGTGAGCGTGTAGTACGCGGGCGTCGGCAGGTTGTTCAGCCGGAACAGCTCCTTGGCGCGCCCCTTGTGCATCGCGAGCGCCGACGCGAGCACGTCGGAGCCGGTGTACGGGATGCCCAGCGTCTCGAGCAGGCCCTGGATGCAGCCGTCCTCGCCCCACCGGCCGTGCAGCGCGATGAAGGCGACATCGATCTTCTCCTGGCGAAGGGCGACGTCGACGTCACGATCGACGTAGATCGGCACGGCATCGTGCCCGCGATCGCGGAGCGCGACGAGCACCGCCTCGCCCGTGCGTAGGGACACCTCGCGCTCGCTCGACAGGCCCCCGAGCAACACACCGACTTTGCGGGACTGCATCAACGCTCTCCTTGACTGGTTCTATCGACGAGAACGCGGAACCCTCCCGTCGTCTTCCCGACCCTAGGGGCGCCGTGCCGCGAGGGCAAATTTCCGGCGTCTTGACGGACCTTGGACCACACGGTACCAACGCCCCCGATGAGCAAGACGACCACGGCCGACGACGCCAAGAAGAAGGCGCCCGCCAAGAAAGCCGCCGCGAAGAAGCCCGCGCCCGCGAAGGGCAAGGTCCCCGCGAAGAAGGCGCCGGCGAAGGCGAAGGGCAAGAAGGCGGACAAGGCCGAGAAGGTCGCGCCGGAGGCCGTGTTCGCGTCGCCCGAGACCGTCGAGGTCCAGGTGGGCGTCGCGGCGACCGAGATCGTCGAGGATGCCGAGGTGCTCGCGGAGACGCCGCTCGAGGCGGTCACCGAGGAGAGCGAGCTGACGCCCGAGGAGCAGGAGCTCCAGGCGCTGTACGGCGACCTCTCCTCCCCGGCGAGGGCACATGCCGAGTACACCGATCAGAAGACGGCCGACGAGGATCGGCCGATGATGCCGGAGATCAACGCGCGCGAGGAGCGCAAGGCGCAGTGGCAGGATCGCCGCGACCGTCGCCGCCACCGCCGCGAGGAGCGTGATCGCCAGCGTCACGACCGCCGCGATCAGCAGCGCACGGATCGCCAGGGCCAGGGCGGCGAGCAGCGGTTCGAGCCGCGGCCGCAGCCGCAGGGCCAGCCGCAGCCCGTGCGTGCGATCCAGCCGCCCATCCAGATCACCGCGGAGACCGACCCGCTCGCGCGCGTCGGAACGCCGCTCGGGGACGCCGCCGCGACCGTGTTCGCGCAGCTGCGCAACGGGCAGCCGCTGCCGGTGCGCCAGCTCGCGGCGATGATGCGCAAGCGCAACCTCGTGGAGGTGGATCCAGAGCAGCTCGCACCGCAGCTCAAGGCGGAGCTCCTCGGCGACGAGCGCAGCTACCGTACGCTCGGGCTGCGTCCGCGCATCGTGTATCGCGGTCGTGACCTGTTCGCGCCGGGTCCGGTCGCGATGAGCCAGACGGCGGACGCCGAGGCCGGCATCGCCGCGGCGCTGACGCGGCTCGCGAGCGCCACCCATCGCGCGCTCGCCCTGCGGATCGCCAAGGCGACTCCCGCCGGGTTCGAGCGCTTGATCCACGCCTACCTGGTCGCGGCCGGGTACCGCGACATCACGTGGGTCAAGCGGGTCGAGGGCATCAGCTATGCGCAGGCGACCGCGCCCGGCCTCGGCCGCACGGTGCTGATCAGCGCGCGCTCGGGGGATCAGCCGCTGGATCGCCGGGCGATCGGCGAGCTGCGCGTCGGTGTCGAGGCCAAGGATCTGGTCGCGGGAATTCTGATGGCGGCGACCGACCTCAACGAGGACGCCGAGCGCGAGCTCGAGCGCGCGGGCCGCTCGATCTCCGTGATCTGCGGTGACCAGCTGGTCGCGACGCTGATCGCGTCGGGCGTAGGGGTGGTGAGCGCTGCCGCGCCGCTGCACTACGTCGACGATCAGCTGCTCGACGAGCTGCTCGCGGGCTGATGCTCGCGTGGCACTGGCTCGGACGCGCACCGTACCGGCGCGTCCTCGCCGACCAGCTCGCCGCGCGCGAACGTGTGTGGGCCGGCGCCGACGGCGTGGTGCTGCTCTGCGAGCATCCCTCGGTGATCACGCTCGGACGCTCGGCGAACCGCGACAACATCCTCGTCGATGATGCGGCGCTCGCTGCTGCGGGCGTGACCGTCGAGCAGATCGAGCGTGGTGGCGACGTGACGTATCACGGCCCCGGTCAGCTGATGATCTATCCGGTGGTGCGGCTGCGCGGCGGCGTCGTCGAGTTTCTCGCACGCGTCGCCGGCGCGATCTCCGACGCATGCGCGGCGCTCGGCGCACCGGGCAGCGCGTGGCAGCGCGAGCCGGCGGGCGTGTGGAAGGACGGCGCGAAGCTCGCGGCATGCGGCATCCACGTCGCGCGCGGCGTGAGCGTGCACGGGTTCGCGCTCGACGTCGCCACCCCACGCGAGGCGTGGGCGCGGATCCGGCCGTGCGGGCTCGCGGCGCCGCAGATCTCGCTGATGGCGCTGCGCGGAGCGCCGATCGACGTCGCCGACGTCGCCGTCGAGGTCGGACCACGTGTGGTGACAGCGCTCGTCGGTTAGTGGTAACAAACCGCATGAGGCCGTCCCGGATCACCGTCCTCTACAACACGGACTACGACGAGGAGCTCACCGGCCCCGGCATCGACGTCAGCGCTGTCGAGATCAGCGCGCGCGCGATCGCCGCGGCGCTCAAAGACGGGGGGTTCACCGTGGACATGGTTGGCGTCGCTGGGCGCGACGTCTTCGAGGTGCTGTCCACGCTGCGAACGAGCGCGCCCGACATCGTGTTCAACCTGTGCGAGTCGATGGCGGGCGATCCCTGCAACGAGCCCACGTTCGCCGGGCTGCTCGATCTGTTCGGCATCCCGTACACGGGCGCGGATCTACCGGCGCTCGCGGCGTGCCTGCACAAGCGACGCAGCAAGGACATCCTGGTGGGCCGGGGGATCCCGACGCCTCCGCATCGCTTCCTGGTCGATGTCGCGGCGCTCGAGGATCCGGCGCTCGAGGCGCTCGACTACCCGTGGTTCCTGAAGCTCGCGCACGAGGATGCGTCGATCGGCATCACGGAGGAGAACCGCGTGCGTGACGCCGCCGCGCTCCGGCAGCGCGCACGCGCGATGATGGCGGAGTTCGATCAGCCGGTCCTCGCCGAGCGCTACATCGAAGGCCGCGAGGTCAACGTCACGCTGCTCGGCAATGGTGCGGATCTCACGGTGCTGCCGCTGCACGAGATCGACTTCTCGGCGATGCCGGCAGGTCGCCCTCGCATCGTCAGCTACGCGGCGAAGTGGGAGGAGGACCACGTCGACTACGCGGGCACCAAGCCGGTGCCGCTGCGCGATGCCACACCCGCGATGATCGCCGCGTGCGAGCGCGTCGCCTGCGCGGCGTGGGATGCGCACGGGCTGCGCGACTACGCGCGCGTCGACCTGCGCATCGATCGCGACGGCACGCCGTGGGTGATCGACGTCAACCCGAACCCCGACATCTCGCCGGATGCGGGCGTCGCACGCTCGGCGGCGGTCGCGGGGCTGTCCTACGTCCAGCTGATCACGCGGATCACCGAGATCGCGTGGAAGCGCGTCCAGCGGCGCTGATCTCTACGCGTCCTCGTCTTCGATCTCGCCGGCGAGGCGGCGCAACTTCTTCTGCAGGCCGAACCGCGACAGCCCGAGGAGGCGCGCGGCCACGGTCTGGTTGTTCTTCGCGCGCGTCATCGCCGCGGTGATGTAGGCCTGCTCGGTGGCGGTGAGCGCGGGCTTGAGACGGAGATCCTCGCCGAGCGCGGGCTTCGCCGGCTCCGGCCGCGCCGAGACGGCGCCGATCGCTTCCGGGAGGTCGCCGAGGTCGATCACGTCGCCGCCCATCGCGACGCCGCGCGCGAGCGCGTTCTCGAGCTCGCGCACGTTACCCGGCCAGCGATGCTGCGCGAGCGCGCGCAGGGCGGCGCGGGTGAGACGCGGGGTGGGGCGGCCGCGGCACAGCGACGCGAGCAGGTGCTCGACAAGGAGTGCGACGTCACCTTCGCGATCGCGCAGCGGCGGCATCGGGATCGTGATGACCTCGAGGCGGAAGCGCAGGTCCTCGCGGAACCGGCCCGCGGCCGCGAGCTCCGCGAGCGAGAGCTGCGAGGCGGCGACGACGCGGACGTCGACCTTGCGGGTCTGCGTGTCGCCGACCCGGCGGATCACGCCGTCCTGGAGCACGCGCAGCAGCTTCGCCTGCATGGCGGGCCCGGTGTCGGCGATCTCGTCGAGGAACAGCGTCCCGCCGTCGGCGACCTCGAACAGGCCGCGGCGATCGCGCTCGGCACCGGTGAACGCGCCGCGCACGTGGCCGAACAGCTCGCTCTCCAGCAGCGTCTCGGGCACGGCCGAGCAGTTGATCGCGACGAACGCGCCCGCCTTGCGCGGACCATGGTCGTGGAGCGCGCGCGCGACGAGCTCCTTGCCGGTGCCGCTCTCGCCGACGATGACGACGGGCAGCGCGGTGGCCGCGGCGCGATCGACGAGCTCGAGCGTCTTCAGCATCGCCGGCGAGCGGCCGATGATCTTGTCGTAGCGCTCGCGCAGGCGATCGCGGTCGGGCAGCTCGGCCTTCACCCGTACGAGCTCGGCGTCGCGATCGGCGAGCTCGGCGGACAGCCGCGCATTGAGCTCGTCGACGGCGCGCGTCGTCGCGCGCAGCTCGTTGGTCAGCCGGGCGTTCTCGATCGCGATCGCGGCGATGTCGGCGAGCTCGCCGAGCACGCTCGCGGCGGCCTCGTCGAACGCGCCGCCGCGCAGGCGGTGATCGACGTAGATGCAGCCGATGACCGAGCCGCGCTGGCGCAGCGGCACGACGAGCACGGAGCGCAGCCGGAGCGCGGCGACCGAGGCCGCGGCACCGAACCGCTCGTCGATCCCCGCGTCGACGGTGAGCACCGGTTCGCCGGTCTGCGCGGCGCGCTCCGCGATCGAGCGGCTGACCGTCGCGGTCCCCACCTCGCCGAGGTCGCCGCTCGAGAAGTTGCGCGACACGACCGCGGCGAGCTCTCCCCCGGGCTGGCGGAGGAGCAAGAAGCCGCGCTCGGCGAGCGTCAGCTCGATCGCGGTGTCGATGACGTCGTCGAGGATGCGCTCGACGCTCGCCTCGGTGTTGAGCCGCCGGGACAGGGTGAGCAACCGGCGCAGGTGAGGCGCATCCCCGCCGTGCGCCGTCCGCGTCGCGCCGCCGCGCGTGGCGACCTCGGCGTCGTGTCCCGGCAGCCGCTCGCGATCGGGGTCCGCCTCGAGCGCCGCACGAAACGAGGGGGCCGCCGCCGCGATCCACGAGGTATGCGCCGCCCGGGCCCGCTCGACGAGCGCCGTGGTGCGTGCGACGTCGCGCGCGCGCTCCGCGAGCCGCGCCGCGACCGCATAGCCGCGGAACGCCCGCTCGAGCCGATCCGCATCTGCGGCGCGCGCGGCGACCTCCGCGCACGCATCGGCGAGCGCGCCCCACGCCCCCTCGCCGGTCTCCGCGAGGGCGAGGCGCCCGCGCGCGATGGTCCAGCGATCGCGATCGTCGTCGCTCGCGCACAGCGCCTCGACCTCCGGGTCGGGGCGCTCGCGGACGCCGGCCTCGGCGAGCGCGATGAACGCGCTGATCTGCGCGTGCGCATCGCCACGTTCGGCGCCGATCGCGAGGGCCTCGCGATAGCTGCGAACCGCGCCGCCGCCATCGCCGAGGCGCCGGCGGGCGTCCCCGAGCACGAGCAGCGCGAACGCCCGCAGGTGCGGCGCGCCGTCGGCGCGAGCGAGCGCCGCTTCGGCCGCGATGCGCGCCTGGTCGATCTGACCTGCGGCCACGAGGGCGTTGCCGCGGTTGAGCTCGGCCGCGCAGAGGTCGGTCGTCGCGTGCAGCTCGGCGAACACGCGCCCCGCCGCGGCGAGCCGGGGCAGGCCCTCGCTGCTGCGTCCGCGCTCGGCGAGCACGGTGCCGAGGTTGAGCTCCGCGGTGGCCGCGGCGTGGAGCTCGCCCGCATCGGCGAGCCGCCGCGCCGCCTCGCGATAGCGATCGCTCGCGAGCCCGAGCTGTCCGCGCTGCTGCGCGACCATGCCGCGCAACGACAGCGCGCGCCCGACGTTCGCGCTGTCGTTGAGCGCGTGCGCGCCCAGCTCGAGCGCGGCGAACGCTGCGTCGGCCTCGTCGAGGTCACCGAGATAGAACGCAGCGAGGCCGGCGGCCTCCGCGCGCAGCGCCGCGAGCGGTGTATCCCCGGCCCGCGCGATCGCGATCGCCTCGGCGTACCGCGAGCGCGTGACGAGCAGCCGCGCGTAGGTGCCCGCGGCCTCCGCATGACCGGGATGCGCGGCGTGCAGGCGCGCGAGCGCCGCCTCCGCGGCGTCGAGGTTGCCGGCGCGCTGCGCGGCGCGCGCGATCACGAGCTGTGCCTGCACGCGATCCGCGCCCGCCGCTTCGGCGTCGCGTGCGAAGCCCGTCGCCTCGTCGTACAGGGCGAGCGCCGACGCGGCCCGCGCCGCGATCAGGTTCGCGCGCGCCGGAAGCTGCGCGATCGCTCGCCGCGCGAGTGCGAGCGCGCGATCCGCGCGGCCGTGGACGATTAGCTGCTCCGCGACGTCGCACGCCTGCGCGGCGCGGGTGGCATCGAGCGTCGCCCGCTCGAGCACGGCTGCGAGCGCGACCGGCGGCAACCTGCGGAGGCGGACCGCCTCCGTCGCGGGCGTGCTCACCGCGTCGGTCATGCGCGGGTGCGTGCCCGTGCCCTCCGCGAGCACGGCGTCGCCGGCCGCGCCGACGGCGACGAGGGCGTGCGTGGCGAGGCTCGCCAGCGCGGGGCCGCCGACGATGTTCTCGACCGCGGACAGCGTGGCGCGATCGAGGGCGAACGCGTCGCCGTGGCGGCGCGCGAGGCCGGCGCGCTCGAGCTCGACGAGATCGGCGAGACCGACCGCCGGCTTGCTGCCCTCGGCGCGCAGCGTGCCGAGGACGTGATCGATACGCGCGTGGCCGCCCCACGCGGTGATCGCACCGGCGGCGCGACGCGCGGCGGCGGGAAGGGCGCGTAGCTGGTTGGCGCGCAGCGAGGCCGCGCCGGCGGTGGTGCGCGTCGACCAGTCGACGGCGAATGGATCTCGCTCGCCGGCGATCGAGCGGACGAGCTCGATCGCCGTCAGCGGCAGGCCGCCCGAGGCGGCGTGCAGCGCCGCCGCCCACGCCGGTGAGGGCGCGGCGCCGAGCATCGCGGCGGCGAGCGAGCGCGTTCCCTCGACGTCGAGCAGCGGCGCGGTGTGGATGGCGAGGCCGGGGAGAGGTGCGGGCACGTGCTCGGTCACGACGAGCACCGGACGGTCGCCCGCCGATCGCAGCAACGCCGGGACGAGCTCGGCACGCCGCGCATCCTCGGTCGCGTCGACGATCACGAGGCCATGGTTCCGGCGCGCGGTCCGCGCGAGCTGCTCCACCCACGCGCGCGTGCTTGCCGCCGCGGGGATGCCGAGCGCCGCGCCGACCTCGTCGATGGAGCCGGCGACCACCGAGCTCGGGCGTTGATGCGCGACCTGATCGAGCTGCCAGGCCCGCGCGGCACGCTCGGCGAGCTGGCGCTCGCCATCGTCGGCGTCGCGTCGGCGGCGCCGGCCCACGCCGCGGGTGCGGGCGGCGGCCCCACCTTCGGACGCGCGCGGCGCGACGAGCCAGGGGCGATCGCGGGCGCGAGCTGGTCGAGCTCGTCGAGCACCGCGAGCGCCGACGCGGGCCGCGCGTCCGGATCGCGCGCGACGAGCCGCGTGATCAGATCGGCCAGCGGCGCGGGCACGCCGGGCAGGGCGCGTGGCGCGGCACCGGCGAGGATGCGCGTCGCGAGCTCACCGAGCGTGCCGCCCTCGAACAGCGGACGTCCCGTCACGAGCCGGATCGCCGTCGCACCCAGCCCGTACAGGTCACTGCGTGGCTCCACGTGACCTGCGAGTGCTTCGGGCGCCATGTACGCCGGCGTGCCGCGCGCACCGCCGGCCGAGGCGAGCCCGAGATCGACGAGCACCGCGCGTTCGTCGTCGAGCAGGATGTTGCTCGGCGCGACATCACCATGCACCAGCCCCGCCGCGTGGATCACGGCGAGCGCGCCCGTGATGTCGACGAGCAACGACCACACGCGAGGACCGAGCTCGCCGCTCCACGCCGCTGCGTCGCTCCGCGCGCCGGAGATCCACTCGGCGACGAAGTACGGCGCCCCCGCCGCGAGGTCATCGATCGCCGCGCGCGTGCGCCCGACCTCGTACACGCGCGGCAGCGAAGGGTGCCGCAGCCGCGCGAGCTGCTCGAACTCGTCGAGCAGCATGCTCTCGTGCGCGCCGCGCGGGACGACCTTGAGGGCACGCTGCTCGCCACTCCCGACCTCGACAACCCGGAACACCCGACCGAACGACCCGCGCCCCACGGCCTCCACCACCCGGAACCGGTCGGCGATGGTCGGTGGTGCCAAGAGAGCGCTCACCTGCCCATGTCAACGAGATTGGCGGGCGTTGTCAACGATGTTTACTTTGCCGTGATCCTCCGACGAGGACGCCGAAGCGCGAGCGTACGCGTGTTATCGTGTCGCGCGGTGCCGGACGACGAACGGACTCGGCGTCGTCTCGGAGACGAGACGAAGGGGCGGATCGCGGACCTGGCGTCCGGGTGGACCGTCGATGCCGAGAAACCGCCGGCGCCGGTGACACCGCCCGCGGCCACCACTCCCGTGCCGCGCAAGAAGGCCAAGACGCTGCCTCCTCCGCCGCCGGGCTCCGAGCAGCGCAAGGCGCTCGACTCGGTGATCGCGGATCTGTCCGAGGGTGACGCATCGAAGGGGGCGTCCCAGCCGCCGCCGGCACCCGAGCGGCCGAAGCGCTCGACGCAGCCACCAGCGCCTCCGGCGCGCGCCAAAGGACCGACGCAGCCGCCACCGCCACCGCCGCCGCGAGCGAAGGGACCGACGCAGCCGCCACCGCCACCACCTGCGAGGCCGAAGGGCTCGACGCAACCACCGCCGGTGCCTGGAGCGCTCGCAGCGATCGCGACGCGGCCGGCGACGATCGGGGACGAGGGCGAGCGGACGATTCCGGACTCGAGCTTCCGGGGCGAGGAGGCGTCGCGGCAGGTGCCGGTCGGCGAGTTCGATGACGGCTCGTCGACGCACCTCGAGTCCGACAAGCTGCGGGTCGCGCACGCGCAGGCGACGATCAAGCGCGACGCGGCGAGCGCCGTGCTCGGGATCGCCGAGCCCGCGCTGACGCAGGTGAAGGAGACGCCGGTCGAGCTGCTCCTCGCCGAGAGCGCGCAGGCGCTGCGCGGCGATCCGACGACGACGGATGCGGCGACCGAGCAGTTCATGCGCGGCGATCCGACGCAGCTCGGGCGCGGCGACGCGACGACGCTCGATCCGGGGACCGCGCACGCGCGCGGCGGACGCCTGCGGACGGTCGCGCAGCTGCGCCGCCAGCGCGGCCTGCTCGGCGACGTGCGCTACGTGCGGACCGCGCTGTTCGGCGTGCGGCGCGCGCGGCAGGAGCTCACGGAGCTCGAAGCGAAGCAGGCGGCGCGGCAGCAGGGCAGGCGGCGCTACCTGGTCACGCTCGGCCGCACCGCGGTGAGCAGTGAGGGCTTCGATCATCCTGCGCTCGGCGCGGCGCGCGAGCAGCTCGCGACGATCGAGGACGAGCGCGCGCAGCACCACGCGCAGGTCGGCGCCGCGGATCAGGAGCTCCAGCGCGTCACGCGCGACCGCGACGCCGCGAAGAAGCAGCACGCGACGGACGTCGCCGCCGTCGATGCCGAGCTCGCCGAGCTCGCGAAGCGGCTCGAGCCACTGCAGAAAGAGCACGCGGCGATCACCCGCAAGGCGGCCGACCTGCGCGGGGCGATGCGCAGGGCCGATGCCGCGATCGCGGAGGCGACCGCGAACCTGGTGTCGGTCAAGAACGGCAAGAAGGACGCCGCGACGCTGCAGGCCGAGCTCGCGACGCTCAAGGCGGATCGCGTCGCCGTGCAGAAGGACGAGCCGCGCCTCGCGGCCGAGCTCGACGCGATCAACCCGAAGATCGCCGCGATCGACGCCAAGCGCGCCGAGCAGACCGCGCGGCGCGCCGAGCTGATCGAGGCCGAACAGAACGATCAGCGCCGCACCGAGGAGCTGCTCGCCGCGATCGGCGCCAAGCGCAAGGTGATGGACCGCGCCGCGGCGGACGCCGAGGCCGCCCGCGACAAGATCCTGTTCGAGCTCGGCGAGCGACTCTACGTCGATCGTCCGGACGCGCTCGCAGCGCAGATGGCACCGATCGATGCGATCGACGTCGAGCTCGGCGTCGCGGATCGCCGCGTGATGGAGCTGCGCGAGATCTTGTCGTCGATCGATCGCTGGAAGCTCGCGCGTGGGATCGGGGTGATCGTCGTGGTGCTCGGTGCGCTGGGCGCCGGCGCCGCGTGGATCCTGACGCGCTAACCGATCATGCGATCGACGTGCGCGATCGCGGCCAGCACGAGCACGACGCGCACGAGGCCCAGCAAGAGCCCGATGGCGCCCACGGTGATCGCCCCGGCCGCCAGCAGGCGCGCTCCGCCCGGAGCCGACCGCTGGCGATAGCCCACGCAGCCCGTGCCGATCGCCGCGAGCCCGAGGCCGAGCGCCACGAACAGGCCGGGCGTCGGCGCGAGCGCGGCGATCACCGCACCGATGGCCAGCCCGAGCGCGAGGCGCTGCATGGACTCCACGCTAGCGGGGGCCTGCGTTCCGGGCCAGTTCTGTGCTAAAGGGGGCCCGCCATGTCCGACGAGATCGCCGAGATCCGAGCCGGGTTCTGCGCGATCGTCGGACTTCCGAACGTCGGCAAGTCGACGCTGCTGAACCGGATCCTCGGGAGACACCTGGTCGCCGTATCGGCCAAACCGCAGACCACCCGGGATCGCATCCTCGGGGTCCACACGATCGAGCTCCCCGACGCCACGCCTCCGCGCGCGCAGATCGCCTACGTGGATACCCCAGGCGTGCAGGATGGCCGCGGGCCGCTGCGCCGGTACATGCGCGAGGCCTCGCTGACGGCGGCCTCGGACGCCGACGTCGTCCTCATGCTGGTGGACGCCACGGACCGCCGCGGGCGCCTGCCCACGCGCCTCGACGAGGAGGACGTCGCCGCCCTCGGGCACGCGAGCAAGGCGCACCCCGTCGTCATCGGGCTCAACAAGGTCGACCGCGTCGGCAAGCCCGAGCTGTTGCCGGTGATCGAGGCGTGGACGGCGTTCGCCGAGGGCATCGACATCGTCCCGATCTCGGCGTCGACCGGCGACGGCGTCGACGAGCTCGAGCGCGTGATCGCGCAGCGGCTCCCCGTCGGGCCGCCGCTGTTCCCCGAGGAGATGGTCACGGATCGGTCGCCTCACTTCATCGCGAAGGAGATCATCCGCGAGCAGCTGTACCACCAGCTCGGCAAGGAGCTGCCGTACGCGTGCGCCGTGCAGATCGAGACGTGGAATCAGAAGTCCGACACCGAGCTCGCGATCGGCGCCGTGATCGTCGTCGAGCGCGACTCGCAGAAGGCCATCGTCGTCGGTAAGGGCGGTTCGCGCATCCGCGAGCTCGGCATCGCCGCGCGCAAGGCGGTCGGTGAGGCGCTCGGCAAGAAGGTGCACCTGTCGCTGTTCGTGAAGGTGCTCGCCGAATGGAGCCGCGGCGAGCGCGAGCTGCGCCGCCTCGGTTACGGCGGAGAAGGCGAGTCCCATGAGTGAACCGTTGCTCGCGATCGTCGGCCGGCCGAATGTCGGCAAGTCGACGCTGTTCAACCGCCTCGTCGGTGGCCGCCCCGCGCTCGTCCACGACACGCCCGGGCTGACCCGCGATCGCCGCTACGGCGAGACCGACTACTTCGGCACCACGGTGCGCCTCGTCGACACCGGCGGCCTCGATCCCGAGGCGGCGACCCAGGTCATCGGCGCGGGCATCCACCGCCAGGCGCTGCGTGCGATCGACGAGGCCGATGCCGTGCTGCTCGTCGTCGACGGCCGCGCCGGCCTGTCGGCGATCGATCACGACCTCGCGAACCAGCTCCGCAAGACCAGCAAGCCGCTGTTCCTCGCGGTCAACAAGGTCGATCACGCGGTGCGCGACGACCTCGTCCACGACTTCCACGCGCTCGGCCTCGGGACGCCGTTCGCGATCTCGGCGGCGCACGGGCGCGGCATCGATCCGCTGCTCGAGGCGATCGTCGCCGCCATCGTGCCGGGTGCGCGCACCGACGCCCCGAATGACGAGGCCGCGGACGAACGCGATGACGTGTTCGACGTGCTCGCCGACGTGGACGACGAGGACGAGCACGAGGGGGCAGGGGAGGGAGAGGACGGCCAGGAAGCGCGCGATGCCCGCCGGGGCCGCCGCGGGCGCGGTCCCGACGAACCGCTACGCGTCGCCTTCGTCGGCCGGCCGAACGCAGGCAAGTCGTCGCTGACCAACCGCCTGCTCGGCGAGGAGCGCTCGCTCGTCCACGACGTCGCGGGCACGACCACCGACCCCGTCGACACGCCGTTCTCGATCGGCGGCCGCGAGTACGTCCTCGTCGACACCGCCGGCATCCGCCGCAAGGCGAAGATCGACGCCGAGATCGAGAAGATCGCGGTCTCGATGGCGATCGGCCAGGTCGATCGCGCCGATGTCGTCGTCCTCGTGATCGATGCCGAGCTCGGCCCCGCCGAGCAGGACGCGCGGATCGCCGGCATGATCGAAGCCTCCGGCCGCGCGCTCGTGATCGCGCTCAACAAGAGCGACCGGATCTCCGGCGAAGCCGCGAAGGCGGCGCTGCGCGAGCAAACCACCGACACGTTCCACTTCCTGTCGTGGGCACCGGTCGTGATGCTGTCGGCGCTGCGCGGCGACGGCGTCGAGCGCCTGCTCGATCACGTCGACCAGGTCGCCGCCGAGCATCGCAAGCGCATCCCGACCGCGCAGCTCAACAAGTTCTTCGCCGAGGTGATCGAGGAGACGCCGCCGGCGCTGCACCACGGGCGCGCCGTGCGCATCAACTACCTCACGCAGGCGACGGTCCGCCCGCCGACGTTCGTGCTGTGGGCGAACCAGCCGGATGGCCTCGCGCCCTCGTACAAGCGGTTCATCGCGAACCGGCTACGCGAGCGCTATGGCTTCCGGGGCTCGCCGATCCGGATCGCGCTCAAAGAGAAGAAGGATCGTCACTCGCGCGAGTGATCACAGGCTCGGACGCGAGCCCGCGTACGACAGCGTGATCCTGCCGTCGAGCCCGACGGTGTCGACGATGTCGGCCGCCGCGAACGCGTGCTCGCGCAGCACGCCGTAGCCACCGATCGCCTTGACCAGGCCGAGCGCGCCGCCGAAGGTGTCCAGCATCGACGGGTTGAAGCGAGCGTCGGGCAGCACCGGCATGCGGAACGCGAGCCCGGTGTGCGGCGCGATCACGAGGCGGCGATACTCCGCATCGAGCGCCGGCTCGCCGCCGTTCGCCGCGCCTCGCGTGACGTCGTACGCGACCAGCACCGCATCGGCCGAGCCGAGGCCGCTCTCGACCCACGTGATCGCCGACGGTTGGTAATCGACCTCGCTGACGTACGGGATCAAGCCCGCGCTCGCATCGACAGCGACGGTGTTGCCGAGATAGCGCGTGCGCTCGCTCACCATCTGCCGCCCCATGTTCGCCGTGTTGATCGTCGTGACCAGCACCTGATCGACGCCCGTGAGCTCGGGGACGTTGACGTTGGCGGGTGTCGTCTCGACCTGCTTCTTGCCCGTCGAGTAGAGCGTGAACATGCCGGCGACCAGGCGCTGCTCGAGCTCCACGCTCGAGTCGGGCGGCACGTTGGTCGACGATAGCTGCGCGCCGAGCTTGCCGTTGAGCACGCCGGTCGAGACATCGATGTTCTCGGCGAACGGCTTCTGCATGTAGAACGACGAGTCGTTGCCGTCGGTGACGTAGAGATCGAGCATCGGGCCGCAGTCCGCCACCGTGATCGCGACGTTCGGCGCCTCGCCCGCACCCGAGCCGCACGGCGTCTTCACGTTCACCGTGCCGGCCGCGGCGTCGGGGACGCGGACGACGATCGCGCTCGGGGTCGCCGGCGTCACGGGCTCCGCATTGCCGAGCTCGAGCAGGTCGCCGCCCTCGACGCCGACGTACGTGATCACCTCGGGCACGCGCTGGCCGTCCTCGGGCACCGGGATGACCGTCGGGTAGGTGCGGATCACCGTGACGTTGCCGGCCGCGAGCTCCGCGGTCGCGGTGCCCGCCGCGTCCGTCACGGTGTCGAGCACGAGCGAGTCGTCCGGGTTCTGGAAGATCACGCGCACGCCGACCTGCGGCGCGTTCGCGTCCTTCACGGCCACGCGCACCTGCGTCCGCGGAGGCTCGTTCGGGTTCGCGGGGTCGCCACCATCATCGCCGACGGTGCCGGTGCACGCCGAGAGGAGGCTCGTGAACGTCGCGAACAAGCCGTGGGAGAAGCGCATGGCAGCGAGTTCTACAAGCTCGATGCCAGCGCTAACCCCTTGCGATACGAAGCGAAACGCCCGACTTGGGGGCGAGCACCCACAACCGGCCCGAGATCCAGGAGTGCCCACTCCCACGGTGGATGTGGGATGCGCTCTTAGAAGTAGCCCCAGCGCGCCGTCCCGCGAACGCCGAGCGTGAACACGGTGACGTCGCCGCCGAAGCTCGCGAGCCGCGCCTCGAAGCCATACGACCGCTCGCGCGACAGCAAGATGTCGAGGCCGCCGCCGATCGCGAGCACGAAGTTGAGGTCGCGCTCGATCGGCCCACCGGTGGTCGCGACCGCGCCGACGCCACCGAACGCGTAGGGCACGTATTTGAGGACGTCGAAGCGATACGTGACGCCGGCGTCGGCGATCGCGGCGTAGCTCGTCGCCGCCTGGTCCTCGGCGTTGCCGCCGTAGAACACGCCCCCGGCGAGCTCGCCGCGGACCGCGACATCGCTCCCGATCGCGTGCTCGTACGAGATCGAGACCGCGCCGCCGACGTCGGGGCTCACCGACTCCGGCGCCATCCCATTGGTCGGCTCGCCCGCGATGCTGAACGTCGCCCAGCCAACGCCGATCGACAGCGCGCGCTCGTTCTCGGCGTGCGCCCTAGGGACGCCGCTCGCGGCCACGAGCAGCAAGGGGAGGGCGGCGCGCATGCACGCATTCTACGGGCAACGCGGATGCCGGGTCCGCGGTCCAAGGGTGCGAATTGACGCACCACCGATCGCGGTGCTACATCCGCCCGACCCCCGATGGCCGATAAGAAAGAGGACAGCAAGCCAACCGCCGCCGCGACCCCGACGCCGGTCCACGTCGGCGGGGAGACGCTCGTGGAGCGCATCACGCCGCACATCAAGAAGATCTTGATCGGCGTGGTCGTGATCGCGGTGATCGTGACCATCGTCCTCGCGTTCCGCTGGCGGAAGCACGCCAATCAGGAGCAGCAGACCGCGAAGCTCCTGACGGTCATCGACGTCGGCCACACTCCGGTGGGACCGGCGCCGATGATGATGCCCGGCGAGGAGCCCACGGAAGCCCGGTTCACGACCAGCAAGGAGCGTGCGGTCGGCATGCTCGACGCGATCGCGAAGGCGGGCACCGAGGGCACGCCCACGTTCAAGGCCGCGCTGCTGCTCGACGCCGGCAAGACCGACGAGGCGATCGCCGCGTTCCGCAAGAGCATCACGGCCAAGGGCATCGACGGCGTGATCGCGCGCGAGGGCCTGGGCATCGCGCTCGAGACCAAGGCGCGCGCCGAGACAAATGATCCGGCCGCGCGGCAGAAGCTGTTCGAAGAAGCCCTCGCCGCGTTCACCTCGATGCAGCCCGACGAGAAGGGCCCGCGCCGCGCCTACGCGCTGTACCACCAGGGCCGGATCCAGCAGACGCTCCGCAAGGTCGACGAGGCGAAGGCTTCGTTCGAGAAGGCCAAGGAGCTGGGCGCGGAGACCGAGCTCCCCGAGCTGATCGACCGCCGGCTCTCCCAGCTCTGAGCAATCACGTGCGCCGCTCCACGCTCACTTTCGCTTCAGGTCTCGCCGCGCTGGCGCTCGCGGCCTGCGTCCGCGTGCCCTCGGATCGCGCCGATGCGATGCGCGCCGAGCCGCGCGAACCGCTCGGCGAGGATCGACTCGCGCTGCAGTGGACGTTCCGCACGGCGGATCGCCTCACCGAGGTGGATCCGCAGGAGTTCGCCACGCCGGTGCTGTACGCCGACACGCTGTACGTCGGCTCTGCGAACGGCTGGTTCTACGCGCTCAAGGCGGCGAACGGCAGCGTGCGCTGGCGCAAGCGCATCGGCGCGGTCGGCAGCGCGCCGCTCGTGCTCGGCACGTCGTTGTACGTCGGCACCTCCGACGGCGTGCTGATCGCGCTCGACGCCCAGACCGGCGAGGAGCGCTGGCGCTACGCGAGCCGCGGGCCGATCGAGCAGCAGCCCGCCGCGACCACCGAGCTGATCATCTTCTCGAACGAAGCCGATCAGGTCATCGCCGTCGACGCGATCACCGGCAAGTTCAAGTGGCAGTACAAGACCGAGACGCCCGAGGAGTACACGCTGCGCGGCCACGCGGGCGTGAACGTCGATGGCGACCTCGTGTACGCCGGCTTCTCCAATGGGACGCTCGCCGCGCTCCGCCGCGACACCGGCTCGCTCGCGTGGTCGGCGTCGCTCAAGGGTGACGCGGATCGCTTCATGGACGTCGACGCGACGCCGCTCGTGATCGACGACAAGGTCTACGCCTCCTCGTCGTCGGGCGGAGTCTACGCGCTCGACAAGACGACCGGCCTCGTGCGCTGGCGGCTGCCGTTCTGGGACGCCGCGATGCCGAGCTCGACCGGCAACGTCGGTGGGCTCGCATCGGACGGGCGCCGGCTCTACGTCAGCGTCGCCGACCTCGGCACCTACGCGCTCGACCTCGGCGGCAACGTGCTGTGGCGAGTCGGCGCGAAGGGCGGCGGCGAGCCCGCGACGCCGGTGATCTACGACGACGTGCTCGTGTACTCGCTCGCGAAGGACGGCATGTTCATCGCGGATCGGAAGACCGGCGAGACGCTGGAGTACTTCGATCCGGGCGACGGTGTCTCCGCCGAGCCGGCGGTCACCTCGGACGGCCGGCTGTTCGTGATGTCGAACCGCGGCATCCTGTACGCGTTCGATCTGGACTGACGGACTCAGAGCGGATCGACGAACGGCAGCGCGGGCTTCGCGAACAGGTAGCCCTGGAGCAGATCACAGCGCGCGTCGACGAGCACCTGGGCCTCGGCCTCGGTCTCGACGCCCTCGGCGATGATCGTGATGCCCTGCTCGCGGCACAGGTCGGTGATCGAGCGGATCAGGCGCTGCTTCATCGGGTGCTGGTCGACGCCGCGCACGAGCGACATGTCGAGCTTCACGAAGTCGCAGTCGAGCAGGGTGAACGTCCCCATGCGCGCGTGGCCGCCGCCGAGATCGTCGATCGCGATCCGAAACCCGAGCTCGCGCAGCTCGGCGACGCGATAGCGAAGATCGAGCTCGCCCTCGAGCGAGTTGCGCTCCGTGATCTCGAGGACCACGCGCGACGCGACCTTGGCGAGGGGCGAGAACGGCGAGGTGAGCTGCTTGTCGAACAGGTCGAGCAGGTGGAGGTTGACGAACACCGGGCCGCGCTCCACCGGCGCGGCCCCGAGGACCTTCGCCGTGTGCGCGCGCACCGCGCGACCGAGCAGCGGGATGCGTTCGAGCCGCTCGGCGGCGTCGAGGATCGCGCCGGGGTGCGGCAGCGACTTGTCCGCCGAGCGCATCAGCGCTTCGTAACCGAACCGCGCCCGCGTGTCCGCGTACACGATCGGCTGGAAGTGCATCACCAGGCCGGCGAGGCAGCGATCGAAGCTCGCCTCGAGCTCGCGGAGGAGATCACTGGCCTCGAGCGCGGCGCGCGTGCCGCCCGGCTCGGTGCCACGCGCGAAGGCGGGGCCGCCGGTCGGCGTCTGCTCGGGATACTCCGCGAGGGGATCGTCGACGGCCGCCAGCTCGACGCTCGAAACTTCACGACGCGGGCCCGACACGACGGTTCATCGTATGCGGACGCACCTGGCGAAGCCAACGCCTAATCGGTGCCTTACGTGTGCGACTAGCAGAGCCGGCGTAGGTGCTCGCGGAACTCGGAGACGACGAACGAGGCGGGGTGGCGGTCGAGCTCGTTCGAGATCGAGTCGTCGATGACGGGCAGGTCGAGCACGAGCCGGTAGAGCATCATGCACGCCTTCGTCGACAGCGGGACGAACCGCGCCTCGCCATAGAGGACGACGTTCGACGACGCGGGAGTCGACCACGACACGCCGAGGTTCGTGGGGTCGTACTTGTACTCGAGCGTGTAGCCGAGGCTGCCGCGGTCGAGCTTGCGCGTGAACGCGACCTTGCCCGGACGGCCCTCGGACGTACGGCTGATGACCCGCGCCGTCTGGACCAGCGGGAGCCAGCGCGGGATCTCGACCGCGTCCGCGAACACCTCGTACGCCACCCCAGCGCCTACCGTCAGGGTCGTGGAGACTTCACTGGCGAGGGGATTGACCAGGGGCGGAGCAAACGCGAGCGCGGTGGCCATTGGGATACGTCCTTGTTGAGGTGACGGACGCATGAGCAACCGCGATACCAGCCTGTCACGGACCAGATTCCAAGGAGTTGAGACCAGTTCGCCCCCGGTGCGCCGACCACCCGAGTTGCCGTCAGCAAGATCGGTGACCGCTTACGGCAGGCCCCATGAGTGGGGACAGTAGCCGCCTGTGCACCCGACACACAGAGATCACTCCTCGGGAGCGTCGTCGTCCGAGGCCGCGGTGCCCGCAACGCCGCGGATGACGAGGCCGCGATAGTCGAGGCGCGCGCCGGAGGCGACGAGCCCGGCCGCGAACGGCGAGGCCGACGCGGCGACCCCGTCGATCGTCTCGACGAGCAGCTCGCGCCGGCGCGCGGTCGCGGCGAGCCTCGGCAGGCCGACGGCGAGCGCGACGGCGATCGCATCGTCGGGGAGGCGCCCGGTGACGACCTTGCCGCCGCGCGGCTCGACCCACACGGCGAGCTCGCCGCCGATGAGGATCGCGGTCGCGCCGACCCGCCGGGCCGGGCGGGCGTCCGGATCGCGAAGCGGGGGCCACGGCAGGGCGCTGCCCCACGCGTTCGCTGGATCTACCGCGGACAACGTATCCACGCGCGGCGTTCGCGGCGTCCGGTCGCGCAGGCGATCGATCGCGCCGGGCCACGCGAACTGCGCACCTTCGAGGCCGTCGACGAACAGGCCGCGGCGCACCGTGCCGGCGTCCTCCATGGCGCGCAGCACGTCGCTCACGGCGGAGAAGCCACCGGGCACGTCGTCGGCGCTCGCGGTCGCGCGGCCGGCGAACCCCCAGCGCTCGAGCAGCGCGGTCGCGATCGTATGCGCGCGCGCCGTCGGCGACGGTGCCGTGCCGAGCGAGCCGACGAGCGACCACCGGCCGCCAAACGCCAGGTGGCCTGCGGCACGGCGAGAGGTGGGCGCACCGAGCGAGCGCAGCGGCGCGAACGTGTCGTTGGTGACGATGCCGGCCCACACGAGGTCCCACAGCGCGGCGGTCACGTTCGCGCGCGAGGCGCGGGCCGCGGTCTCGAGCGCGACGAGGAACGACGCGCCGGACGCGGCGAGGTGCCGGACGATCGCGTCGTGCACGGCGGTGCGGTTCGGGACCTCGGCCGGCTCGCGCGCGAGAGCGAGCGCGCGGTCGCGACGGACCAGCATCACGCGGCCGTCCTTGGTGCCCAGCGCGCCGGCGCCGATCCAGCCGAGCTCGCCGGCGGCGCCGAGCTGGTCGAGCAGGCGCGGGTGATAGTCGAGGATGCGCGCGGGGAGGATGCGGTGCTCGAGCTCGCGGAACGGCAGCGCGACACCCTCGAGCCGGGCGATCGCATCGCGCAGCGCGCCGAGGCCGCGGCGCGGGCGATCGAGACCGTGCCAGCGCGGCAGGAACTCGGCGAACGCCGCGGCCGGCACCGGCGCGACCTGCGCGCGCAGCTCGACGAGCGTGCGGCGGCGGAGCTGGCGCAAGACCTCCGGATCGCACGCGTCCTCGTGCGTGCCGCCGGGGCGCAGCTCGCCGCGCACGAGCTGACCGCGCGCCTCGAGCAGCGCGAGCACGGGGGAGAGCTGGCCGGGCGGCAGCCCCCAGCGAGCGGCGGGTGCGTCGACGGTGAACGGGCCGTGCGTGCGCGCGTAACGCGCGACCAGCGACTCGAGCGGCTGGGCCGATGGCTCGAGCAGCGCGGCGGGCAGGCCCACGGGCAGCGCGACGCCTAGTGCATCGCGGTAGCGCGCGCCGTCCTCGACGGCGATGAACCGCTCGCCGCCGGCGATCGTCACGGGCACCACGCGGAGCTGGGCGGCGAGCGCGCGCAGCGCGATCGGGAGCTGCGTGGCGTCCAGCTCGCTGCGCGCGGCGAGCTCCGCGGCGGTGAGGTCGCCCAGGCGGCGAACAAGATCGTGGACCTCGTCGGCGGAGCGCGCCTTGCGCTCGGGGGCCAGCTGCTGCAGCTCGGCCTCGACGTCGTCGAGCACGCGCGGATCGAGCAGGTCGCGCAGCTCGCCGCCGCCGATCAGCTCGCGCAACAGGCCGCGATCGAGGGTGAGCGCCTGCGCCTTGCGCTCGGCGATCGGTGCGTCCCCTTCATAGAGGAAGGCGGCGACGTAGTCGAACACCAGCGAGCGCGCGAACGGAGATGCGGACGGGGTCTCGGCGGGCTCGACGCGGATCGCGCGCGAGCGGACCTGCGCGAGCACGTCGACGAGCGCGGGCAGATCGAACACGTCGCGCAGCACCTCGCGATAGGTCTCGAGCGTGACCGGAAACGCCGGGTAGCGCAGCGCGACGCCCATCAGCTGCTGCGCGCGCAGGCGTTGCGCCCACAGCGGCGTGCGCTGGCCGGGGCGCCGCCGCGGCAACAGCAGCGCGCGCGCCGCGTTCTCGCGGAAGTGGGTCGCGAACATGCTCGACCGCGCGAGCTCGTCGACGAGCGTGGGCTCGATGTCCTCGGGATCTGGGAACAGCGCGTCGTCGCCGGGGAGCGCGTCGGCCTCGGCGAACCGCAGCGCGATGCCGTCGTCGGTCCACAGCGGGTGGATCGGATAGCCGAGCTCCTCCTCGAGGCGCCTGGCGAGCACGAGCGCCCACGGTGCGTGGATGCGGCTGCCGAACGGGGTCAGGATGCACACGCGGACATCGCCGAGCTCGTCGCGGAACCTCTCGACGGTGATCGCGCGATCCGTCGGCATCGCGCCGGTGTGCGCGCGCTGCTCGGCGATGTACGCGATGAGATTGGCGGCGGCCTGCGCGTCGAGCTTGTACTCGCTGCGCAGCCACGCATGCGCGGCGGCGTGATCACCCGCGAGGCGATCGTCGAGCTCGCGGCAGAACGCACCGAGCGCGCGGCCGAGCTCGATCGGACGGCCGGGACCTTCGCCGCGCCAGAACGGCATCTTGCCGGGCTCGCCGGGCGCGGGCGTGACGATCACGCGATCGCGCGTGATGTCCTCGATCCGCCAGGTCGTCGCGCCGAGGATGAAGGTCTCGCCTCGGCGGCTCTCGGCGACCATCTCCTCGTCGAGCTCGCCGACGCGCGGGCCGCCGACGCCGGCGTGCACGGCGTACGTGCCGCGATCCGGAATCGTACCGCCCGAGACGACGCTCAACAGGCGCGCTCCCTTGCGGGCGACCAGCACGTCGGCCTGGCGATCCCAGGTCAGCCGGGGGCGCAGCTCGGCGAACTCGTCGGAGGGGTAGCGGCCGGCGAGCATGTCGAGCACGCCGGTGAACGCGTCGCGCGCCACGTCCCGGTAGCTCGCGGCGCGGCGGATCACACGCTCGAGCTCGTGCACCGGCCACGGCTCGACGGCGACCATCGCGACGATCTGCTGCGCGAGCACGTCGAGCGCGCTGTCCGGCACCCGGATGGCCTCGACGTGGCCGGCGAGCATCTCGTGCGCGACCACGGTCGCCTCGAGCAGGTCGCCGCGGAACTTGGGCAAGATCCGGCCGCGGCTCGTCCCCCCGACGTGGTGGCTCGCGCGCCCGATCCGCTGCAGCCCGCGCGCGACCGCGCCCGGCGATTCGATCTGCACCACGAGATCGACGGTGCCCATGTCGATGCCGAGCTCGAGCGACGAGGTCGCGACCAGCGCACGCAGCCGGCCCGCCTTGAGCGCCTCCTCGATCTCGAGCCGCTGGTGGCGCGCGACCGAGCCGTGGTGCGCCCGCACGAGCTCGGTCCCCGCGGCCACCGCGTGGGTCTCGACCGCGAGCTCGGTCAGCTGCTGGCTCACGCGCTCGGCGAGTCGCCGCGAGTTGACGAACACGATCGTCGTGCGGTGCGCGAGCACCATCTCGAGCAGCCGCGGATAGATGAGCGGCCACATCCCGCCGCGATCGCGGCCCTCGGTGCCCGGATGATCCATCTCCGCCGCGGGCACCACGATCTCGAGCTCGAGCGCCGGCTTGGTCGACGCATCCACGATCTCGACCGGGCGGTCCCCTCCCAGATATCGAGCGACTTCGATAAGTGGACGTTGGGTGGCGGACAGACCGATGCGCTGCGGGTCCGGGCGGCCCGCAGACGTCACCAGGTGGCTGAGGCGCTCGAGCGAGAGCGCGAGGTGGATCCCGCGCTTGGTCGGGGCGAGGGCGTGGATCTCGTCGACGATGATGGTATCGACGCCGGTCAGCCGTTCGCGCTGACGGCCGGCGAGCACGAGGTAGAGCGACTCGGGCGTGGTGATCAGGATGTGGCCCGGATCCACGCGCTGGCGCTCTCGCTCCTTGGCCGGCGTATCGCCGGTGCGCACGTCGACGCGGACCTCGCCGCCGGCGCCGAGCCGCTGGAGCCCCGCGAGCGGCGCCTGGAGATTCCGCTCGATGTCGTACGCGAGCGCCTTGATCGGCGACACGTAGACCACGCGGGTCCCGCCGCCGGGCGGCGCGCCTTCACGCGCGAGCCGATCGAGGCACCACAGGAACGCGGCGAGCGTCTTGCCGCTGCCGGTCGGCGCGAGCATCAGGGTGTGCTTGCCGCTGGCGATCTGCGCCCAGCCGCGGGCCTGGACCTCGGTCGCGCCCGCGAAGCTCGACCGGAACCACGCCTGCGTGATCGGTCCAAACGGCGCCAGCGGATCCGCGGCCACGCCGAACCATAGCGCCAACCGCCTAGAGCGACGGCGCAGGTTTGACGAGCTCGAGTGCGCCGCTGATGCCGCGCGCGAGGCCGCGGGAGAGCCGGGCGGACCACGTGGGCTCGGGCGAAGGCGCACGGCGCTGGAGCTGCCGGGTCCCGAACTCGAGAACGTTGTCATCGCGAGGGTCGGGCGGGGTCATGACCATGCCGTGCGGCCACGGCGCCGAATCCGCGTGGTCGGGCGGCGTGATCACGATGCCCGAGGCCCACACGTCATCGACGCCCGGTGCTCCGGTGCCCGGCGATCGAACCGCGGGCAACGCCGGCGTCGTGGGCACCGGCTCGATGCGGATCGGCGGCGGTGGCTCGGCGCTCGCGAAGCGCGTGGACACGGCAACGATGAAGAGCGCGCGCATGCGTGGCGAACCGAATCCCGGCGCGCGGAATTCCGTGGTGCGCACGGCCGCCGGAACCAGCGACCGGGACCGGAAACCAGCGCGCCCAAACGCCAGCCCAGCGTTCCCGCCCAGTTACACATCGCGGAGTTGACATAACATCGATTCTGCGACGCGACCCATCTCTGACAGGATGTCCCTAGCCGGCCGTCCGGGCGCCGCTTCGAGCGCCGCGCGACGACCGCGTTCCTCAATCGACTCGGCGCGCCGCGATACCGCCACCCAGGCGCGCGATCTCGTCCGCCGTCAGGCCGCTCGAGGCCTCGATGGTGACGCTCGCGGCACGGCCGGTTCCGATCTCGGCGGCGGTGATCTCAAGGATGCCGTCCGCGTCCATCGTGAAGCTGACCTCGACCTTGGTCACGCCGCGCGCTGCCGCCCGCAAATCGCCCAGCACGAACCGGCCAAGGCGCCGGTTGCGCGACGCGTACTCGTTCGCGCCTTGGTAGATCTCGATGGCCACGAAGGTCTGGTTGTCCTCCGTGGTCGCGAACACCTTCTTGGCGCGCGTCGGGATGCTGGTGTTCGCGTTGATCACGACCGACATCCTGTCGCCCGCGACCTTCACGCCCATGTCGTGCGGCGTGACGTCCAGGAGAACGACTTCTTGAAGCTCGCCGCCCATGATGCCCGAGTGCACGGCGGCGCCCATCGCCACGATCTCGTCCGGGTTGACGCCCTTGCTGGCCGGCTTGCCGAAGATCGCGACCGCCCGCTCCTGCACCGCCGGCATGCGCGTCATCCCGCCCACGAGCAGCACCTGGTCGATATCCGCCGGCGTGCAGTGGGCCGCGTCGAGCGCCGCCATGCACGGCGCGCCGAGCCGATCGAGCAGCGGCTTGCAGGCGCGCTCCAGCTGGCCGCGCTCGAGCTCGCGCATGAGGTGCAGCGGCCCGTTCGGCCCTGCCGCGATGAACGGCATGTTGACGTCGGTCGTCATCGCGCTCGACAGCTCGATCTTCGCGCGCTCCCCCGCCTCCTTGAGCCGCTGCAGCGCGACTGAGTCCTTCCGCAGGTCGATGCCGTGCTCGGCGAGGAAGTCCACGGCGAGCAGATCGATGATCACGCGGTCGAAGTCGTCGCCGCCGAGCGTGGTGTCGCCGTGCGTGGCGAGCACCTCGAACACGCCGCTGTTGATGGCGAGGATCGAGATGTCGAACGTGCCGCCGCCGAGGTCGAACACCGCGAGCCGCTGGTTGTGCTGGTGCTGGACGCCGTAGGCGAGCGCCGCCGCGGTCGGCTCGTTGAGGATCGCGCGCACCGTGAGGCCCGCGATCGCGCCGGCGTCCTTGGTCGCCTGGCGCTGCACGTCGTCGAAGTACGCGGGGACGGTGACCACCGCTTCCTGCACCGCGTCCCCGAGGTAGTCCTCGGCGACGCGCTTCATCTTCGCGAGCACGTGCGCCGAGATTTCTTGCGGCGAGCGCGGCGTCCCCGCCACGTCGACCCACGCATCGCCGTTCTTCGCGGGCGCGACTGCATACGGCAGCCGGGTCGCGAGCTCCTGGACGTCCTTGTCATTGGCCTTGCGCCCGATCAGGCGCTTCACCCCGAACACGGTGCGCTTGGGGTTGGTGACCATCTGCCGCTTGCTCGCGGCGCCGACGACGACGTCACCGTCCGCGTTCCACGACACCATCGACGGCGTCGTGCGGCCACCCTCCTGGTTATGGATGACGACCGCTTCGCCGCCTTCGAGCACCGCGACACACGAGTTCGTCGTCCCTAGGTCGATCCCAATGACCCGGCCCATCGTCAGCGGCCAGTATAGCTGTCACCTACGACGGGTGAACAGCTCCGCCAGCGCGGTCTTCGCGAGCTCCAGACTCGGGTCGATCTGCAGCGCCTCCTGCAGCTCGACGCGCGCTTCATCGATGCGGCGCGCGAGCTGCGCCTCGCGCCCCTTCGCGTACGAGATCAACGCCCGGTAACGCGGCACCTCGGGAGAGCGCGTCGCGAGCGTCTCGAGTGCGAGGCGCGACGCTGCGAACTGCCCTTGCGTCAGCAGCTCGAGGATCGGCGCGAGCTCGCGGTCTTGCGTCGTCGCGCGCGCTCCGGCGGGAGTCCCGACGGCCGGAGTGAGGCGCGGGCTCGGGGGCGGCGTCGACGCGGGCCCCGGCGCGCGCGACGCATGCGCCAGCGGCGAGGTGCTCGTGCGCGAGACCGCGGGCATGCTGCCGGTCGGAGTCCTCCTCGCCTGCGCGTCCGGCGGGGCAGCGGTTCGTGTCGCCGGCCTCCGTGACCACGCGGCCGATGGGGTCGGGCGCCGGGACCTCCCCCCCGCCGGACGCGCAGGCGAGGAGGACTCCGACCGGCAGTATGCCCGCGGTCTCGCGCACGAGCACCTCGCCGCTGGCGCATACGTCGCGCGCGCCGGGGCCCGCGTCGACGCCGCCCCCGAGCCCGCGCCTCACTCCGGCCGTCGGGACTCCCGCCGGAGCGCGCGCGACGACGCAAGACCGCGAGCTCGCGCCGATCC
>DATLHR010000038.1:0-8321 GCA_035539815.1 Kofleriaceae bacterium
GTAGAACGCGAGGCACGCGAGCGCGCCGAGCACGAGCGCAGGCCTGCGGTCCTCGGCCGGCAGCGTCATCGCGAAGAACTCGCGCATCGCGAGCAACGACGCCGCGAACACGATCGCCCACGTCGGCTCGGGGCGCTTGACGTGCAGCGCCAACAACAGGATCGGGACCGCGACGAGCGCGACGAGGAATCGCTGAGCGAGGTTGCTGAGAGCCACGAAGGCGGGCAGCTAACCTCAGCGATCGGGGCGGGGTCAAGCGCGCGGGTCGAGGTCCGACGCCAACTGCGCCGACGTGAGGCCGAAGCGGCGCTCGCGGCCCGCGTACTGCTCGAGGCACTGGTGGAGGTGCGCGCGGCGGAACTCGGGCCACAGCACGTCGATGAACACCAGCTCCGCGTACGCGATCTCCCACAGCATGAAGTTGGAGATGCGCTGTTCGCCGCTGGTACGGATCAGCAGATCGAGAGGCGGCAACTTCGCCGTCGGCAGGTAGCCCGTGAAGCGATCCACGTCGAGATCCTCGGGGCGGAGCACCCCGGCCGCCGCGTCGCGTGCGACCGCTTGCACCGCGCGCGCGATCGACTCGCGCCCTCCGTAGGACAGCGCGAGCGTCAGCGTCATGCCGCGATTGGGCGCCGAGGCTGCGCGCAGCTCGTCGAGCGGCCCGGTCACCATCGGCGGCAGCTTCTCGATGTCTCCGATCGCGTCGAGGCGGATCTGGTTGTCCAGGATCTCGGCGCGCTCGTCGATCAAGAACTCGCGCAAGAGCTGCATCAGCCCCGCGACCTCTTCGGCGGGGCGCGCCCAGTTCTGTGACGAGAACGCGTAGAGCGTCAGCGCCTCGATGCCCAGCTGGCGCGCAGCGCGCGTGATGTCGCGAACGGAGTCAGCGCCCGCTCGGTGCCCGTCCAGGCGCGGGCGCCCATGGTTCTCCGCCCACCGGCCATTGCCGTCCATGATGATGCCAAGGTGGCGGGGCAGCGTGCGGGGGTCGCTCATCGACGGAGAACGCGGTCAGTAGCACGCCAGGCGCGCGCGTTGCAACGACGCCATTGATCCCGTACGCTCGATGGAAGCCATGGGCATCTTTTCGAGACTCGGGACGCTGATCAAGTCGAACATCAACGACCTCATCACGAAGGCGGAAGATCCGGAGAAGATGCTGTCCCAGGTGCTGCTCGAGATGCAGCAGCAGCTGGTGGAGGCGAAGAAGGCAGTTGCGGTCGCGATCGCGGACGAGAAAAAGCTCCAGAAGCAGTACGTGTCGGAGACCGACAAGGGCAAGGAGTGGGAGCGCAAGGCGATGGTGGCGGTGCGCGCCGGTGACGACGGCCTCGCGCGCCAGGCGCTCGCCCGTAAGCAGGAGCACGAGAACATCTCCACGCAGTTCCAGCAGCAGTGGATCGCGCAGAAGCAGGCGGTCGAGAAGCTGAAGGACGCGCTGCGCCTCCTCAACAACAAGATCGAAGAGGCCAAGCGCAAGAAGAACATCCTCATCGCCCGCAAGAAGCGTGCGGAGGCGCAGCAGCAGATCGCCAACACGATGCAGGGCCTCGGCGACACCAGTGCGTTCGACACGTTCGATCGCATGGCCGAGCGCATCCAGCTCATGGAGGCCGAGGCCGAGGCCGGTGCGGAGCTCGCGGGAGAGCTGTCCGGCGACACCCTCGAGAGCAAGTTCCACGCGCTCGAGGCCGGCGGCGGCAGCGAGGACGATGCGCTGTCCGAGCTCAAGGCCAAGATGGGCCTGATCGAGGCGCCGAAGGGCGGCGACGCCAAGCAGCTCGGCGCCGGCACCGGCAAGGACGAGAAGGCGAGCGACACGAGCGCCGCGGGTCTGGGCGGGCTCACGCCCGAGGACCTCAAGGAGCTCGAGGACCTCGATCTGTCCGAGCTCGACAAAGAAGCCAAGAAGGCCTGACGCGCGCCGACGGGTCCGCGCGGGCGCCGACGCCGCCTGCGCCACCGGCGCCCCCGAGCGAGTGTGGTCGCCCGGCGCACTCTGCGTGAAGTGGTGGCTACAGCCGCGACTGTGCGTCGTGTGGATTCGTCGCTCTTCCTAAGCCAGAAGCGGATCAGCGATTGCACCAGCGGCCGACATGCGTCTCGTCGCCGGTCTGTTCGCCCTGACCCTGAGCACGTCCATCGCCGTCGCCGACGAGGTGCCACGCGCCCACGTCGGCCTGCGCGTGGTGAGGATCCTGTCGGACTCTCACCAGGCGCTGCTCTATGACAAACAGCGCGGTGTGCACGTCCTCGTCGACGAGGGCGGTGAGGTCGCGGGCTACAAGGTCCAGGCGATCGAGGACGGCGAGGTGATCCTCGCCGCAGAGGGCAAGGAGGTCGTGCTCGCCGCACCGGAGCCGAGGCGTCGCAAGAGCCCTGCAAAGGCCGCGAAGCCCGCAGCTCCCGAGCCGTCGATCGTGGCGCCGGTCATCATCGCCGACGAGAACGGCGTCCGCACGGTCATCGACGGCCATGGTGGAGTCGCGCACGTCGAGGGCGCCGCCGCCGCGGCCGATGCCGCAGCGACACCGGCTCCCGTCCCCAAGCCCGCGCCCGCGCGCGCAGCCGCTCCGCCGGCGCGGGTAGCTCCGCCCCCTGCCTTGGTCCCCACGGCCGCGGGCACCGCCGCCCCCGTCGCGACCGTCACGTCCGCGGCGGCTCCTGCGGCCCCGGCGCCGGCGGTGGACGCGGTCGCCGACGAGGCCGAGCTGCCCGCGGTCGATCCGTACTTCGTCGTCGACCCGCCGACGGTCACCCCCTACGACGAGGTCGAGGGCGAGGTCGAGCGGCCCTCCGATCCCTATGCGCTGCCCGAAGGGTCGCCGACGGTGACCGCCTCGTCGACCCCCTACGACGATCCCTCTGACGACATCATGATCGAGGACGACGCCGACGACGTCACGGTGCAGCACAAGACGCCGGCGCCCACGGTGATCGCGCGCCGAGACCTCGACGCCGCGCTGGCCGACTTCGGCACGCTGACGCGCTCCTTGCGGGGCTCGTTCCTGCCCAACGGCGCGCGGCTCGAGCAAGTCGCGCGTGGCTCGGTGTTCGCCAAGGCGGGGCTCCGGGCCGGCGACGTGGTCACCGCGGTCGATGGGCGGCCCGTACGGTCGATCGACGATGCGGCGGAGCTCTACGTGCGTGCTTCGACGACCCGTGCGACGAACGTCCAGATCCTGCGTGCGGGCAAGCCCATCACCTTGAAAGTGCAGATCCGCTAGAGAGTCGGTTACGATGAGCCGGTGGCGGCGGCACGGCTCGAGCTACGGCTAAGCAGCCAGTCGGAATGGCTCAAGATCTTCGATCCACGCTCGTGGACCGTGTTCGTTCCGACCGCGGCTTCGCTCGAGCGCGGCGCCCGGCTGCGCATCGACCTCGACGTCGGCGGCTGGGCGGTGACGCTGCGCGGAACGGTGGTCGGGCGGCGCGAGGACCCGCCCGGGGTGACCGTGGAGCTGCACGACGGCGAGCGAGAGAAGATCAACTACCTCAACGGCTACGTCCGCGGCGGGCTGCTCAACCTGCGCGAGAAGCGCAGGCTCCCGATCCGGCTCGCCGTGACGTACGGCGCGATCGAAGGCCCCACCAGCACGTTCACGAAGGACATCAACGAAGAGGGCCTGTTCCTGTTCACGGACCAGCCGCTGCCCGAGACCTCGCAGATCCACATGCTCGTCACGGTGCCCGGCAGGGCGCAGCCGCTGTCTCTGGTCGGCAAGGTCTCGCACACGATCCTCGCCGAGGACGACGAACCGCCGGGGATGGGCATCGTGTTCGAGCTGGATGACGCTCAGCGCGCGCAGCTGACGACCGTTCTCCAGGAGCTCGAGCAGCTCCTGCAGGACGGGCAGCTGCCGACGAACGCCGTCGAGTAACGATCGCTGTCGCTCCGCTTCGCTGCGAGGACGATCCATGTCGCTCCGCTACGCGATTGCGTGAGCGCGCGCTGGATGGCACCGTGCGTGAGTCTTGGCTCGCCGCATCGGCCGATCCGCACCTACGTCTGCAGTCACCTGGCGCGATGGTGTCCACCTGACCGGTACTCCGATCTGGTGCGATGCCCGCCGGCGGCGTGACGTGTGCTTCGCGTCATCGGCAGATCGCGTGGGCCGCACCGGGCATGGTCAGCTGATCGCGACCCCGCTCACGCTCGCGCTGCTCGGCTCCGGTGACGGCAACCTCGCCGTCCCGGTGCGGAAGCGGTTCACCCTCGGCACGCTGCGGCTCGAGCTCATCCCATCGGGACGCGGGCTCGGCGCGGCCGCGCTGTACGTCGACGGGGCCGGGATGGTCGCGGCGACCAACGGCCGCGGCGCACGCGGCGGGCACACGGTCCTCTACGCCGGCGCGGTGCGCACGATGGCAGGGGGCGCCGGCGATCCGGCCGAGGTGCGCTCGTGCGATGCGCTCGTCGTCGGTGCGCCCTTCGGCGAACCGCACCACGTGTTCCCGCCGCTGGCTCGCGTGATCGATCAAGCGTGCACGTGGGCGCGCGCGCAGCTCGCGGATGATCGGCGCCCCGTGCTGTTCGTCGACACCGTGCTCGACGGGCTCGAGGTCGCGACCCGGCTCGCAGGTGCGGGGATCGCGGTCGCCGCCGGCCGGCCGATCCGGGAGGCCGCCGCGCGCGTCGCGAAGGTCACCGCCCTGCCCGCGATCACGACGCCGGGGAAGGAGCCGCGCGCGGTGGTGTGGCTCGATGCAGATCATGCGGGCGTGCTGAAGGCGCTGGCCGGGAAGCGCTTCGCGACCGCCCTCGCGTCGGGGCGCACGGTCGAGAGCGAGGGCGGGTACGACGCCGCGTTCGCGTGGGCGCACGCGGCGGATCGCGCGCAGCTCCTCGGATGGATCGAGTCCGCGAACGCGCGCGACGTGTTCTTGACCGGCCCGTGCGCGGACGCGATCGCGCAGGTGCTCGGTCCGCGCGCGCGCGTGATCGGTCCGCCGCGTCAGATGGCACTGTTCGCGCCATGAGGCGCGTGCACGTCGGCAACCACCGCGAGGGAGGCTGGTGGTGGAGGTTGCCGCTCCTCGCGATCGTGTGGCTCGCGATCGTCGCGCCGGTCGTCGTCGGAGCCATCGCGATCTCGACGCTGCGCGGCTGGGCGAAGGATCTGCCCGAGGTTCCCGATCTCGCGCAGTGGCGCGCCCACGCGCCGCAGAGCACGTTGATCCTCGCCGCCGACGGCTCGCACCTCGCCGAGCAACCGTTCAGCGAGGACGGCGTCGTCGGGCATCGCACGCTCGCGACGCTCGACGAGCTGCCGCGCCACCTCGTGCAAGCGGTGCTCGCGGCCGAGGACGTCCGGTTCTTCTCGCACCGCGGCTACGACGTGCAGGCGATCGCGCGCGCCGTGTGGGTCCGCCACCAGGGCGGCGCGGTCCAGGGCGCGTCGACGATCACGCAGCAGCTCGCGCGCAACCTCCTGCCGGTCGAGATCGGGACGGAGCGCAGCTTCAAGCGCAAGGCGCGCGAAGCGCTGATGGCGCGCAAGCTCGAGCGGCGGTGGACCAAGCGCGAGATCCTCGAGACGTATCTGAACTTCGTGTTCCTCGGTGAGGGCGCGTACGGCATGCGCGCGGGCGCGCGCGCGTACTTCGATCGCGATGTCGGCGACGTGGACCTCGCGCAGGCCGCGCTGCTCGCCGGGTTGATCCAGGCGCCATCGCGGCTCGATCCGTACAAGAACCCGGTCGACGCCAAAGCGCGCCGCGACGAGATCCTCGCGCGCATGCACCGCGCAGGGATGATCGACGAGGCGACGCGCGCGCAGATGGCGGCGCGGCCGATCGAGCTGCGGCGCGCGCGCGCGAGCTACGGCACGCGCGTGCCCTGGTATACCGAGCAGGTCCGCGCGTTCGTCGTCGAGGCGCTGCCCGACGAGATGGCGCGCGGCGGCCTCGTGATCGAGACCGCCGCCCTGCCCGCGCTGGGCACCGCGCTGCAGGCGGAAGCGACCGCGCACGCCGACACCTGGAGCGGCGCCCAGGTCGCGGCGCTCGTGTGGGACCACACCACCGGCTACGTCGAGGCGCTCGTCGGCGGGCGAGCGTGGGGCGCGGGCGAGTCCGCCGGAGGCGGTGCGGAGGTGAACGATCAGTTCGATCGCGCGCTGCGCAGCTGCCGCCAGCCGGGCTCGGCGTGGAAGCCGATCGTCTACGGCGCGGCGCTCGAGACCGGCGCGATCACGCCGGGCACCGCGCTGCGCGACGCGCCGATCGCCGAGTACGACGAGGTCACGAACGTGCACTGGAAGCCGAAGTCCGGAAATCGGTTCCGCGGCGTCGTGCTCGCGCAGGACGCGCTCGCGGCGTCGCTCAACGCCCCCGCGATCGACGTGTTCGATCGCGTCGGCGCCGGCCCGGTGATCTCGCTCGCGCGGCGGCTCGGCATCACGAGCGAGCTCGCCGACGTGCGGCCGATGGCGCTCGGTGCGTCGTGCGTGAAGCCGATCGAGCTCGCGCGCGCGTACGCCGTGATCGCGCGCCGCGGCTGGGCGGTCGCGCCGCGGTTCGTGACGCGCGTGCGACGCGGCGACGACCTCGTGTTCGACGCGACCGTCCCCGAGGATCCGTGGCTCGACGCCGCGCACCGCTTCGATCGCATCGCCGAGACCGCGGGGCTCGATCCCGACGCGCGCGTGTCCGCCGAGGGAGGCCGGCTGCTCGACGAGCGCACCGCGTTCCAGCTGCAAGACATGCTCGCGGCGGTCGTGACACGCGGTACGGCTGCGGCCGCCGGCTCGCTGGGGCGCGCCGCTGCCGGCAAGACCGGCACGACCAACGACAACACCGATGCGTGGTTCGTCGGGTTCACGGGCCGCGCGCTCGCCGCGGTGTGGCTCGGCTTCGATGACCCGGTCCACAAGCTCGGGCGTGACGGTGATGGCCGGCGCGCTGCCCTGCCGCTGTGGATGCGCGCGATCCGGCTGGCCGAGGCGCAGCGCCCCGCGCTCCCGGTGCCCGGACCGCCGCCCGAGGGCATGGAGCGGGTCTCGATCGACCGCGAGTCAGGGCTGCGGGCGGCGCCCGGGGCGAATGGCCTCGCGGTGTGGTTCCGCGCCGGGACGGCGCCCTCGGACGTGGCCGGTACGCCTGGAACCTCGCCCACCGACTTCGGGCGCAGCGCCAGCGAGTTTTGAGCCTGCGAGCGTCTCCGAGCCGCGGGTCACCTTTGCGATCGGGTGGTATGCTGCGCCGCGATGTTCGGCATGGGCGGAAGCGAGATCATCGTGATCTTGATCGTGGCCCTCCTGTTTCTTGGGCCCGAGAAGCTGCCGTCCGCCGCGAAGCAGATCAGCAAGGGCATCCGCGACATCAAGAAGCAGTCGCGCGCCCTGCAGCAGCAGATCGAGAGCGACGACCAGATCGGCGGCGCGATCCGTGACCTGAAGAGCGCGCTGCGCGGCGAGGAGACTCCGGTCCGGCCGCGTCCCCTCAAGCCGCCCGCGACATCTCCCGAGGTCGAGGCCGCCGCGGCCGCCGCCGCGCTACCCGAGGCCGAGCCGCCTGCCGCCGACGAGGCGAACGCTCCGCCGCGCGTCAGCCTCCCGGCCACCGCCGGAGAGGCCGACGACCTCGACGCAAGCGAGCCCGCCCCGGACGCCGCTGCCGATGACGACGCGGAGCTGGCGAAGCTGATCCGGCCCGCCGCCGGTACGGTCGCCAAGGGATCCGATCCAGACCATGGCTAGGCGCGCGCGAGACGAGGAAGAGCTCGAGTCCACGCCCGCTGAGGCGGATCTCGAGGAGAGCCGCATGCCGTTCCTCGCGCACCTGCGCGAGCTGCGCGATCGCGTGCGCAAGGCGGCGCTGTTCTTCGTCGCCGCGTTCTGCGTCTGCTTCTACTTCGCCGGCGACATCTACGACTGGCTGAAGCAGCCGCTGTTCAACGTGTGGCCGACCAAGACGCTCGGCACGCCGCACCTCGCGTTCAAGAGCCTGACGGAGCCGTTCTGGGTCGACATGTCCGTCGCGCTGTGGGCGGGCATCTTCGTCGCGTCGCCCGCGATCTTCTATCAGCTGTGGAAGTTCATCGCGCCCGGCCTCTACAAGCGCGAGCGCCGGATCACGGTCGGGTTCGCGGCGTGCTCGGCGGTGTTCTTCGCCGCCGGCGCGGTGTTCTGTTACTACCTCGTCCTCGAGAGGCTGTACGGCTTCCTGCTGACCTACGCGGACGCGACGCAGCAAGCGCAGATCATGATGCAGGACTACCTGGATCTGACGCGCAACATGATGCTCGCGTTCGGCGCGGTGTTCGAGCTGCCGCTGCTGATCCTGTTCCTCTCGATGATCGGCCTCGTCACGCACCG
>DATLHR010000039.1:0-6298 GCA_035539815.1 Kofleriaceae bacterium
GAATCGCGAGCGCGCGGCACAGCTCGGCGTAGCGCAGCGGGGCGCTGTCGGGCCGGCGCGCGAGGCGAAGCTCGACCTCGACGACGATCCACCGATCGTGGCCCTTGAAGATGCTGGTGCGGTACGCGAACCCGCACGCCGTGGGCGCGAGATCCTCGACCGCGCCGGTCTGGCGATCGAGGACGCGCACGCGCGTGATCGTGTCGGCGACCTCTTGCCCGTACGCGCCGACGTTCTGGATCGGCGTCGCACCGACGAGGCCGGGGATGCCCGACAGGCACTCGACGCCCGACAGCCCGGCATCGATCACCTCGGCGACGAATGCATCCCACACGACGCCCGCACCCGCGGTCACGCGCGCGTGATCACCGTCGGGCACGATCGCCACGCCGGGCAGCGCGAGCTCGACGACGAGGCCCGGGAACCCACTGTCACCGACGACGAGGTTCGAGCCACCGCCGAGCACGAGCACCGGCTCGTCACCGGCGAGCGCGAGCGCCTCGCGCAGCTCGTCGATGGTCGTGACGTGCGCGAGCCGGCGCGCGGGGCCGCCGACCCCGAGGGTGGTGCGGCCGGCGAGCGGGACGTCGCGAGCGAGGCGCATCACTTCGCCTGCGGAGCGAGCGCGGACCAGCACGCGACGAACCGCTGGTCCTCGGCCGCGAGGCCCTCGACCTGCTCGGCCGTGAACTCCGCGCCGGGCAGCGACTTGGTCAGCGCGTTCCATTGCTCGCGCAGCGGCTGGGCGCACGCCGCGTCCTTGCACGCGCACATCTTCGCGGCCAGCTCGCGCGACTGCGCGAGGATCGCGCTGCCGGCGGGCGGGTCGTGCGCCTGCTTGCAGGCGGCGACGATGACCAGGGCGAACGCCGCGCGCATGCGCGCCTGCCGCGCCTTGGTGCGCGCGCCGGCGTACTCGACTCTGTCGCCCTCCGTCGTCGAACCCTTCATCGCTGCTTCTCCCTGCTGGGCGCGACTATAGATCGCTGTCTCGACGCACGGCTCACCTGGGGTCGTGCACCAACGGCGCGAGTCGACTCGACGCGAATTGCGCCGTCCGTGCGCAAGGCCGGGACCACGAGTGCGCGTTCGTGCCTCCGGCGCCATCCACCGATGTAGGACACCTGGTCCAGATCCTGCCTCTGGAGTGCCAGATGCGCACACGCTCTTTGCGAATCCTCGCCTACGCGGCTCCGTTCGCCACCGCGATCTCCGCCGCACACGCGGCCCCGGTCACGTTCCATGGCTCGGCTCAGACCAACACGTGGATCACTCGCCCCGAGGGCGTGTCCGGGCCCCAGGTCGCCGGGGCACCCGCAGCACTCGAGGCCGCGCTGCCGCCGCTGCTCGCGGTGACGGCGACGGCGACCTACGATCCCGCGCTCGCCACCAGCGGCGGCTTGCTCGGGAACCAGCAGTATCACTACGGTCTCGTGACCGCGTTGAACATCCAGATCGGCGCGCACACCGTCGTTCGCGATCTCGCGAATCCAGCGACGGCGCTCAACTACATGCACGTCTGGATGGAGGACAACCCTCTCAACACCTGGGATCAGGTGAGCGTCGGCTACGGTCCCGTCCTCTTCGACGGCAGCACCACCCTGGCCGGGTTTCCCCTGTCGTCCGCCGGCGTGTTCCTGTCCAACGAGGCCGGCGACGTGCTGTCGAGCACCGAGGTCCCCGCGACGCTCTGCCTCGCCGAGTGGGATACGCTGAACGTGAGCCTGGTCGTTCGCGGCGAAGGCACCGCACTGCACCAGCTGTACGCATATGGCACCCCCGATCGGTCGATCGACAGCGATGGCGACGGCATCATCGACGGCGAGGAGCGGGCGCTCGTCGTCACGCTGCCGTCGCTCGATCCGTGCGATCCCGACTCCGACGATGACTCGGTGCGCGACGGCGACGAGCTGGCGGCGGGCACGAGCCCGGTCGACGCCGATACGGATGGCGACGGGCTGGCGGACGGCGTCGATCCCGATCCGCTGGTCCCGGGGCTCAGCGGCGATGCGCTCGCCGAGGAGGTCCGCGAGATCGCCAACGACGTCACCGAGATCCCTGCCGCGAGCTTCACCGGGCCGAACGCCAACGCCGAGCGCGGCCGGCGCAACGCGCTCGCGAACCGCCTCCAGGCGGCCGCCAACCACATCGAGGACGGCGACTTCGAGGAGGCCCTCGCGATCCTCGAGCACGTGCGCGAGCTCGTCGATGGCGACCCATCGCCGCCGGACGTGATGGACCCGGGCAGCGACAAGGACATGGTGCGCGACCAGATCGATACCTTGATCGCCCTCCTCGAGACGCTCGCCCTCTGAGGGGGCGCGAAGCTCAGCGGGCGACCGTCGCGCTCGACTCGTCGATGCGGACGAGGTTCTTCTTGGTCGCCGCGCCGAGCCGCTTCTCGAGCAGCGCGATCACCTCGTTGCACGTGAGCTGGATGTTGCCGGCGCCGAGCGTGATCACGAGGTCTCCCGCCTTGGCGTGACCGTCGAGCCACGGCGCGACGTCCTCGCGCTTGCCGATGTACGTGATGTCTTTGTGGCCGGCGTCGCGCGCGAGCTTGACCACGGCCTCGCTGCTCACGCCGTCGATCGGCTTCTCGCCGCCCGCGGCGATGTCGCACACGACGACCTTGTCGGCGTCGTGGAACGCGCGCGCGAACTCGGCGAGCTGATCGCGCGTGCGCGTGTAGCGGTGCGGCTGGAACGCAGCGATCAGGCGGCGGCCGGGGAACGAGCTGCGCGCACCCGACAGCGTGGCCTTCACCTCGGCGGGGTGGTGTCCGAAATCGTCGACGACGGTGACACCGCCGACCTCGCCGCGCACGGTGAACCGGCGCGCGACGCCCTCGAACTGCGCGATCGCCTTCACGTAGGTCTCGAACGGCATGCCCATGAAGTCCGCGATCGCGAGCACGCCGAGCGCGTTGAGCACGTTGTGCGCGCCCGGCATCGGCAGCACGACCTCGCCGAGCTCCGTGGCGTGGCGCCAGGCGACGAACCGCGTGGTCAGCCCGTCGGGCCGCACGTTGCGCGCACGGTACGTCGCCTGCGACGTGATGCCGAACGTGGTGAACCGCTTCGTTAGATTTGGCAGGATCTCCTTGACGCCCGCGTTATCGAGGCACAGCGCGCTCATCCCGTAGAACGGGACGCGGTTGCAGAAGTCGGTGAACGCCTTCTTCACGTTGTCGTAGGTGACGTAGTGATCGAGGTGCTCGGGATCGACGTTGGTGACGATCGCGGCCGTGGGCGTCAGCGTGAGGAACGAGCCGTCGCTCTCGTCCGCCTCGGCGACGAGGTAGTCGCTCTTGCCCCAGCGTGCGTTCGCGAGGCCGAGCGAGTTGACGCGGCCGCCGATCACCGCCGTCGGATCGTAGCCGGCGGCCATCAGCACCGTGTGCATCATCGTCGTCGAGGTCGTCTTGCCGTGCGCGCCCGCGACCGCGATCGCGTACTTCATGCGCATCAGCTCGCCGAGCATCTCGGCGCGCGGGATCACCGGGATCTGGCGCGCGCGGGCGGCCTCGACCTCGGGGTTGTAGCCCCTGATCGCGCTGGACACGACGACGACGTCCGCCTCGCCGAGGTTGTCGGCGCGGTGGCCGCGGTGGACCGAGCACCCGATCTGCGCGAGGTGACGCGTGATCTCGGTGTCGTTCTGATCCGAGCCCGAGACCTTGTAGCCCATGTTGGCCAGCACCTCGGCGATGCCGCACATCCCCATGCCCCCGATGCCGACGAAGTGAATCTTGGTGTCTTGCTTGCGAAACATGGCGCTCCGTCGAAGTAACGCGTGGACCGACGAGGACTATGCCGCGCCGACGGCGCGTTCTACCAGAGCCCGGGGCAGATGTCCGAGATCGTGTCCTGGTGAGCCGCCGAGGCCAGGCGTAGGGATGGGACGTGGACAGATGGAACATGTTGTTGCTGGCCTTGCTCGCCGCGTGGCCGTGCGCGGGGGTGCCCCGGCGCGCGGTGGTGGGCGGCGCACCGGTCGCCGCGGAGGCACGCGCGGTCGATCGCATGACGGTCGCGGGGAGGCGCCACTTCGCGCGCGGCTTTCCGGCCGAGGAGCGCGCGGGCGTGGTCAATGCGGTGATCGAGATCCCGAGCGGCACGGTCGCCAAGTTCGAGGTCGACGATGCCGACGGCCGCATGCACTGGCAGCGCGACCGCGACCACGGCAGGCCGCGCGAGGTCGATTACCTGCCGTTCGTCGTCAACTACGGCATGGTGCCGCGCACGCTCGCCGCCGATGGTGACGGCCTCGACATCGTCGTGCTCGGGCGCGGCATCGAGCGCGGGCACGTCGCGCACACCCGGGTGATCGGCGTGCTCAAGATGGGCGACGACGCCGAGCGCGACGACAAGCTGCTCGCCGTGCCGCTCGAGGACGCGCTCGCGAACGGGTTCTCGCGGCTGCATGACCTCGACGAGCTCGACGCGGGCTATCCGGCGGTGCGCGACATCCTCGAGCTGTGGTTCGCCAACTACTGGGGCCCCGGCGTGACGCACGTCCTCGGCTGGGGTGACGTCGACGAGGCGACCGAGGTCCTCGAGGAGGCGAAGCGCGCGTTCACCGCGGCGTCGGTGCGCCGGCGAGCGAGCGACGGAGCAGCGCCTCATCTTCGAGCGCCGAGGCCAGCCGCTGCATTCGCTCGACGAGCGGCGGCGCCTCTGCCGGCGGCACGATCCGGCTCAGCAGATTGAGCGCCATCACGCGCATGCGCACGAGGCCGCCGTCGCCTGCCTCGTCGATCGCGCGGCGCGCGAGCTGCTCCGCTTCGCCGGTCTCGCCCAGCTGCCACGCGCAGTACGCGAGCCCGAGGTAGCGGCGGAAGGCGACGAACGGGATCGCCGCGTCGGGGATCGCCGCGTAGCATGCCCGCGCACGCTCGAGATCCACCGCCTCGCCCGCGGGCGGTCGCGTGAACCGCGCCGCGCGCAGTGCCTCGAGCCGCGCGCGATACGGCAACACGTCGGTGTCGGGGAGCTGCGTCGTCGCGAGCCGCTCGTCGACGAGCGCGAGGTGATGCGCGAGCGCGGCGTGATCTCCGCGAAGCGTCGCGAGCTCGCCGCGCACGAGGTGCAGCTCGATCTCGGCCGTGACACCCGCCGCGGCGACGTGCCGCTCCGCGCGCGCGAGCCACGCTTGACACGCGTCGACGTCGGCGCGGCTGTGATGTGCCATCGCGATCCCGAGCTCGATCCAGCACACGAGCGGCGACTCCGCGATGGCGGCCGGTTCCACAGCGACAGCTGCTCGAGGCGCAGCCCGCTCGGCAGATCCGCGAACCGCGTGTGGTACGTGCCGAGCCACTTCACCCACTGCTCGACGGGCGACGTCACGCCGAACAGCCGCAGCATCCACCGCCCGTACTGGCCACCCGGCTTGTGACCGCGCCGCGCGAGCCGGCGCAACCCGCGCTCCACGGTCTGCGGATCCGCCGGGACGTCGACGCGGTCACCCGCGCGATGGATCAACTGATCCGCGAGTGGCAACCAGCCGCCGCGATCGTGCACCCACCGCTCGACGTACTCGCCCCAGCTCAGGCCCGCGGGCGGAAGCTCGTCGACGACCATGGGCGAACATCATAACCTTCGTCGATGCGCTACCTGCACACGATGATCCGCGTCCGCGACCTGCCCGCCGCGCTCCGCTTCTTCTGCGACGGGCTCGGCCTGCGCGAGGTGCGCCGTACCGAGCACGCGCAGGGCCGCTTCACGCTCGTGTTCCTCGGCGAGCGCGATACCGGCGACGCTCCGCAGATCGAGCTCACCCACAACTGGGATCAGACCGAGCCGTACACTGGCGGTCGCAACTTCGGCCACGTCGCCTACGAGGTCGACGACATCTACGCCGCCTGCCAGCGGTTGGTCGATCACGGCTACACGATCAGCCGGCCGCCGACGTGATCGACTGGTGCGCGGCGCAGCAGCGCTGAGCTACCACTCGCCGACGTTGGGCATCGACTTCCACGGCTCGGCGGGCGCGAGCGCCGCGCCTTTCTGCAACAGCTCGACGGAGATCGCGTCCGGCGAGCGGACGAACGCCATGCGCCCATCGCGCGGCGGCCGGCTGATCGTGTAGCCGTGATCGACCAACCGCTGGCAGGCGGCGTAGATGTCGTCGACCTCGTAGGCGACGTGGCCGAAGTTGCGACCGCCGGTGTACGGCTCGGTCTGATCCCAGTTGTGGGTGAGCTCGATCTGCGGAGCGTCGCCGGTATCGCGCTCGCCGAGGAACACGAGCGTGAAGCGGCCCTGCGCGTGCTCGGTACGGCGCACCTCGCGCA
>DATLHR010000040.1:0-27908 GCA_035539815.1 Kofleriaceae bacterium
CTGCAAGGCGACCCGCGATCCGGTGTACTGCGCCACCGCCGGCACCGACGTCGGCGTCCTGTGGTCACGCATCACGCAGGACGTGTCGTCGAGCGTCACCGGGTCGAGCGTGTTCGACTTCCAGGGCGACGGCGCCGCCGAGGTCATCTACAACGACGAGTGCTTCCTGCGCGTCTACGACGGCACGACCGGCGACGTCCTGCTCGAGACCGAGAACAGCTCGCGCACGGGCATCGAGTACCCGATCGTCGTCGATGTCGACGGTGACAACCGCTCCGAGTTCCTCGTCGTCGCGAACAACGATCAGATCGTGCGCGACGCGTGCCCCTACTGCGTCGACGGTCAGCCGTGCGGCAGGCAAGGCCTTCGCGCGTTCGGCGATCCGAGCAACAAGTGGATGAAGACGCGCCGCGTGTGGAACGAGCACACGTACCACGTCACCAACGTCGGCCAGGACGGCAGCATCCCGGCGACCGAGATGAACAACTGGACCACGCCGGGCCTCAACAACTACCGCATGAACGCGCAGGGCGCGGGCGCGTTCAACGCCCCCGACCTCACGGTCAGCAGCGTCGCCGTCGACGTCTCCGACTGCCCAACCGTCATGATCCAGGCGCGCGTCGTCAACTACGGCTCGATCGGCGTGCCGGCCGGCGTGCCGATCGCGTTCTACCGGGGCACGTCCTCGGCGGGGCAGCTCCTCGGCACCGTCACCACGACGCAGGGTTTGCTGCCGGGCGCCTCCGAGATCGTGACGCTCGCGTACCCGGTGCCGAACGGCGAGATGGGGCCGTTCGACTTCTTCGTCTCGATCTCCACCGGCGGCCCCGCCGTGGAGTGCCGCACCGACAACAACGGCACCGGCAGCTCCGGCGCCAAGTGCGTCATCCTGCTGTGACGATCAGCCGCCGCCCTCGAGCGTGAGCGCGGCGATCTTGTTCTCTTCCTTCGCGGCGTCGTCGGCGCCGGGCAGCGCCTTCTTCTGCTCGGTGATGTTCGGCCACGCCTCGGCGCTGGGGACCTGCGCCTTGAGGTGCTCGGGCCAGCTGCCGCTGTCGACGTCGGAGGACTTCTTCGCGCCGCTCACGAGCGCGTTGATGTCCTTGTACACGGCCCACTTCGTGGGGAGCTCGCTCTCCTCGAAGATCGCCGTGGTGGGGCACTCGGGCTCGCAGGCACCGCAGTCGATGCACTCGTCCGGGTTGATGGCGAGGGAGTTCTTGCCCTCATAGAAGCAGTCGACGGGGCACACCGCGACACAGTCGGTGTACTTGCACTTCACGCAGGGGTCAGCGACCACGTATGCCATGAGGTGATCTAGCCACAACCACGCCTGGCCCGGAAGGCATGGACGCAGAGATCTCGTGCTGCTACGCCTCGGCCGATGACCAAGTTCACCCTCGGTGCCTGCCTCGTTCTCGCATGCGTTGGCTGTCAGAAAGGAGAGGGCGACGCGCCCGCCTCGGGGCAGTCCGTACGGGCGGCGCCGCCGGGCTCGGAGTACGCGAAGGACATCGAGGCCCTGTGCGACGTGATGACGCGCGCCAACGCGCCCGATGACGACTCGCGCACGCTGATCGTCGCGAACTGGCTCGCCGCGAACCTCAAGACGCCCGAGTCGCGCCAGTTCCTGATCAAGATCCAGCCGCTCGGTGGCAACGACAAGGCCGCCGCGCTCGAGGCCGAGGCCAAGCGCGTCGGGCTCTCCGGCTGCGCGCTCGCCGCCGAGTGGCGCACGCCTTAGCCCGCAATATTTGCGCTCGCGACCTCGGGCGGCGCGGGCTCGAGACCGAACACCCGCTCGATGAGCGAGTGCAGCGCGTAGATGATCGGCGTGACGATGATCGCCGCGGCGAGCTTGATCACGTAGGACGTGATCACGACCGTGACGTACTCGTCGAACGTGAGCTTGCCGCCCCACACGAGCGCGGAGATCACGGCGGTATCGATCAGCTGCGAGACCGCGGTCGAGCCGGTCGCGCGCAGCCACAAGAAGCGGTTCCGCGTGATCCGCTTGAACATGAAGAACACCGAGATGTCGACGTAGTTGGCGACGAGGAACGCCACCATCGACGACAGCTGGATGCGCGTGGCCTGGGTGAACACCGGATCGAAGGACGCCGGCGTGACGCCGTCCCAGCCCGGCGCCGCGGTGCCCGGCCACCACGGCATCCCGCCCGCGGCGTACACGATGCCGAACGTGAGACCGACCATGAAGAACGCGAGCACCGTCACGCGGCGGATCACGGCGCGGCCGTAGAACTCGTTCAGGATGTCGGTGAGGATGAACGTCACGGGGAACGCGAGCTGACCGACGGAGAACACCCACTCGCGACCGCCGAAATGAAACGACGTCAGCTTGCCGCCGACGAGATCGCCGACGACGAGGCACACCATGAACGTCGAGACGAGCGTGATGAACAGCCCGAGGCGCGCGTCCAGCTTCACGGCGTGACTGTCGCACGTATTGTGTGCCAGGATGCGCGCATGCGGATCGCGCTCGGCCTCGTCGCCGCGCTCGCGGGGTGCAACCAGATCTGGGGCAACGATCCGGTCGTCCGCTGGGACGCGCCCGTCGGCGAAGGCCCCCCGGAGGCCCCGCTGCCCACGGCGCGGCTCGAGCTGCTCGTCGCCACGACGGATAACAACGGCGCCGCGACCAACGCGGTCATCACGCGCCCGCTCGATCCAGCACCCACGGTGCAGGTCGGCCGCATCGACGGACCGCTCTCCCCGACCACCTACGATGCGGGCGCCGTCACGATCCCCGCGGAGTTTCCCGGCACGCCGTGGCGGCTCGTGTTCACGCCCGCGGGCGACGTGCCGCACGAGGTGCACTGGGCGCCCGCGGTCGGCGAGGGTCGCGCCGCCGTCGTGCAGTTCGGCGGCATCGATCGCGAGCCGGTCCCCGCGAACGCGAGCTACCGCCTCCAGCCCGCCGGCACGTTCTCGTACACCGACATCCGGGCGTACACGACGGGCGTGTGGGCGGTGGGGCAGCCGACGGCGAGTGGCACCGTCGCGACGCAACCGGTGACCCCGAGCGCCCTCAAGGTGATCTCGGGGCCGCTGCTCGCACCGGATCCGGCGAAGGGCGACCGCGTCGTGCTCGTCGATTATGCGGGCACGCTCCCCTGCCTCCAGGCCAAGGGCTCGGCCGTGTTCGCGATCCCGCTGACCGGGCCCGACTCGACGCAGCAGCCGGCCCCGAGCTACTTCCAGAACCAGGGAGGCGGCGTCAACATCGACATCACGCAGGCGGCCTACCTCCGCATGGTCGGACGGTTCGCGCCATCGGCCGGCTACATGATGTCGCACGCGATGTACGGCCTCGCGGCGAGCACCGTGATGCCCGCGTTCGTGACGAACCCGCTCGCGGCCCCGCTGCGCGGCCCGGCCATGATCCCGCTGATCCGATGCATCGCGCTCAACCCGGGCGACATCAACGATCCCGGGACGCAGCTGACCGGCGACAAGGCGTTCGGCACGCCCGTGCTCGACACCGCCGTGTTGCCCCCGATCGCGCACCTCCAGCTGTTCACGCCGCGCGGGCTGCCGAGCGGCGCCCTCACCTACTCCGGCATGGCGGCGATGAACGCGACGGACGTCGCGAGCAAGAACTTCGTGTTCGATTTCCAGGTCGGCATCCCGATCGACATCGCGCTCGGCGGGCAGAGCCTGGCCGGCGCGGATGGCGTCGCGCTCACGCCGGGTAGCGGGCCGCTCGAGCTCACGTTCGCGCTCGACGAGATGGCCCCCGGCGTACCCGGTGTCGCCGACTACGTCACGGCGACGCTGTATCGCGCCACCTCGCCGATCGTCCGCGAGCGCGAGTACACGTTCACCGGAACCTCCCTCCTCATCGATCGCGCCGTGCTCGCGCCGCAGACCGAGTACGTCATCGAGCTCCGCACGTATGTCGGTGCGCCGGGAGCCGCCGCCGGCGACTTCACGCGCTACGCGCCGCTCCAGTCGTCGGCTTCGCGCATCACGGCCACGTTCATCACGCCCTGATCGTCCGGCGTTCGGACAAAGTCGTCCGAGCCTCGGACACTCCGGACATGCGGTCATGCAGATCCGCGGGCTTGCGCAGGCACGCCGCGTGGACGTGCGCGCCGCGGAGGTTTCCCATGTCCGCTGACGACAAGAAGAACAAGTCCATCAACGAAGCGATCCGCGCCATCCACAAGCAATTCGGCTCCGGCTCGCTCATGCGCCTCGACGGCAGCCAGGTGCAGCAAGTCGAGGTCATCCCCACCGGCTCGGTCGCGCTCGACGTCGCCCTCGGCTGCGGCGGCTTGCCGCGCGGCCGGATCATCGAGATCTACGGTCCGGAATCGTCGGGCAAGACCACGCTGACCTTGCACGCGATCGCGGAGGCCCAGCGCGTCGGCGGTGTGTGCGCGTTCATCGACGCCGAGCACGCGCTCGACACCGAGTACGCGCGCCGCCTCGGCGTCGACCTCGAGGACCTGCTCGTCTCGCAGCCGGACTGCGGCGAGCAGGCGCTGGAGATCTCGGACACGCTCGTGCGCACGGGCGCGATCGATCTGGTCGTCGTCGACTCGGTCGCCGCGCTCACGCCGCGCGCCGAGATCGAGGGCGACATGGGCGACTCGCACATGGGCGTGCAGGCGCGGCTCATGAGCCAGGCGCTGCGCAAGCTGACGGCGCAGATCTCGCGGACGAAGACCGTGGTCATCTTCATCAACCAGCTCCGCCAGAAGATCGGCGTGGTCTACGGCAACCCGGAGACCACGACCGGCGGCAACGCGCTGAAGTTCTACTGCTCGGTCCGCCTCGACATCCGGCGCAAGCAGTCGATCAAGCGCGGCGACGAGGTCGTCGGCAGCCAGTGCAAGGTCAAGGTCGTCAAGAACAAGCTCGCGCCGCCGTTCCGCGAGGCCGACTTCGAGATCCTCTACGGCACCGGCGTCAACAAGCTCGGCGAGCTCGTCGACACCGCCGAGAAGCTCGGGCTCGTCGAGAAGAGCGGCACCTGGTACTCGTACGGCAGCGAGAAGCTCGGCCAGGGGCGCGACAAGGCGATGACTCACCTCGACGAGCACCCGGCCCTGCAAGCGCAGCTGCGCGCCGCGCTGATCAAGCAGGCGCGTGCCGCGACCGCGGCGTCCGCCAACGCGAACGCCCACTCCAACGGCGTGCACGGAGGTGCGCCGTGAGCCCCGTCCAGGCCGAGCCGGTACCTCCCCCCACGGTGGAAGCGCAGCTGTCTTCGTCGGGCGTCACCATGGATCAGCGCGCCGGCATCGCCGTGCTTGCCGATCGCATCTACGGCCACGTGCTGCGGGTGGTGATGCTCGACCGGCTCTACATGGTCGAGCAGATCGTGTGGGGCGAGCTGATGCGCCTCGGCTTCCCCGACGAGTCTGGCGAGCTCGCGACGGCGCTGCTGTCACAGGCGCTGCATCGCGTCGGGTACTCCCCCGAGCGCTGCGTGAGCACGATCCCGGACGGGATCTCCGAGGACGAGATCCTCGCCGCCGAGTACGACGACGACTGCGTGTTCTGCCGCTGCGAGGTGGCCGACATGCAGTACCGCCTGTCGGGACGGAAGTGCCACGATCTCCAGCGCGACGCCGAGGAGCAGGACCTACGTCAGTTCTTCGAGCAGGCCGCGAAGGCGTGGCGAGCCGACAACGCAGAAGCGCTGCGTCGGTTCGGGCTCGCGTGAGACGGCGCCCGAGACACGCCGGCGTGGATCGCGTCGAGCGAGTCGGGCTGATCCTCGACTCGCGGCCCGGCCTGCGCAGTCCGCGGTCGTGCGACGCGCGAGGACGACGAGCGCGCCGACCTCGTGGAGGCTGTTCCGGCAGGGCGAACACGAAGCGCCTTGACGGAGCTCCGCGGCGGCCGCGCCAGACGTGCGTCGGTGGAACCCGTCGAGGTCGGGTCGCGCTACCGCCGCCGGCGGGCGTTCGCCTCGGGCTGCCGCGCCATCGTGGTGACGTAGATGAACTGATCGGGCCACCGCACCTGGTTGCCGGAGGCGTGTTCGAGCTCGATCGAGATCGGTCCGGCAGCGCCCGGAGGCGTGGTCAGCTCGAGCGTGGTGTCGTCGATCACCGTCACCGGCGTGGTGATGCCGTTCCATACAACATGGGTGATCGGCCACGACCTGAACCCCTGGCCGCGGATGCGCACGGTGTCTCCGCCGTCGACACTGCCCGTCGCGGGCTCGATGCGGTGAGGCAGCGCGACGTGCTCGACGAGGCCACGTAGATCGTCGGGCAGCTTGCTGCCCGGGACCACGGTGTGCGTGCCCCCCGGCGTCGCGATCACGATCTCCGACGAGATGTTGCTCACCACGAACTCCCCGCCCGGAGTCCCCGTGGGACGCCACAGCGCACCGAACACCTCGTTGGCCGAGCTGCCGGTGATGGGGATGTTCGTGATGGTGTGTGGGGGCGTCGCCGGGAACTTCTCGAACACCAGGGAGGCGTTGCCGGACCAGTGATAGAAGTGATCGTCGTCGGGATTGTAGGCGATCGCCTCGCCATCGGCGCCGTTGCCGAGTGCGACGACGAACGTACTCTCCGCCGTGGCCTTGTCGATCGTGTAGAGGGTCTCGGGGACGGTCGCGCCGTCGCCCGTGACCCCGAACAGCTGACCGTCCCCGCGGAAGGTGATCGAGGCGAAGCGGTCACTCAGGTCGCCGATGGGCGTCAGCACGCCCGACGTGATGTCAACGGTGCACAGGCGACGTGTGCCGCTGACCTTCGCGATCGCGTAGATCGTGCCCGTCGTGGGATCCTTCGCCAGACCGTTGACGCCGTTCAGGGTCGAGCCCTCGAGCGTGAACGAATAGAGGTCGACCCCGGTCATCGTCGCCGGATCGATCCGCACCAGCATGTTCTGGAACGGCGAGGCGCCGTAGATGCCCGAGCACGTGAACGAGCCGGGCGTGTTGGTACAGGTGGCGAAGTCGCAGCTCGCCGTGCTCGTAGCGCACTCGTCGATGTCCTGGCAGCCGGTGCCGCTCACGGTCCCATCGCCTTCATACCCGGCAGGGCACGCGCAGGTCGGCGCCGCCGCCGAACACGCCGCGATCTCGACGCACGCCTCGCACGGATCGGGTGGCGCGTCGATCGCCGCATCGGGCGCTGCATCGATCGCCGCGTCGATCGGCGCATCGATCGCCGCATCGGGCGCCGCATCGGGCGCCGCATCGGGCGCGACGCGAGATGGGTTATCGCCGCATGCGACGATGACGAACGCCGCGGCGCAGATGACGCCGCCGGCCCACCATCGCGAGTGCGTGTTCGCGATGGCTGATGCGAATGCCGCGACCGCACGATGCTCGCTCGAGATCGGCCCACTCCCCCGGACCGCCGCGCCAGAACTGCGCGCGGCCACGCTCGGGAACTGCATTGGTACTCCTACTGTTGTCGTCTTGGAACGAGCGGCATCGTATCAGGCGATTCTCGACGACGAATCGCCGCATCAGCGCGAATGCGATCGAGGGCGATCTGGATCACTTCCAGGTGCAAGTAGCGCAGCTGCACTCAGTCCGGACGCAGCGCCCACACCTTCGGGTTGGGAACGTGTTTCACGATCGCCACGGGATCGCAGCCCATGTTGGGAGGTGGGTTCTCGCAGCCCTGGCTGCCGATCGCGACCTCGACCGTCCCGCCCCACACGAAGATCTCCCCGCGATCGTGCGCGACGAGCAATCCCTGACCGCGCTCGAGGGGTACTGGCAGTCGGATCCAGCGGGCACGTGCGGCGGCGAGATCGACGAGCTGGAGGTTGGTCGTCGTGCCCTGCGAGATCATGAGCACTCGGTTCTGATCGAGCTGCTGCACCTGCCACGTGCCGACGACGCCATACAGGATGCTGTCGGCGACCCGCCGCTCGCGCTTCCCCTCGCGGATCGTGATCTCGGTGACTCCCGAGCACGGCTCGCGGGTGACGAGGCTGTGCCCGTTGCCGAGCTCGAACACCACCGCGCGCGGCGGACAGTAGCCGGAGATCTGGCCTGCGGAGTCGGTTCTGCCGGGCGCGGGTTCGGTGCGGCTCGGCACGCCAGCGCCGGCAGCTCGCGGCGCCTTCGCGACCTCGCGCCAGGTCCCGACGTTGCCGCTCGCCGCAGACGGCGATGCGGGCGGCGCGGGCTCTGGTTCCAGGGCCGGCGACGTGGGCTCCGCGAGCGCGGCATCGACGGCCGTCGTGCTCGCCCTGGGCGGTGCGATGTCAGCATGCGGACGACTTGGCGACGAGCAGGCCATCAGCATCGCGACGACGAGAGCGCGCATCGCGTGATGGTACCCCGTTGCCACCGAGCGCTGCGTGAGCACGATCCCGGGCGGGATCGTGTTGGCAAGCGGCTCGAGGTCTACGCGCGGTATAGCGACCAGGCGCGCTGGCGCCAGGTGCGTACGTACACACGCGGTCGAATGACGAGGCGAGCCTATCGATCCTGCAGTCCCGTGCGGACGCGCGCGTCGCGCCGAGGAAGCACGTCGCGGGCTGCGATCGAGCAGCGTTACCCCGGCGACCGGGAGGCATGGGATCTGCTTCGGGTCCGAACATGTCGTACACGCCCGATGAAACCTGCGATCCGGCGTGGGTCGTCGAGGTCGGCGTGAAGATCTGTGATGCCCTTGCGCACGAGCATGCACACTGGCGGTGGCGTCACGATCTGTGCCCTGCGAAGCTGCTCGTCGTCGAGGCTGGTGGCGAGCTCGTTCGCATCGAGCTCGGGCCGCGCGATCTGCGGACCGACATGGACGCGGCGCTCGCGACGCCGAGCTATCTCGCGCCCGAGCGCGCGTGCGGGCTCGCAGACGATGCGCGCAGTGATCTGTATGCCATCGGCTGCATCCTGTTCGAGCTCGTCGAGGACCGGCCGCCGTTCGTGGCCGAGACGCTCGAAGATCTCGTGCTGAAGCACGTGATGGTCACGCCGCCACGGTCGAGACACGCCCCGCCCGCGCTCGCCGCGATCATCGATTGCTTGCTCGAGAAGGAGCCGGCGTATCGCTATCAGACGGTGGGGGAGCTGCGCGAAGCACTCGAGGCCGCGCGCCGCGCGATCGCACCCGAGGCAGCGCGCGAGGTTCGGTCGGCAGCTTAGCGGTGACGCGCGATCGCCTCGCGCACCAGCGCCAGCAGCTCGGCGCGCTGGTCTTGAATGAAGAAGTGCCCGCCCTCGATCACGTGCGTCTCGCAACCGCGCGTGGTCAACGCGGCCCACGCGGTCAGCTCGTCGTGCGTGACGTAGGCATCGTTGCTGCCGCCGATGGCGACGATCGGCGTCGCGACGGTCTCGATCGCCGTGACCGCATAGGTCTCGTTGACCGCGAGGTCCGCGCGCAGCATCGGGAGGAAGTACGCGAGCAGCTCGGGCTCGTCGAGCACGGCCTGCGGCGTCCCGCCGTAGTCGCGCAGCTCCTTGATCAGCTCGGGCTCGGGCAGCCCGTGGATCGGGGCGAACCGGGGCGGCAGGTGCGGGGCGCTGCAGCCGGAGAGGATCAAACATCGCGGGCCCACGGTGCCGCGGCGCTCGAGCTCGCGAGCGAGCGCGAAGGCGACGTTCGCCCCCATCGAGTGACCGAACAGCATGTACGGGCCACGGGTCGCTTCGGCCAGCCGCGTCGCGAGATCGGCGACCAGCGGCGCCATGCTGGTGGGCATCGGGTCGGCGTGGCGCGCCTCGCGTGCGGGCAGCGCCGCGGCGATGACGTCGACGCCGAGGTCGCGTCCCCAGTTGCGGTAGGCGAGCGAGCCACCACCCGCGAAGGGGAAGCAGATCAACTTCATCGCGATCGTTTGTACCGCAGCATGCAATCCCTCGAAAACCTTCCCTACGTAGCTCACGTTACGTTTGGGTACGTGAGCGCGGTCACCAGAGGTGCGTAGTGTCCAGTAGAGTGGACATGCTGAATCGGGAGCGTCCTGTGGAGTGGACACCGCCATGTGGGCGGATTTGCTTGTGACGCCACCGATGACATGGGGAGGGTCGAGGGCTGATACTGATCGTTCGATGTCGGTTGTGGCGCCTGAAGGCGTTGCTAACGAACGTGATTTCTACAGGAGACTCCTCGATCTGGGCGGCAAGCTGGAGATCGAGCCGCTCCTCGACGAGGCGCTCGCACTCATCGTCGAGGTGACCGGCGCCGCGACCGCGTACCTGGAGCTGTACGGCGACGACCTGCGGCCGACATTCTGGAAGGGCCACCACTGCAGCGAGCAGGACCTCGCGACCATCCGAGCGTCGATCTCGCGCGGTATCATCGCGCAGGCGCTGCTCGACGGCCGAACGGTGGAGACACCGTCCGCTACACTGGACGAACGGTTCTCGGAGCTGGGGAGCGTCCGCCAACATGCGATCCAGGCCGTGCTGTGCGCACCGGTCGGCGTCGATCCTCCGATCGGGGTGATCTATCTCCAGGGACGCACGCGGCCGGGCATGTTCACGCCACACGATCGCGAGCGCGCGGAGCTATTCGCGCGTCAGCTCGCGCCGCTCGCGGACCGCCTGGTGCGCCGCGATGACCCCGATCGCGTCGACCACACGCGCGACGCGCGCACGCGCCTGCGCTGTCCGGAAATCGTGGGGCACTCGCGCGCGTTGGCGCAACTTCTGCACTCGGCGTCGTACGTGGCGCACCTCGAGGTCGACGTGCTGATCACCGGACCCTCGGGTACCGGGAAGTCCGTACTCGCTCGCGCCATCGCGAACAACAGTCCGCGCGCGGCGGGGCCCTTCGTCGAGCTCAACTGCGCCGCGATTCCCGAGATGCTGATCGAGAGCGAGCTGTTCGGTGCAGAGCGAGGCGCGCACTCCACTGCGACCGTCGCGCGACGGGGCAAGGTTGCCGCAGCGGAGGGCGGGACGCTGTTCCTCGACGAAATCGGAGAGCTGTCAGCACCTGCGCAGGCAAAGCTGCTGCAGCTGCTCGAGACGCGCGAGTATCATCCGCTCGGCTCGACCGCAGCGACGCATGCAGACGTGCGGATCATCAGCGCGACCAACGCGAACCTCGAGGAGAAGATCGCCGCGAAGCAGTTCCGCGCCGATCTCTATTACCGCTTGCACGTGGTGCCGCTCGAGGTGCCCGCGCTCGATGCGCGGCGCGAAGACATCCCCGAGCTCGTCGAGCACTTCTGCGCGGAGGCGTGCAAGAAGCACCGTCTCCCATCGCTCGTCGTCTCGCGGCGCGCGCTGGCCGCATGTCGCGAGGCGATGTGGCCCGGCCACACGCGCCAGCTCGCTCACGCGATCGAGGCCGCGGCGATTCGCGCGCACGGCGAGAAGGCATCCACGCTCGAAGAGCATCACGTGTTCCCGAAGGCGGCGCGTGACGATCAGTCCGCACCGCTCACGCTGCAGCAGGCGACCCGCCAGTTTCAGCGGCGCATCGTGCTCGAGGCGCTGCAGCGCAACGACTGGAACGTCACGGAGACGGCGCGCGAGCTCGATATGGCCCGCTCGCACCTCTACAACCTGATCAACGACTTCCAGCTGCGTCGTGAAGACAATGCAGCAGGTGGCGGGTCCAAGGGGCGGTCATGACCAACAGCAAGGCAACACCATGAGCAAGATGTCCAACTTCATCCGCCAGGCCCACATCTCCGTGGTCACGCGTCACGCCGATGCGGAGCTCGCGCGCATCCAGAGTCTGCTGACGCATCGCTTGCTCGTCGACGGGCGCGCCGATCTCGAGGTGCTGTTCGGAGGTCTGGTCGCCGCCGTCGACGAGGCGGACATCACCCCGCCGCCCAAGACGCTCGATCTCATCGGCCACTCGGTCCCCGGTACGTCGTTGCTCCAGCTGGGCGAGTGGATCATCGACGCGGCGAGCCCGACAGTGACCGCGTTCTTCCGCGAGCTCGCCGACTTCGACATCCTCCCACGGCTCGGCATCCACGCAGTGCGCCTGCTCGGCTGCAACACCGCGTGTACCGAGGCCGGCAAGCACACCCTGCTCGCGCTGTCCGACATCCTCGGCATGGAGGTCTGGGGCACGAGCAACATGACGTTCGCGAACCACTACACCAGCAACGGCTTCAACCCCGACTGGCGGTTCCTCCTCGTCAGCAGCACCGACCTGCGCGAGCGCGAGGAAGCGAAGGCCGGCAGCGTGCGCCCGGATCCGTATCCGCGCGCACTCGACCTCGACGGCCTCCCCGCCCTGCCGATCGTCTCCGCCTCGCGGTGGCCGCGCCGCCTCGTGGACCGCGACTCCGCGCGCGAGATCCTGCGCCTCGTGCGCCGCGACGAGGGCGGCGTGATGCCCGGGCTACTCGCGGCGCCGAGCTGCGAGCTGGCGCTGCCGTCGGCGCGGCCGGACGCGTACCACTTCGCGCAGGTCCTGCTCGACGAGAACTTCGTCCGCGTCTACCCGGATCCACAGCAGCCGGGCGTGCTGTATCCGGTGAGCGAGCCGAAGGCGCTGCGCTCGATCGTCGACACGCTGCCGCCTGCGCCGATCGCTTAGCTCGCGGTGCACACGGGGCACGGCAGCTTCCCGCTGGGATGCGCGGCGGCGAGCGCTCGCGCGGTGGCGAGCTGACTCACTTGGTCTGCCACCTCGGGGTCTCGACGACGCCGGGGTCGACGGACTGCATGAGGTTCCCCTGCGGCGTCGTTGGCTCGGGCTGCAAGCTCCTCTGCCTGTACATCATGAACGCGGGGATCGCGACGGCGGCGACCATGCCGACGACGGCGGTGGGCACCATCAAGCCGCCTTGGCCTGCGTCGAAGTCCTTCGCGAATGGCGAGCCCGGCGCGCCGGCCGCAATGGCCTTCGCTACGTCGGACGTACCCGCGATGATATCGACCGGAGAGATCGCGAGCACCTTCCGCACGACGTCGTCGGGGTTCGCGAACACGGTGCGGACGCCGAGCACGCCGGACACCTTGTCCCCGTCGGCGCGCACGGCGACACCGAGCTCGCTGAGCAGCGAGAGTGCGCGCACGGTGGCGGCGGCTTCGTCGGGGAGCTGCTGCACGTCCATCCCCGGGAACTCGCTGGCCCCGAGCATCGTGCCGCGTCCCCACAGCGAGGTCGTCCACTCCTTCGCCGCGATCTCGCTGCCCAGGGCGGTGAGCGTCGCGGTCTTCCCCGTCGCGGCGGGGTGCTTGGCGCCGATGCGGACCTCCTTGCCGTCGATCCACGCGTCGAGCTCGAGGGCGTACTGCGGGACCTTGAACCGGCACGTGCCCGGCGTCTGCGTCGCCGCGAGCATGTCGGCCGGGATGAGCTCCTTGCAATTGTCGACGAGGCGCTGCGCGGGCGCCGGATCGCCGACCGGCACGCGCACGTCGGGGATGTTGCTGCCGGCGTCGATCGTGAGCGTCAGCGGCCCGTTCACCGAAGCGAACAGCTCGCCCGCCGTGCCACCGCCGGGCAGCGGCAGCTCGCCCGGCAGCCTCTGCGCGAGTAACGCGATCGGCATCGACAAGAACGCGACCGAACGATCGCCCTCGACGCGTGGCTTGGCCTTCCCGGCGAGCTGCGATGCCCACATGCCAGGCACCCCGGAGACGGTCACCCGCGCCACGAGCTCGCCGCGCTCGAGCTGGATCACGGCGCCCATCGCGATCGTCTCGACCCGCCCCACGCCCTCGATGTCGCCGCGCGCTCCGACCGCCGAGATCTCGGCGGGCACCGTGCCCTTGCCGACGGCGGCGAGCGCGGCGTCCGTCGTCGCGCACACCAGCGTGGCGTCGCTCGTCTTGCAGACGAGCTTGCCGAGCTTGTTCGGATCGGTCCCGAGATCCTCGCCGGCCAGCTTGCCGAGCTTCGCGCGGTCCGCGACCGGCACGACGAGGATCCAGTTGTCGGCCTCGTCGGCGAACCAAGCGAAGCCTCGGGTCTTGTCGAGGCCGACGTCGGCGAGCGCCTTGAACGAGTCGCCGAGCTCGCCCGTCACCTCGTCGAGCCGCGCCTTCAGGAAGCCGAGCTCGGGCGCGGTCTGCACGAGAGACTGCACGCGCAGCGCGCCGCCCTCGAGCAGGTCGAGCGCGCGCGGCGTGATCACGACTCCGGCCTGCAGCTTCGCCGGGGCAAGCGCCCACAGCGCGTCGGCGCCCTTCGCTGGCGCCGCCTTCGTCGGCGTCTTCTCGCATGCCGCCAGCGCCATCAGCGCGATCAGGTGGGTCCGCATCGGGCGCTTGTATCGCAGGTGACAGCGCGCTGCGAGCACGCTATGCAGGAGGGCACGTGACCGGGCCCTACGTCGACGATCCGCGCGCGGTCGAGGAGCGCGAGCGTCCGGATCGGCGTCGGCTCGCGGTGCTGTGGCGCCTGGTGCCGCTGGTGCGCCCGCATCGCGGGCGGTTCGCGCTCGCGCTCGCCGCGCTGTTCGCGGGGTCGGGCATCACGCTCGTGTATCCGTGGGCGGCGCGCGCCGCCGTCGACGTCGGCATGGGTGCGCGCACGTCCAGCGACCTCGACTGGATCGTCCTCGGCATCGTCGGCGTGTTCGTCATCAATGCCGTGCTCGTGTGGCTGCGTCATTACAGCATGAGCTGGCTCGGCGAGCGCGTCGTCGCCGACCTGCGCGGCATGGTGTTCGATCGCATCCTCACGCTGCCGCTCGGCTGGTTCCACGAGCGGCGCAGCGGCGAGCTGGTCGGGCGCCTCGCGTCGGACGTCACCGTCGTCGAGGGTGTGGTCGGCAGCGAGCTGTCGATGGCGCTGCGCAACTCGATCCAGATGCTCGGCGCGATGGTGCTGCTGTTCATCATCGACGTGAAGCTCACGCTGCTGATGCTCGCGATCGTGCCGCCGATCGTGGTCACCACGATCTACTTCGGAAAGAAGATCCGGAAGATGTCGCGAGCGGTGCAAGACGAGCTCGCGCGCGTCTCGGGGCAAGTCCAGGAGTCGATCGGCGCGATCTCGACGGTGCAGGCGTTCGTGCGCGAGGGCTACGAGGCGCAGCGCTATCGCCGCGGCGTCGAGGGTGCGTTCGGCAAGACGCTCAAGCTCGTGCGTGCGCGGTCGTGGTTCTTCTCGACCGCGATGACCGCGGGTTACGTCGGCGTCGCGCTCGTGATCTGGCTCGGCGGCCGCGCGCTCATCAACAAGGAGCTCACCGCCGGCGATCTGACCTCGTTCTTCCTCTACACGTTCATCGTCGCGGGTGCGCTCGCCGACCTCGCGAGCCTGTGGGGCTCGCTCCAGCGCGCGGCGGGCGCGACCGATCGCCTGTTCGCCGTCATCGATACGGTCCCCGATATCCGCAGCCCCGACGCGCCGCGCGCGCTGCCCGCCGGCAAGGGCGCGATCGCGCTCGAGCACGTGTCGTTCGCGTATCCATCGCGCCGCGCACAGCCCGTGCTCACCGACGTCAGCATCACCGTCGAGCCCGGCGAGGTGGTCGCGCTCGTCGGTCCGTCGGGCGCCGGCAAGTCGACGATCCTGTCGCTGCTCTATCGGTTCTACGACGTGGATGCCGGCCGCGTGCTGTTCGAGGGCGTCGACGTGCGCGCTCTCTCGCTCGCCGACCTGCGCCGCTCGCTCGCGATGGTCGCGCAGGAGCCGGTGCTGTTCTCCGGCACGATCCGCGACAACATCGCGTACGGCCGCGACGGCGCGACGGATGCCGAGATCGAGCAGGCTGCGCGCGACGCGTTCGCGCACGACTTCATCTCCAGCTTCCCCGACGGCTACGCCACGATGATCGGCGAGCGCGGCACCAAGCTGTCCGGCGGGCAGAAGCAGCGCGTCGCGCTCGCCCGCGCGCTGCTCGCCGATCCGCGCGTGCTGATCCTCGACGAGGCGACCTCGAACCTCGACGCCGAGAGTGAGGCCGCGGTGCAGGCCGCGCTCGCGCGCCTGATGGAGGGGCGCACCACGATCATCGTGGCCCACCGGCTCTCCACCGTGAGGGACGCCGATCGCATCGTCGTCATCGAAGGTGCCGGCGTGGTCGAGCAGGGCCGGCATGACGAGCTGATGGCGCGGCGCGGGACCTACCACCGCCTCGTCGAGCACCAGCTGGTCGCGGACGAGAAGGCCGCGTCCTGATACCGGCAACTACGTAGACCTGGTGCAAGGTCGCGATACGACTGCGCGCTCGGTCAGCGATCGCGTAGCATCCGCGCGAGGATGGCCTCGCGCAGCTTCGATGGGACCGCGCTGCTGGTCGCCGGCTACGGCGCCCACGGAGGGACCGCGCTCGATGCCTCCGGCGTGCACACGCTCGGCCAGATCGGTGAGGCGCTCCTCGCGACCGGCGCTTTGTGGCAGATCCGCCGGCTCACGGCGGCGTCCGGCGAGCGCTACGGGGCCGATCGCGCGACGATCAAGCGCCACGTCGACGAGCTCGTCGCCGAGCAAGCGCGCGTCGCGGTGCTCGTGTTGCTCGGCACGATCATCGACGTCCACGGCCAGGCTGCGCTCGTCACCGGTGCGCAGCCTCGCGAGTACCCCGACGACGCGACGCTGCCGCTCGCGTGGATCCGCGATCGCCTGGTCAACGCGCGCGCCGACCAGCTCGTCGTCCTACTGTCCGCGCACGGCGACGCGACGCCACGTGTGTGGCTCGACGCGCTCGGGACCCGGCGCGAGCGCGATCTGATCGCGATCGACACACCGTCGGAGCGCGACTCGCTACCAAACGCGATGCTCGCCGGCCTGTGCGGGGAGGCACTCGATCCGCGCACCGGCACGGTGACCATGGCGAGCCTCGCGAGCTATCTCACCGGCCGCGTCCCCGCCGGCGCGGTGCAAGCGTGCGAGGCCTCCGAGACCATCGCGCAGCCGCCGCCGCTCGCCGGGTTCTGGGACGTGCGCCGCTCGCAGCTGTCGACGCGCAGCCTGCGCCCGCGCCCCGCCGGCCCGGACGACCTCACCGGCACCGTGCTGCCCGGACGGTTCCGCGTCGATCGCCTCGTCGCGCGCGGCACGTTCGGCACCGTCTATCGCGCGCGCCAGCTCGCCGTCGAGCGCGACGTCGCGCTCAAGGTCCTCAACGCCGACATCGATCCCGCCTCCGACGACGGCCGGCTGTTCGTGCACGAGATCCGCAGCGTCGGTCGCATCGATCACGCGAACGTCGTCCGCATCTACCAGGCCGACATCACGCACGACGGCCGCCTGTTCTTCGCGATGGAGCTGCTCGACGGCCGCGACCTCCACGAGGTGATCAAGGAGGGCAAGGTCCCGCGCGAGCGCGCCGTCGAGCTCGTGCGCCAGCTGCTCGCCGGCCTCGACGCCGCGCACGACGCCGGCCTCGTGCACGCCGACATCAAGCCCGCGAACGCGATCGTCGTCCCGCGCGCGGGCTCCGACGGCGGCGAGCGCGTCGTGCTCGTCGACTTCGGCCTGTCGCGCCTGCGCGCGCCCGATCGTCCGGCGCAGTCGGCCGGCGGCACGCCCGCGTACATGGCGCCCGAGCAGATGATGGAGGGTCGCGTCGACGCGCGCTCCGATCTGTTCTCCGCCGCGCTCGTGTTCGTGAATCTCTTGACCGGCTGGCGCCGGCCCAACGCGTTCACGCTCACGCCACCGCTCGCCGAGCTGATCGAGGATCCCGACCTGCGCGTGGTGCTCGAGAGCGCGCTCGCCGTCGACCCCGCGCGTCGCTACCAGACGGCCGCGGAGCTGTCGGCCGCGCTCACCGGCACGTCCCTCGAGGAGCCACGGCCCGAGAGCGAGCCGCTCCCCGCGCGTCCGTTCCATCACCTCGCCTCGTTCACCGAGGACGATCGTGGCCGCCTGTTCGGTCGCGAGCTCGACCTCGGCGTCCTCACCGAGCACGCGCTCTACCGGCGCAGCGTCATCTACACGGCCGCGTCCGGCGTCGGCAAGACGTCGATGCTGCGCGCCGGCCTCGTCCCGCGGCTCGAGGCCCTCGGGGTGCGATCGATCTATCACCGCGTCCGCGGCGACAACACCTCGGCCCTGATCGCCGCCATCTGCCCCCAGTCCCCGACCGTCGCCCAGGCGATCGCCTCGTGGCACGCGCGTGGCGGCGGCAAGCTCGTCCTCATCCTCGATCAGCTCGAGAGCGCGCTCATCGACACCGACGCGAGCCAGCTCGTCCGCGACGTCCTCGCGTTCGCCGCCTGGCCGGCCGACGCCGACGTCGCCGTCGTGCTCACCATCCGCGAGGACTACCTCGCGCGCCTCGTCGCGCACACGCAGGAGCTCGAACCCGGCATCCCGATCATCCGCCTCCCACCGCTCGGCGTCGACGGCGCGCGCGACGCCATCGTCGGCCCGGTCACCGAACGCCGCCTCGCGATCGAGCCGGAGCTCCTCGATGCCCTGCTCGGCGACCTCGAGCGTGCGGCCGGCGCGCTCGCCCCCGAGATGGGCTGGAGCGGCGCGCCCGCCGTCTACCCGCCGCACCTCCAGCTCGCGTGCTCCGTCCTCTACGACGACCTCGCCCCGGGCGACGTCACGTTCACCCTCGCGCACTACCGCGCGCTCGGCGGCTTCGACGCCATCGTCGGCGAGCACCTCGATCGCGTCCTCGACACCGAGCTCGCCGACGGCCGCGATCGCATCGCGCGCGACCTCTTCCTCGCGCTGGTCGTCGGCCAGGAGCGCGCGATGCGCCCCGAGCGCGAGCTCCTCGACATCGTCGGCGCCAAGCACGAGCGTCACGAGGTCCTCGCCGTGCTCGAGTCCCTCCGTTCGCGCGGCCTGCTCGTCCGCGTCCGCACCGCCGGAGACGCCGGCTGGGAGTTCGTGCACGACAGCCTCGTCCCGCGCGTCCTCGCCTGGATCGACCGCCGCGATCTCGATCGCCGGCGCGCGATGGAGCTCGTGCGCTATCACCTGCGCCGCTCGCGGCCCCAGACCCCGTCGCTCCTCGGCCGCGCCGAGCTCAAGGAGATCGCACCGTACTCCGATGCGATCATCGAGCTCGACCGCGAGTGGCAGAAGCGCGACCTCGACGCCGGCGCGTGGACGCCCTCGCGCCTCGTCGATCGCTCGCGTCAGGTCCGCCGCCGCTTGATCACCACGCTCGTGGCTTCCTTCGTCGTGCTCACCTCGATCGCGAGCGTCGCGATGTATCGCTCGCACGCGGCGAGCGAGAGCGCGGCCGTGCAGGCCTCGCTGCGTGCGCGAGATCTCGGCAAGTTCACGCTCGCGCTCGAGCCGTTCGACTGGGACCCGATCAAGCTCGAGGCGATCCCGGTACCCGCGACGCTCGGGGCGTACACGTGGACGCTTCACGCGCCGGATCCGGAGGATCCCGCAACCCCTGGCGTACCGTTCCAGGACGAGTGGATCGTGCGCTCGGCGCCCGTGGTTGAAGGCACCGCACTCGTGGAGCCCATCGAGGCTCACGGTGGAGCATCGTTCTTGATGATCGACCGCCTCGGGTGCTCGCCGTCGGTGATCCCGATGCGTCTTCCGGGCTACATCCGGCGCGCAGATTCCAGGATGATCAAGGTTCGCGTTCCTACGTGCCAAGCTACGCGTGCGGATATGGTCGAGATCAGCGCCGGCGATTTCGTCTATGGCGGTGCTGGTGAGCCTCCTGCGCCGGAGCTCGTCGCCGAGCCCCACGAGAGCGTCGAGCAGCGGATGCGACTACCGGCATTCCTCCTCGACCGCACCGAAGTCACCAACGCCGCGTTCTCGGTGTTCGACGACATGGCCGCGTTCACGGGCATGTCCAAGCCGCGCTACTACACGGCACTCGAATCGATGCGCGGTTCTCGGAGACCCGTCGCAGGCATCGACTGGATCACCGCTCATGCGTACTGCCGCTTCCTCGGGAAGGAACTTCCGACGACCTACCAGTGGACTCGCGCACTGCGCGGCGCGGAGACCCTCCCCGACGGCACACCCAATCCGTTGCCTCGACGGAACTTCCCGTGGGGCACAGAGGGAGTTGCCGGCCGCGCTCGAATCGGGGGAGAGCCTCCTGAGACGGCGGAGGTCGGATCGCATCCGCTCGACCGGAGCCCCGATGGAGTCCTCGATCTCGCAGGCAACGTCCAGGAGTGGACCGACTCGTTGCCGCCCGATGGCGACCGCTCCGCGCGGATCACGCGCGGTGGAAACTGGAACAGCGCCGTGAACGATCTGGCGAGCTACATGGCGATCGAGAATGATCGCGCGATCACGATGCAGGTCTTCTCACTCGGCATGCGCTGCGCGCTTGCAGGTCCGGACGACTAGAGCAGCTCACCGAAGCCGAAGTCCTTCGGAATCTTGGGTCGTCGCGCACTCAAGGACTGCGCGGTGGCCCGATCGAGGAACAGCGCTCCTTCGTCACCGGCGTTCTGGATCGTCGTGAAGTTCGGATCGGAGACCTGCGCGAGGTCGAGCCATGCGATCGTCATCACGTCCTGGCTTGGCGGCTTGGCCCAGCCCGGTTGCCAGATCTTGACGTGCGACAGACCTCCTTGCGCCGCAAGGATCTTCGCGTGATAGCCGTAGAACCGACGATCGCCGAGCTCGCCGTCGAAGTACTGCACCGAGGTCAGCTCATAATCGAAGAACTGGGTCCCCGGCTGGCGCGGCGGCTTGTTGCCACCGAGCCCGTTCCAGTAGGAATCGCGGATCCAGCACGCCCCTGCCGAGCGGCCCAGCGGGAACAACGGGCCAACTTCCGAAAGGCCTCCGCTCGTGATGTCGTCATCGACCTGGACCGCGGACACCGGAATCACGCCGCTCTGCGCAGCCGATGGCGTCTTCGAAAGGTCGATCGGGACGAGTAGTGCACTCGACCACCCGAGGCTGTCAGGGTCATCCGGCCACCACGAGCAAAGCCGCTGTCCGTTGACAGTTCCCACGTACGCACCGAACCCATAGAACACCACTCTGGTCATGTGTGCCTGCGTCCTTCCTGGTTAGAGATCCCTCCTTTGCCCGCCAGACGCGTCAGCTACGATGCAGCCTCCGCGTGCTGGCCACCCGACCAGCGCCCGCACCCACGGTGCAGGACGTAAGCCACGGCGCTGTTGTTGCGCCGAGAGTGCCGCGAAAACGTGCGATCACGAGCTTGACCGAGCGGTTGCGCGCGGTACCGGGGCGGGCCGCTTCACTACCGACGTGTCAGCAAACGATCTTGAAGTGTCCATGTCGATGGACACTCATCATCGTGCGGTCCTGTGCATCGGACACGCCTGAAACGAACTCGCCCGCGCTTGACAGCTCGCGCGCATGCGACCGAGCATCGTGCGTGGTGAGGTCGGTGTTTGTGGAGAGCAGGGGGAGACCCGGACCGAGACAGGGAGACCCGGGGAGACCCGGACCGAGGGTGCTGAGACAGATTAGGCTTGATCCCGGAGCGCCGAAGCGGCGCTCCGGGATCGCTGGCGTCGTCGAACGCTGCCAAGGGGCTCGCCGCCTCCACGCCGCGACGGCGCGTTCTCGACGGAGAACACGCTTGGCAGAAGGTCGAGGTCGAGCGAGAACGACGTGTCCTCAGGCTTTGACGTCAGGCTCTGTGCTGGCGCGAACCTTGACGTTGCCAAACCGGGCGAGCGCGTATGTGCCGGGCGGGAACAGCGCAGGCAACCCGACGCGCCACCGAAGCCACGCCGCTCGGTACTCGCGCGCAAACTCATGGTTGCGTTGCAGGGCCTCGATGCGTGCCCACTTGCTTCGCGCAGCAACGCGCGGACGGAGGTTCCGGCGGGGTTCGTGACTGTGCGGTGACTCGCGCCATGACTGCCGAGCGATGCGACGGCGGCCGACGATGCTCCGGCCGCTCTGCTGCCGATCGCGCGCGCACGCGGTTTCAACATTCGCAATGCGTGCACGCACGTCCTCGAGCAAGACGGCCGTGTCGCCGAGCTCGGGTGGAAGCTCGAAGAAAAACTCCACTTCCTCCGGCATCGGGCCGTCATCGCGGAAGAAGTATGCGGGGCGTTTCGCCCGCAACGCGCGTCCCTCGAGCAGGGAACGAGTCGTCTTCGGGCCCGGCCAGTGGTGCACTTGTTCGACGAGGCCGTCCTTTACGGGGTTGGTCGCCGTGTACACCACCTTGTCGAGCACCGCCTCAGCATCGGCGAGCTCGACGAGGCAGGTCGGTTCGGTTGAGAACGCGTTCTCCCACCGCCCGCGCAGCGCGTTTACGCACTTCGCTAGGTTCGTGTGGAATCGATGGTAGAAGTCCACGACGCGGTCACCCGGATCGTGGAGCACGACGTGATGATGGTTTGACATCATCTGTGCCAGCAGCAGGCGGATGTCGAATCGCTGCGCGGCCTCGAAGAGGCAATAGAGGAAAGCATTGTTCATTGCCTCATCCGGACGCATCAGGAACGTGCGCTGCACGCAGCGACGGGTGAGGAGCCAGTACCTGTTTGCGAGGATGGGACGCGGTCGCGACATCGTGTCGAACGACTGCATCTCCCTGGCCACCGCTAGCGCGAGCGATCCCGCATGTTTGCGGTGCACGGACGTCCGAGATTCGGACGTTTGTCCGAATTTCGGCCGGACAAGTCTCGGACAGCCCACCAATAGTTGTGGATTCGCGCTGACCACCCTCAGTCGGGTTCTCCCCTCCCAGATCGGACGTTGTCCGAATATCGGCCGGACAACCGTCGGACGGCCCACGCCAGCGTCGTGCGCCGGCTTAACCACCCTTGGACGGGTTCGCGCACACGCCAGCGTCGTGCGCCGGCTTAACCACCCTTGGACGGGTTCGCGCACGCGAGCGACGTCAGGTCCGCCGTGCGATCGGAGAGCCGCACGTAGAACACCACGCTGCGGTCGAACGGCGGCGCCCCGTCGAGGTATTCGCGATAGCCGTGGACCTCGCACACCCAGTAGCCCGGTCGCGACGGCGCAAACGACGCGTCGGTGGAGCATCCACCGGTCAGGTCATGGGCGACGCCGGCGCCGCTGCCGACGGTGCCTTCCTCGAAGATGTTGCGGATGTAGTCACCTGCCGTGCCCTCGGCGGGGCAGCCGGCAGGGAGTGCACGGTCATCGAAGGCGCTGATGATCTCGTGCAACTCGTCAAAGTCCGGCGGCTGATCACGCGAGCCGCCGGCGTTGTGCAGCGGGCCGGTGGGACGCGCGGCGCTGCACGCCGCGCAGGCGAGGCCCACCGCGAGCGCGCGCACGCCTACTTCGCGGCCGGCAGCAGCACGGCCTGGAAATATTGCTTCCCGTCCAGGTAGCGCTTCGCCGCGGCCTTCACGTTCGCCGACGTCATCCGGCCGATCATGCCCGACGGATCGAGGATGATCTTCGGGTCGTCGCCGTAGCGGTACGACGCCGCGAGCCAGTTGAGCCAGAAGTCGTTGTCCTTGAGCTGCGTCTCGCGCTCGCGGAGGTACTGGGCCTTGACCTTGTCGAGGTAGTCGCCGCTGATGCCCGCCTTCGCGAGCGCCGCGGCCTCGGCGAACGACGCCTTGACCAGCGGCTCGACGGCCTCGGGGGCGCAGCCGAACTGGATGCCGAACGTGCGCTCGCCGCGCGGGCGGCGCGAGATCGAGCCGAACGCGCCGACGCCGTAGACGCCGCTCATGTCCTCGCGCAGCGTCTCGCGCAGGCGCATGCCGAGCACCTGGCCGAGGATGAACATGTCGCGATCCTTGTCGCGGCTCCACGGCTCGTCGCCGTGGAAGGACAGCTGCACGCGGGCCTTGGGCTCGCTGCCGAGGTTCCACGTCTTCTTGACGACGCCCTTGGCGCGGCGCACGCCCGGATCCTTCTCCTTCTCGACGCGGCCCTTCGCGGGCAGGCTGGCGAGGTAGGTCTCGACGAGGGGCTTGAGCTTCGCGGGCTCGAACGAGCCGACGATGACGAACGTGAAGTCGGTCGCGTCGCCGAACCGGTCCTTGTAGAAGGCGAGCGCCTTGTCCTGATCGACCTTCGCGATCTCGGCGGGCGTCGGCACCTTGCGGCGCGGGTTGCTCTTGAACAGCAGCTCCTGCGACTCGATGCCGTACTTCACCTCGGGCACCTTGAGCTGCGACTCGAGCTGGTCGGTGTAGTTCTGCTTCCACACGGCGAACATCGCGGGGTCCTTGCGCGGCGCCGTCATGCGCAGGTGGACGAGCTGGAACATCGTCTCCACGTCGCGCGTCGACGCGGCCGCATCGACGGACTCGGTGGTCTCGCCGATCGACGCGCTCACGCTGACCTGCTTGCCTGCGAGCATCTTGCCGAGCTCGTCGTCGTCGAAGGTCGCGACGCCGCCGATGCTCGCGATGTCGTCGGAGAACCGCGCGTTCGCGTAGTCCTTCGCCAGCGCGAGGCCGCCCGGCGAATCACCGGTGAGGTGCACCTTCTCGGCCTCGAAGTCGGTGGGCTTGAGCACGACCTTCACGCCGTTGGACAGCGTCCACTCGGTGGCGCCGACCTCCGGCAGCTGCTTCTCCTTGGTGATCGTGCCGGCCTTCGGCGGCTGCGCCATCAGCGCGGTCGAGGTGGCCTTCTCCTGCCACGGCTCGACGGTGCTCTTCTCGACTTCGGAGATGATCGCGAGCACGCGCTTCGCGTCGGGGAGCGGCTTGCCGTCGGGACCGGAGATCGAGACCACGCGGTTCTCCGCGCCGCCGTACGTCTTCACGAGCTTGTTGAGCTCCGCGACGGTGATCTTGGGCAGGAACTCGAGCGTCAGGTCGCGCTCGGCCTGGCGGCCGATCATGAACTCGCCCTCGAAGAAGTTGCGCGTGATCTCGGCGACGTACGAGCTCGACTCCTCGTTCTCGGCCTCGGCCGCGATCGACTCGTAGTAGCGCTTGATGCTCGCGCGCGCGCGGTCGAGCTCGGCCTGCGAGAAGCCGTGCTTCTCGACGCGCAGCACCTCGGTGAACAGCGCACGCAGCGAGTCCTCGGCCTTGCCGGGCTTGGCCTGCGCGCTGCGGTTGAACATCGACACGTCGCGCGCGAAGCCCTGCACGCCGACCTGCGCCGCCGCGAACGGCGACTCGGCGCGACGCGCGATCGTGGCGAGGCGCTCGTTGAGGATCTGGGAGTAGAGCTGCTCGGCGACGATGCGACGGAAGTCGGTGCGCGTCGCCTCGGGCAGGTGCCCCATCACGTTCGCGACCTGGACGAGCGCGACCGGCATCTCGCGGTCGGTCTCGATCGAGATCCGCGTGCCGTCCGCCGCCGGCACGCCGGCCTTGGCGCGCGGCCGCTCCTTCGCGGGGTTCTTGAGGTCGCCGAACCGCGCCGTGATCTCCTTCTCGATCGCGGCCGGGTCCACGTCACCGACGGCGATCACCGCCATCAGGTTCGGGCGGTACCAGTCCTTGTAGTAGCGGACGAGCGCGTCGCGCGGCGCACCCTTGATGATCTCGGGCGTGCCGATCGGCAGCCGATCCGCGTAGCGCGTCCCCTTCAGCAGCACCTTGGAGTGCTTGTCGAACAGGCGCATGAACGCGCCACGACCGAGGCGCCACTCCTCGAGGACGACGCCGCGCTCCTTGTCGACCTCGCCCGGCTCGAAGGCGATCTCGCCTGCCCAGTCGCGCAGGATGTCGAGGCCCTTGCCGACGAACTCGGGGTTGTCGGTCGGGACGGTGAGCTTGTAGATCGTCTCGTCGAAGCTGGTGCTCGCGTTCAGATCGGCGCCGAAGCCCATGCCGATCTTTTCGAGGTACGTGATGATGTCCTGCTTCGGGAACCGCTTGGTCCCGTTGAACGCCATGTGCTCGTCGAAGTGCGCGAGACCGAGCTGATCCGGATCCTCGAGCACCGAGCCCGCGTTGACGGCGAGCCAGAGGAACGCGCGCTTCTCCGGCTTGCCGTGCGGGAGAATGTAGTAGGTGAGCCCGTTAGACAGCGTGCCCTTCTTGACCTTGGGCCACAGTGCGAGCGGCGCATCGTCGCCGGTGGCAGGCGTGGTCTGCGTGGTCGCGGTGGTCGTCGTGCCCTGGTCTGCCGTCGGAGACGTGGGCGTGGAGGGCGCGGATTTGGAGCCACCGCACGCGACGAGAGCCGCGAGCGCGATGGCCAACAGGCGACGAGTGAGCATGGCGGGCACATTGCCATGGGGGCCGGGCCGGGGCGACCCGATTGGCCGATTCCAGCCAGCGGGAGCGGGGGCAGCGACCGGTGCGACGGGTGCGACCTACCTCGCGACGATCATGCGGGCACCGTCGACATCACGTCGAACAGTGCGGCGAGCTCGTCTTCTTTTTTCGCGGCGTCGCGCCGGCCGAGGTCGATCAGCTCCGTGGCGAAGCCGCCGTCGAACAGCAGGTACGAGAGCAGATCGTTTTCGTGCCGCGATTCACCCTCGGCGAGCCGCTGGATCAGCTTGCGCGCGAGCAGCCCATCGACGCGCAGCTTGCCGGCGGCGACGAAGTCTGCGGCGAGCGCGCCGATGTCCTCCGATGGACGGATGTGCACGGCCTGGATCCGTCGCAGCGGCGCGCCGCGCAGCCGCACCAGCTCGTGGTTCATCATCTGCTCGAACTGCGGCCCGAACGACGCGTTGCCGGCCTCGAGGATCAGGTTGATCCGCTGCATGCGCTGGAGGTCGTACTCGGTGTGATCGAGCAGCAGCGCGTTCAGGGCCTTGCCGGCGAGGAACAGCGGCTTGGGCGCGGCCTCGGTGCGCTCCCTCTCGAGCTCCTTGTTCGGTGCAGCGACGTGGCGCAGCGAGATCAACAGCAAGCGATCGGCGCCGAGCCGGAGCGCGGGCGACATCGGCGTGTTCTGGCGCAGGCCACCGTCGGTGAAGAACTCGTCGCCGATCTTCACCGACGGGAACAGCATCGGGATCGCCGCCGACGCGAGCACGTGACGGGGGCCGATGCGTGCCGCGCGGTGCCGCACGAACGGATCGCGGCTCCACTCGCGCGGCACCGGCTCGGCGCTCGAGAGGAACACGACCGTATGCCCGGTGCCGACGTGCGTCGCCGACACGGAGATCGCGTGGAGGTGGCGCCCCCTGAGGTTTCGATCGATGCCCCGCCACGGGATGTTGCGGATGACGAAGCGCTCGAGCCCGCTCGTATCGAGGATGCCGCCGTAGCGAAAGCTTCCTGGCGCCGGCGGCGGCGGATCACCACCGAGCAGGAGCTTGCCCGCGCGCATGATGTCGCGCCCCTTGAGGCTGATCAGCGCCTCGATCCGCAGCGCGCGCCACGCCTCGCTGATCTGCTCCGCCTGCCCGTCGGGGTCGTCTATCGTCGCGGCGAGGAACGCCGCATTGATCGCGCCGACGGACGTGCCGCTCACGATGTCGATCGGCACGTGCCGGCCGAGTCGGCGCGCGAGGTCCGTGCGGATGTAATGAATGATCCCGGCTTCGTACGCCCCTCGCGATCCGCCACCTGACAGCACGAAGCCGATCCTGGGTCGAGCCGTGGGCCCCTTCACTTCGGCCATTGTATGCGCAATGGCGCGCGCAACCCAAACTCGCGATTGTTGTCCAAGCCGCATGAAACTCGTGGCCTTCGCGATCCTCGTCACGGCCCAGGCGGCCCTCGCCGAGACCACGCTCCTCGAGTACGGCGCCAAGGTGCCTCCGGTGCCCGCTACGCGAATCACCGAGACATCGTGCGAGCTCGAGGTGCACCTCCGCGGCGCGGTCGCCACCGGCGAGCTCCGGCAGCGGATCGCGAACGAGAGCACCGGCCTCGCGGCGAGCTACGAGCTCGACCTCCCGGCGGGTGCGACGATCACCGGGTTCTCGGCGGCGGGCGTGCAGGCGGTGGCAGTGCCGGGTGCGTTTCGCAGCGTCGGTGTCGACGAGCGTCCGATGTTCGGCGCGGACCCCGCCGTGCTCGTCGCGCGGCCCGAGGGAGCGCCGTCGCCGTACGCGATCCGCGTGCAGCCGATCGCGCGCAGCATCGACCTCACGACGCGGTTCACGATGCTCGCCGAGGTCCGCGCGGGTGCGCTGCGGCTCGTGCTCCCCGGCCGCACGGGCGGCGGGCTCACCGCGTGCCGCGCGACGGTGCGGGCGGCCGGTGGACCCGGTGCGTCGATCGGATCGATCGCGGTCGACGGCGCGCCGAGCAAGGGCGCGACCGCGAGCTTCGTGAT
>DATLHR010000041.1:0-29438 GCA_035539815.1 Kofleriaceae bacterium
TCCTTGGTCATGAGCTCGGCGAGCTCGGCGTACTGCTCGTGATCGCGGTACCACTTCTCGAGGCGATCGTGGATCGCCGTGTCGTCGGGGGCGGAGCCGTGCGCGAGCTCGAGCGTGCGCTGCACGCCCTTGCTGTCGCCCGCGGCCTCCCACATCGTCGCGAGCTTGCCCGCGAGCTCGGGCGCGCGCTCCGGCGTCTCGACCGCGAGCAGGCGCTCCATCAACACGGCGCCTTCACGCGGATCGTCTTGCTCGCCGAGCTGGCTGACCACGCGCCGCAGGATCTCGCGATCGTCGGGCGCGACGATCAGCGCCGCGCGATAGACGCGGACCGCGTCGGGATTGCCGGACTTCTCGAGGAGATCGCCGAGCCGCAGCGCGACGTCGACCGTCGAGTCGCGGTGGCCGCGGTTCTGCGCGTCCTGGAAGCGCGACCACAAGAACTCCGCGATGCCGTCCTCGTCGCCGAGCGCACGCAGCGTGCCCTCGAATAGCTCGGCGGCCTCGAGGTTGTCCGCGTCGTCGGTGAGCGCGTCGCGCAGCACGTCGAGCGCATCGTGATGGCGCTTGAGGTTCTCGAGCAGGAACTTCGCGTGCTCGAGGCGCAGCGCATTGCGCTCGGCCGCCGTCATCAGGTTGGGCAGCGTCGACGAGACCACGCTGCCGAGGCGGTCGCCGTCGCCGAGCTCGCGATAGATCGTGAGGAGCGGCTGCCACACCGCGCGGTCGGCCGGGCTGCGCTCGCGCAGGAACTCGTAGACCTCGGCGGCGAGGTCGGTCTGGCGGTGGGCGAGGGCGCGGGTCGCGATGCGCATCGCGAGGCCGTCCACCTGCTCGGCCTCCGCGATCGGTGCGATCTCGAACGTCAGGTCGCGCGCCTGCGCGAGATCACCGGCGGCGAGCCGGCGCTCGGCGAGCGCGAGCACGGCCCACGGCGCCGAGCCGAGGCCATCGGCGGTGTCGCGGGCGGCCGCGACGGCGCGCACGAGCAGGGCCTCGGCGCGCTCATCTTGCCCCTGCTCGACGGCGAGGTCGACGGCCTCGCGGATCTGCACGGGTGTGGCGTCGGTGCGGCTCGCGCGCCGCTCGAGGAAGTCGAGCAGCAGCTCGCCGTCGCCGCCGTTGCGCGCGACGCGCTCGTACATCGCCATCACGCGCTCGTCCTCGGCGTTGCCGGAAGCCGCGGCCTTGAGCAGCCGGCCGGCCTGCGCCCACCGAGGCTCCGCGGCGAACGCGCGCTCGAGGAGCTCGAAGCCCTGACGGCGGCGCGTCTCGCTGCCGAGGAAGATCTCGGCGAGGCGATACAGCGCGTCGACCTGGGCGGGCGTCGGTTCGGCGTCGGTGCCGGCGAGCTCGAACATCTTGTCGAGCGTGCGCGCCTGCTCCGCGGTGTCGCCGAGGGCGGCCGCGACGCGCGCTTGCGCGTAGAACGCTTCGGCGAGCCGCTCGCCGAGGATCTCGACCCGGCGATACAGATTCGCCGCGCCGCGCAGATCGTTGGCGTCGTGCTCGAGAGCGTCACCCGCGCGCATGAGGAGGTTCGCGATCAGCGGCGGATCATCCTTGCGGCGCAGCCGCTCGACGACGCTGTCGACCGCTTCGACGAACTTCGCCGTCTGGCCGAGCTGCTTGGACAGCTCGCGCGCGCGCTCGTGAAGATCGACGCGGCCGGGCACCACGTTGATCGCGCGAATGAGCGAGTCGAGGGCCTCGTTGCCACGGTCGAGCTGCGCGAGCGCCTCGGCCATGTCCGAGAGCAGGCGCGCCTTGCTCTGTGGCTCGGGGTTGGTGCCGAGCCGCTTCTCGAGCACCGAGAGCAGCAGCTCGACCTTGCCGTGAGCGGCGAGGCTGCGGCGCAGGCGGCGGACCTCGGCGTCCGACTGGATCGCCGCTTCCATCGCCGACTCGAGCAGCTCCTTCGCCTGATCGGCCTCGCCGCGCGACGCCGCGAGCTCGTGCAGCTCGAACAGCACCTCGCTGGCGCCGACGGCGGCCTCGTCATCACCCGGCGGCTGCCGGCGCACGACGAGGAGCAGCGCGCGGTACGTGCGCTCCGCCTTCTCGAGCTGGCCGGCGGTGCGCGCCATCTCGGCGAGCTCCTTCTGGATGGACGCGTTCGACACGTCCATCTTCGACGCCGACTCCATCTCGGTCATCGCTTCGTCGAGCTTGCCCTCGGCCTGGGACACGCGGGCGAGCTCGACGTGCAGCGCGGCGCGCTCGGGCGAGCGACGGCGGCCGAAGTCATTGATGAGCTCGGTGAGGGCGGCGCGCGCCTCGGGCAGCTTGCCGGCGACGCGCTGGCCGATCGCGAGCGCCGTCCGCAGATCCTTGTCGGTCGGATCGAGCTCGAGCGCGGTCTCCAGCGCCGGGATCGCCTTCGCCGGCGAACCGAGGCGGGTCAGATAGATCGCCGACGCCTCGCGCGCGAACTCGCGGGCGATCTTCTGATCGTCCTTGAGCAGCGGCAGCGAGCGGGTCAGGTGGCGCGCCAGCGGCTCCCACTGGTCGGCCTTGCGATACAGGTCCGCGAGCAGCGTGCGCAGCTCGAGCGCCTGCGACTTGTCGTCGAGGTTGACCTCGATCGCGGCGATCGCGCGCTCGGACTGGTTCGCCGACAGGTGCGCCTTCGCGAGCTGGCTGACGACGAGCAAGCGCTCGCTCGCGGGCACGGTGCCGAGCAAGCTCTCGAGCCAGGGTACGGCCTGGCCCGGCTGCGAACGCTCGAGGTTGAGGCGCGCGAGGGCGCGCAGCGAGTCGCTCGTCGGCGACAGCGCCACCACGCGGCGGTGACCGCTGATCGCGCGCTCGATCTCCTTGGTGTCGGTCTCCGCGACCTGCGCATAGCGCGCCCACAGCTTCGCGGCGCGCGGCACGTCGCTCGCGCTCTCCAGCCGCTGGGCCTGGGACTCGAGCAGATCGACGAGCGCGCGGTGCTGGCCCTTGCTCGACAGCAGCTCGGCGACCGCATCGATCGAAGGCTCGTGGCCCGGGCGATCCTCGAGGTTGGCCTTGAGGGCATCGAGCCGTCCGCCGCGCTCCTCGACGATGCCGACGAGCTTGGCGAGCTCGAGGCGCAGCGCGAGCTTCTTGTCCGGATCGGTCTCGAGGCCGAGCTGGATCTGGCGCAGCGTGAGCAGCTCGGGTACGCGGTCCTCGAGCCCGAGGAGGTGACCCAGGCGCTCGATCACGTCGAGGTCGTTGGGCGACGACGCGAGCACGCTGCGATACATGTCGATCGCCGCCGCGTTGTCGCCGAGCTCGACGGTGGCGAGCTGTGCGGCGCGCAGGCGCATGTCGCGGCGCGTGTTCTGGTCGAACGGCAGGCGCGCGGCCTCGACGAGGGTGTCGACGGCGGCGCGGGCGCGGCCGCCCGTGCGATAGAGATCGACGAGCGCGTCGATCGCCCACTTCGCGACGGCGTCGACCGAGCGCGCGCTCTTGATCGACGCGGTGCCGCGCCACGCTGCGGTCGCGCGGCCGAGCACGGCCGACAGGATCGCCAGCGCCTGCTCGCGATCTCCCAGCTTGCTCGCGACGTCGGCGGCACCGACGAGCGAATCGAGATCGCGGCCGTCCGCGTCGGCGAGGCGGCGCAGCGCTTCGAGCAGGGCGGGCGTCTGGCCCTGATCCTTCTCGAGCGTGACGAGGTCTTGCAGCCACGCGACGCGCTCGCCGCCTAGCTCCAGCGCCTTGCGGAACGACGTGATCGCCGCGACGCCGTCGCTCAGGTGATCGCGCTCGATGACCGCCAGGCGGTGATAGAAGCTCGCGCCGACCGAGGTCGGCAGCTTGTGCTGCTCGAGCGCAGCGCGCAGCCCCGCGGCCAGCTGCTGGTGTGCGCTCGCCGTGGCGGCCGCGACCTCGAGGATCGACAGCAGCTCGTCATCGAACGCCTCGCGGATGCCGGCGTAGCGAACCACCACCGCGGCCGCGTCGGCCCACCGGCCGAGGCGCGTGCCGAGGCCGGCGAACGCGTGGACGGCGCGCCGGTTGCCGGGCTCGACGGCCGCGACCTGCGCGTACGCATCGGCGGCGCCTGGCGGATCGTCGAGGTGGTCGTTGACCATGTCCGCGTACGCCATGCGGAGGCGCGCGGCTTCGCGCGGGTCATCGCCGAGCGCGTCGATCGCCTCGCGATACGCGAACGCGGCGGTGAGGTAGTCACCGGTCGACTTGGCGAGCGACGTCAGCTGGTTCTCGATCAGCTGGTCGCGCGGTGACAGCGGGAACGCCTTCGCGAGATCGCCGAGCGCACCGGCCGCGTCGTGCTTGTGCTCGAGGCGCAGCTGCGCGGCCTCGCGGAGCAGCGCGAGCTTGGTGCGATCGTCCTTGGCCTCCGCGAGGCGCGCGGGTAGCAGCTCGAGCACGCCACCGAGATCGCCGTTGATGCGCATCGCCTGCGCGAGCGCGTCGGCGGCGTCCGCGCGCGTCGACGGGGTCTCGAGCAGCGCGGTCAGGCCGGCGCGTGCTTCCTTGCTGGCCGGATCGATCGCGATCGCGTTGCGGAATGCGGCGAGCGAGCGCGGCGGCTGATCGAGGTGCTGGCGCAGCGCTTCACCGAGGCGCACGAGGCGCGCGACCGTGCGCACGGTGGCGCGACCCGACGCGCTCTCGAGGAGGTCCGCCATCTCGGCCCACCGGCCGGTCTCGGCGAGCAGGTCGGCGAGCTTGGAGATGCCCTCCTCGTCGTCCTTGTGATCGGCGACGACGCGCTGCCAGGCATCGATCGCCGCCGGCAGATCGGTGCGCTTCTCGTGGTGCACGAGCGCGACGCGCACGAGGTCGGCGCGCTTCTGCAGCCCCGAGGCCTTCGCGGCGCGGCCCTCGAGTGCGGCGACGAGCTCGTCCCACCGCTCCTGGGTCTCGAGGATGCCGATGCGCGCGTCGAAGCCCGACGTGTCGCTCGGATCGCTATCCCCGCGGCGCTCCCACAGCTTGAGGGCGCGCTCCGTGTCACCGAGCTGCTCGGCGAGCTTGGCGGCCTCGCTCAGGATCGCGCTGCGCGCGACCTCGTTGCCCTCGAGCTGGGCCTGGCGCTCGAGGACGCCGAGGCGCTCCTCGTGGCGCTCGGTCTTCTCGTACAGCGCCGCGAGGCGCCGCGCGATCGTCAGCTGTTCGGACTCCGCGGCACCGGAGACCGCGGCCGCTTCGACGAGCAGCGAGATCGCGGCGTCGACGTCGTTCAGGCGCTCGAGGCGCGTACGCGCGCTCTCGCCGAGGAGCTCGGCGCGGCGCGTGGGGTTCCTGGCGGCGCGCGCGGCCGCGGCGACACCGTCGGCGTAGCGCTCGTGCTGGCCGCCGCGCTCGGCGAGCGCGCGCAGCTTCTCCTCGGTCGACGAGGAGTCCGGCGACATCTCGAGCAGCGCCGCATAGTGGGTCATCGCGCCGGGGATGTCCTCGAGGTCGGCGAGGCGGCTACCGGCCTCTTCGCGCAGCGCGGCGCTGTTCGCCGGATCGAGCACGATCACCTTCTCGAGGACGCGGATCACCTCGCGCGGACGCTGGGTGGCGTCGTAGTGCGAGCGCAGAAGATCGACGCCCGCTTCACGCGTGGCCTGCGTCGCGTGCGGGGACTCGATGGTGCGCTCGAGCAGCGAGGTCGCTTCGCGATCGTCGTCGGCGACGGCGAGCAGCGGCTTGGTCGCCGCGAGCGCCCGCGCGGGGTCGTTCAGGTTGTCGAGCCACACGGCCGCGATGCGGGCGCGCGTGCGCTCGCGATCTTTCTTCGACTGCGTCTCGAGCCGGCCTTCCCACAGGTCGATGAGATCGGCCCAGCGCTCGTGGCGCTCGAGCAAGCGCTCGAGGCCCTGGTTGATCTGCGCATCGTCGGGGGCGAGCGGCAGCAGCTGCTGGTAATACGCGATCGCCTTGTCGGGGCGGTTGGCGACGTCCTTCGCGAGCTGCGCGGCCTCGCGCAGGAGGCGCGTGCGACGACCGGGCTCCTTCGTCACCTCGACGGCGCGGTCGTACAAACCGAGCGCGTCGTTCCAGCGCTCGGCGACGGTGTAGATGACGCTGAGCCGCTGCAGCGCCGTGTCCGACGACGGCGCGAGCGACGTGACGCGGACGAGGATCTTCTCGAGCACCGACGGGTCATCGCCGAACCACTCGTCGCAGAAGCTTCCGGCGCGCTCGCCGATCATCTCCGCGACCTCGGGCTCGAGCGAGCTCGAGAGCGCTTCACTGTAGAGCAGCACGACGTCGTCGGGCTTTTCCAGATCAGCTGCGAGCCCTTCGACTTCTTCCCACGCGCTGACCGCGTGCGGTGAGTGCTGGACGGCTGCAGCGGCTTCCTTGAACTGAGAAAGGTCGGCCATGGTTCCCAAAAAAAATGGTACCGCGATCGTCGTAAGGGATCGCGGTATCCAGAGCGGAAACGCTCCGAGTTCTCCTCGCCGCGCGGGCTCGGCCGCCGGTCAGAAAGTTCTGTGCAGACCGAGGACGGCGGAGAACGGGCTCTGGAAGTTGACGGGGAGCCCGTACGCAGTTCGTCGACGAGGCGTCGAGCCATCGGCGGCCTTGAGGAACGGCAGGTCGTCGTAGCCGCCGCCCTCGATCGGTCGTACCTCGCCGTCGATGTAGACCTCGTCGACCGAGGTCGCGGTCGCGCGATCGAACGCGTTGAACACGTCGAGTCCGAGCTCGAACCCACGCCAGGTCGCCGCGATCCGCAGGTTGGTCGAGGCCACCATCTCGCCGCGGCCGATGCTGCCGCGCTCGACGAGCTGGATCGGCCCGACGTCGGTGAGCGCGACGGCGCTACGCGGGCGCCCGCTGCTGAGCGACAGCCGAAACGCGACCTGGAGGTCCACGGAGCCGGTGGTGCCGCGCCGGCTGCCCTCGATGTACACGCGGTGCCCGACGTCGGTGGGCAAGCGGCCGTACTCGGTCGGGGACGTGAATCCCGTGTCGAACGCGTCCGCGTTGAGCTGCGTCACGCCCTCGCGTGGATCGAAGGGTCCGGGAAAGTTGCCGACGGTGCGACCGGCGAGATAGCCCGCGCGCAACACGAGGCTGGCGGTGGGGGAGGTCGCGAGCTCGACGGCGAGCTGCTCGGTCGAGCGCCGTGCGGGACCGCCTTCGATGCGCCCCGGGTTGTCGAACCCGTGCGGCACCGTCTCGAGCCCGCGCCGCAGCCAGCGGCCCTGCAGCCAGGCGATCAGCCGGAACGTCTTGGCGAGCCCGACCTCGATGCCGAGTGTCGCCTCGTCCTGTGCCATCGGCTCGATGCCCTGCGCGATGCGATACGCGGCGCCCGCGTCGGTGTCGCGCGTCTCGCCGAGCGGCGTGGTCACGTCGTGCACCGTCGCGTCGCGCCGGATCACCGTCGCGCCGAGCCCCGCCGGCAGCATCGCGAACGAGCGGCCCATGTTCGCCCACACGCGCGAGCGACCCTCGCCGAGCACGTCCCAGCTGACGCCGAGCCGCGGCGCGAACTGATCCGAGAAGTGCAGCCGCTCGCCGACCCACATCAGCTCCCAGCGCACGCCGCCATCGACCCGCACGTCCTCGCTCGGCGAGAACGTGTCCTCGAGGTACGCCGCCGCGTAGCGCGTGCGGTAGCGCAGCTCGGACGCATCCGCGTACGCGCACGGTTCGCCCGCCGTCTGTCCGCACTCGCCCATGACGTAGCGCATGCGATCGAGGTGGCCGTCGAACAGGCTGCGCAGCTGCTCGCGGCCCGACAGCCGCGACGTCAGCACGAGCCGCGTGTCTTCCATCGTCGCGCCCGTGCGCACGACATGGGCGCCGACCTGATGCGCGATGTCGCCGGTGATCGTCGGCCGGTCCCCGACGGCGTCGACGAGGACGCCCGGGCCGCCGCTGGCGAAGTAGCCGAACGGCACCGGACACTGCGCGATCGCCGGAGACGTGCCGTCGTTGCACAGCATCGCGAGCGCGGGATCCTCGACGAGCGTCGCGGGCACGTACGCCGAGAGCAGCTGAGGCACGTCGTCGGCGCCGGCGTGCGAGGACTCGTCGCGATCACTGCGGTGCCACGCGAGCTGCAGGCGCGCGCGGGTCGTCTTCCACTCGCCGCGCCACGTCGCGATGGCATCGGCGACGTAGTCGTCGCGGTCGATCCCCGCGGCCTGCACCGTCGCGTTGGCGAGATAGCGCGTCGCGCGGCTCGCGTGCCCGATCAGCGTGAGGTCGAGGTGGTGCGCGCCGCGATCGAGCCCCGCGCGGAGCATCGCGGGCACGAACCACGCCGACGTGCGCTGCTCCGGCGACGTCAGCGGCTGCAACACGAGCTGGCCGGGCAGCCCGTCGGGCACGCCGTTGCCGTCGAGATCGACGAGCCGTGCCGTGTGCCACGTCGCATCGATCGCGCTGACCGCGGGCGCGAAGCCCGCCGCGTACCACGCCTGGCCGCCGAGCAGCTCGCCGACCGGGCCCGTGCCGACGACCGACACCGCCACATCGATCGGCGCGTCGAGCGTCAACCGGCGCACGAAGTAGCTTCCGCTCGCGATCGGTCGCCGCGGCCCCTCGGATGACCACCCGGCCCACGCGCGCACGTCGACCTCGTGCTCCGTGCCGCCCTTCACGAGCTGAGCATCGATCACGCCACCGGTGCTCGTGCGATCGCGCGCCGTGAACCCACCCGCATACACCGTGATGCCCGCGAGGAACGGCAGCGGGATCCGCGTGTCGGCGGCGCCGGTGCGCACGTTGTCGACGGGAGCGCCGTCGATCGTCCAGCGATTCTCGAGCCCGGTCGCGCCGCCGAGCACCACGCCCGCTTCGTCCCGGCTCGCGCCGAGGCCGAAATGCGCGACCGCATCATGCGTCGCGTAGCCGACCGGCAACGACAGCAGGTACTCGCCGGTGAGCCAGGTCGACAACGTGTATGGCGACGTGTCGTCGAGTGGATCGGTCACCGTCGCGCAGCCGAACTGGTGCGGCTCGTCGCAGCTCGGCGGTGGCTCGGCGGTGGGCTGCTTCTTCAGCCCGAACAGGTCATGCGGGTCCGCTGTGTCGGCCAGCGCGGACGAGCTAGCGAGCAGTGTCAGCAGCGCTGCGGTGCGGCCCACGCCGTGACCGTAACAGACTCAGTGGTCGTGATCGCAGCCGGGACCGTGCACGTGATTCGCGATCTCTTCCTTGACCTTCGTCATGTCGAGCGCCTGCGCCTGCGTCACCAGCTGGTCGAGCGCGGCGGCGGGCAGCGCACCCGACTCGCGGAACAGGAGGATGCCGTCGCGGAACAGCATCAACGTCGGGATCGCCTGGATGTTGGCCGCCCCCGCGAGCTCCTGCTGCGCTTCGGTGTCGATCTTGCCGAACACCACGTCGCCGTACTTCTCGGACGCCTTCTCGAAGACGGGGGCGAACGCACGGCACGGTCCGCACCACTCCGCCCAGAAGTCGAGCAGCACGATGCCCTCCTTCTCGATCGTGTCCTGGAAGTTCTCCGTGGTGATCTCGACGGTCGCCATTTCCGCACCATGGAGCGTCGTCCCCCCTTCTGCAAGGGGCGCTGGCGCACGCCTGCGTGGAACGCACAGATGCATGGCATGGCCGTTGCTGCCCGATCGGGCATGGCGGTTCCACACAGCCCCGTCGTCGTCGGCTTCGACTTCAGTCGCAGCGGCCATGCGGCGCTATCGCGGGGCGTCGCGATCGCGGCGCGCGCTCCACAGCATGTCCTGCACGTCGTGTGCGTGGTGGATCCGCACGCGCCGATCCCGAGCATTCCGAGCTATCACGGCGTCGACGCGATGTATGCCGCTCGCGTCCAGGAGGCTCTCGCCACCGAGGTGCACGACGAGCTCGAGCGCCAGGAGGTCACGAGTCGCATCGACTTCTTCGTGCACGCGCGCATCGGGAAAGCGGCCGCAGAGATCCTGGAGCTATCGCGCCAGGTCGGCGCCGACCTGATCGTCGTGGGGACGCACGGTCTCACCGGGATCGAGAGGCTCGTCATCGGCTCGGTGTCGGAGAAGATCGTGCGAGAGGCCGGCTGCACGGTCGAGGTCGCGCGGCCAAAGCAGTACGCGGACGTCGAGCTGCCCGATCTGGCCGAGACGGACGAGCATCGCTTCTTGCCGCCGCACCGTTACCAGTACGAGGACCATCGGGTGCTCCTGCGGCCAAATGACTGGCCGTGGTGACGAGAACCGCGTGCTAGCCTTTCGGTGTGGCGAAGCCAAGGATCACCTACAACGCTCCGGTCGTCCTGACGTTCGCGATCCTGTCGCTGATCGTGACGACGCTGGTGCCGATGGAGACGCGCATCCAGTATTTCTCGGCGCACCCCGACTTCTACGACTGGCGCAGCTATCTCGGGCTCGAGACGCACATGCTCGGGCACCAGAACTGGGAGCACTACCTCGGCAACTTCATGCTGATCCTGCTCCTCGGCCCGATCCTCGAGGAGCGACACGGGTCGCGCGGCCTGCTCGCGATGATGATGATCACCGCGCTCGTCACCGGGCTGCTCAACGCGGCGTTCTCGAATGCTCCACTGATGGGAGCGAGCGGCATCGTGTTCATGATGATCCTGCTCGCGTCGACGGCGAACATCCGCCACGGCGAGATCCCGCTGACGTTCATCGCGATCGCGGCGATCTACCTCGGCCGCGAGGTCTACGCGGCGTTCACTGCCAACGACAACGTCTCGCACGCCGCGCACCTGATCGGCGGCGTCGCCGGTGCGGCGTTCGGCTTCCTCGGCGCGAAGGCCACCAAGGCGCGCAAGCCGGTCCCGCTCGAGGGCCTGGGCCTCCCCGCCGCCAAGGCGGTCTCGAACACGAAGCCGCGTTGAAGCGCGACGGCGAGGCGGCTTGGCGCGACCAAGGCTGCATCTGGCGCAACCAAACCCCAGCGCCGCGTTGACCCACGCCAGCACCCGTTGCTAGTGGTGCGCTCGGAGGTGGAGCGATGAGGTCTTCGTTGAGTGCAGCTGTGATGTTGGTGCTCGGGTTCACCGCCGCGTCGGCGATGGCAGCGCCGGGCGATCTGGATACGACGTTCGGCGCGAGCGGTGTCCGCACGGTCACGAACGGAACGTTCACGTCGTACTCCGACGTGGTGCGGGCGGCCGGGAGCAACGGCCGCTACTTCGCTGCAGGCGTCACGATGTCGGGGACGAAGATCGTGCCGATCCTGACGGCGTTCACGGAGGCGGGAGCGGTCGACACGAGCTTCGGCACCAGTGGTCACTTCATCGACACGAGCCTGCCGGCCGATGTGATCGGCACTTCGATCACGTACGGCGTCTACGTTCCACCGATGAGCCAGATCACGCTCAGCTACGTGTACGTCGTCGTCACGTTGCCGAGTGATATCGTGGTGTACCGCTACCTCGTCGACAACAACGGGACGTGGACCGGTGCGCTGTCATGGAAGACGACGGTGCACTTCGATGGTGGTGGCGTCGCCGACCTCGCCGCGATCTGGGCGCCCAACAACTCCTTCAGCGCGAGCTCGTACATCGTCGTGGCGGGTGCCGGCAAGCAGACGGTCGGTGGCGTCCAGCAGGGCGTGTTCCTCAAGATCGGTCACACGGATGGCGCGCTCCTCACGAGCTGGGGCACCGGCGGGCGCAAGTACGTCTCGGTCGGCACGACGGCGACGCAGTTCCGAGCGCTCTCGGTCACCGGCAGCGATTACTGCGCGGTGGGGAGAATGAAGTCGGGCTCGGCTCCGCTCGACGCGACCGTGGTGTGCGTGACCGCGTCGACCGGTGCGCTGGATACGAACTTCGACGGCGACGGGATCAAGACGTGGAACTGGGGCGATGCCACGTACAACCAAGTATCGGGGCGGTCGGTCTTCTTCGACTTCGGCAGCCCTGGGAAGCTCACGGTCGCCGCGAACCTGTGCAACTCCACCTCGGGCATCTGCCACGTCGGCCTCGCGCGCTTCTCGATGACCGGCGCATTCGACACCACGTTCTCCGGCGATGGCCTCGCGCATCTCGATCTCGGCGGCGGCGGCACGAACATCGCCAATCCTCGCATCCTCGTGTACGGAGCCTCGCGCTACATGCTCGCGGGTCAGAAGTGGGACAGCACTCGCACGACCATGGATCGGTTCCTGTTCTCGTTCACGGCGAGCGGCGCCGCCGATTCGACGTTCGGTTCGGCCGGGCAGCGCACGTTCAGTGCGGTCTCCACCGGTCTCGAGGGCTATGGAGGGATGATCTATAGCTACACGTCAACCAAGCTCATCGTCGCCGGCGATCGCGACTCGGGGAGCAACGTCCTCGGCATCCTCGCGCGCCACAACATGAACTGAGCCACCCGCCGCGACGCGCTTAGACGAAGAAGTCCGGGATCAGCGGTGCGCCCGGCGTCACGGCGTACTCGGCGAGGTCGGTCTTGCCGGCGGCGGCGAGCACTTCGTCGTCGACGTAGAAGTTGCCCGTCGCCTCGCGCGAGCTCTTCGTGAAGATCGCATAGGCCGCATCCGCCATGATCTCCGGCTTGCGCGAGCCCTTGATCGCCTGCTCGCCGCCCAGGAGGTTCTGCACCGCGGCGGTCGCGATCGCGGTGCGCGGCCAGAGCGCGTTCACGCCGATGCCGTCGCGCTTGAATTCGCCGGCGTGCCCGAGCACGCACATGCTCATGCCGAACTTCGCCATGGTGTAGGCGACGTGCGGCGCGAACCACCGCGTCTCCATGTTGAGCGGCGGCGAGATGTTGAGGACGTGCGCGTTGCCGCCACCGGCCGCCGCCTTGCGAAGGTGCGGGATGCAGGTCTTGGTGACGAGGAACGTGCCGCGCGTGTTGATCTGATGCATCAGATCGTAGCGCTTCATATCCGTCGCCTCGGTCGTGGTCAGGTTGATCGCCGACGCGTTGTTCACCAGGATGTCGATGCCGCCGAAGGTCTCGACGGTCTTCGCGACCGCCGCCTGCACTTGATCCTCGAACCGGATGTCGCACTGCAGGGCCAGCGCCTTGCCGCCGGCGGCCTCGATCTCCTTGGCGGCCGAGAAGATCGTCCCCGGCAGCTTGGGGTTGGGATCGGTGGTCTTGGCGGCGATGGCGACGTTCGCGCCATCGCGTGCCGCGCGCAGGCCGATCGCGAGCCCGATGCCGCGGCTCGCACCCGTGATGAAGAGCGTTTTTCCACGAAGAGACATCACGGGACCATAGCCGGCGACGTCGCGCGGAGGAAGCTCACTCCGCCGCCTCCGGTTCGTCGGTGCCGAGGCGGAGGGCCTTCATGCGACGCCACAGGGTGACGCGCGACATGCCGAGGATCTGCGCGGCGCGCTCGCGGTTTCCGCCGGCGTGCGCGAGCGCGAGCCGGATGCGACGTGCCTCCGGCGTCTCGTCCTCGGGGACGGCCGGCGCACCGCCGATGTTGACGGCGGGCGCGTCGGGATCGAAGGCGAGCCCACCGACCTCCGGTGGCAGCTCGACGTCGAGGAGCGTGGTGCCATCGCCGATCACGTACGCGTACTGGAGCGCGTTGCGGAGCTCGCGCACGTTGCCCGGCCACGGATACCCGGCGATCGCGTCGCGCGCGGCCCGCGAGACCTGCGTGATCTGACGGCCACCCTCCGCGTTGAGCTGATCGATCAGCTTGTCCGTGAGCAGCTCGAGATCGCCGTGGCGCGCGACCAGCGGCGGCAGGAAGATCGGCACGACGCGCAAGCGGTACATCAGATCCGCGCGGAAGCGGCGCTCCTCGACGGCGCGGCGCAGCGACTGGTGGGTCGCGGCGACGATGCGCACGTCGACCGCGACCGGATCTGTCCCGCCGATCGGGATCACGGTGCGGGTCTCGAGCACGCGCAGGAGCTTGGCCTGCAGATCGAGCGGCATCTCCGCGACCTCGTCGAGGAACAGCGTCCCCTGGTGCGCCGCACGGAAGATGCCGGGGCTGTCCTTGAGCGCGCCGGTGAACGCGCCGCGGACATGACCGAACAGCTCGCTCTCGAGCAACGTCGGCGGCAGCGCGGCGCAGTTGATCGCGCGGAAGGGGCCGGCGTGGCGTGCAGACAGCGTGTGGATCGCGCGCGCGATCAGCTCCTTGCCGGCGCCCGACGGACCGCGCACGAGCACGCTGACCTCCCGCCGCGCCGCGCGTTCGACGACGTGGAAGATCCGCTTCATGCCCGGATCGCGTGTCCACATGCCGTGAAACTCGATCGGCGCCGCGGCATCCCCGCCGAGCTCGTCGGGACGCGCGAACATCACCAGCCACCCGATCGTGCGGCGATCGTGACGCAGCGGCGACGCGCGGACCTCGAGCGTGCGCATCACGCCGTGCGCATCCGGGCGCACGATCGCGCCACTCGCCGGGCGGCCGGCCGCGAGCGCCTCGGCGATCGGCCGCTGCGGTGCATCGCCGCACAGCGCCTTGACGAGCGACGTGCCGCGCACCAAGGCTCCGTCGGTCAACGCGTCCGCCGCCGGCGTGACCGCCACGACCGCGAGCTCGGCATCGAGCACCGCGCACGGGCCCCCGAGCTCCTCGAGCGCCCACGCCATCAGCTGCGTCACGTCGTCGTGCACGATCGAAGTGTAGCTCCGAGGTGCGATCAGCGCTCCACTGGGAGGCGGGCGGCGTTCCACGCGACCATGCCGCCGCGCAGGTTGTAGAGATGGCGGAAACCGCGGCCTGCGAGCTCGGCCGCGGCGCGCGCAGATCGCCCACCGGATCGGCAGACCAGCACGATCTCGCGCTCGCGATCCCAGCCGGCCGCGGCGGCGGGCAGCTCGGCGAGTGGGACGAGCTTGGCGCCTGCGACGTGGCCGAGCTCGCCGGTGAACTCGTCGGGCTCGCGGACATCGATCAGCGTGACACCTGCGCGTGATGCGACGTCTGCGGGATCGACGTCGACGAACGCCGCCGGTGCTGCTTCCGTGATCGGAATCGCGAGATACCGACGGCCGTTCGCGTGGCGCGGCGGCAGGTGTCCACCATCGATGTTGATCTGCACGCTCGGGTAGAGCAGGCGCGGCGGAGCCAGCTTGCGATCGCGCTCGGTGCGCAGCGCGACGAACGCGGGCTTCGTCGTGTCGCCGCGCAGCTGCGGGTTGTCGCGCTTGGACCGCCCGATCGTGGTCTCCCACGCGACCTCGCGGCCGCCGGGCTGGTAGTCGTGCCCGGGAAACACGCGGGTGTCGTCGGGGAAGGCGTAGAGGCGGCTGACCGAGTCGAACAGCGCGGTGGCGCTGCCCTGCGGGAAGTCGCAGCGTCCGGTGCCGTAGTCGTGCATGAACAGGGCATCGCCGGTGAACAGGGCGTCCTCGATCCGGTAGGTCACGCACGCGGGCGTGTGGCCCGGCGTCGCGATCACCTCGATGTGCAGCGTGCCCGCGACGACGACCTCGCCATCCGTGAGCAGGCGATCGAACTGGCGGCCGTCGGTCGCGAGGTGCGCGAGATCGAGCAGCTCGCGAAAGGTCTTCTGGATCTCGCGGATGTTCTCGCCGATCGCGACCTTCGCGCCGAGCTGCTCGCGCAGCCACTGGGAGCCGGTGAGGTGGTCCGCGTGCGCATGCGTCTCGAGCACGAAGTGCACGCGCAGGCCGCGATCGCGGATGAACGTCATCAGCCGCTCGAGCGAATCGAGGGAGGTGCGCGACGCCAGGACGTCGTAGTCGAGGACGGGGTCGATGATCACGGCATCGTGGCTCGCCGCATCGAACACGACGTAGGTCAGCGTAGAGGTCGCCGGGTCGAAGAAGGGTTGGATCTGCATGTGGACCACCTAGAGGAGGGAGACGAGCTCGAAGGTGAGGATCGCGGCGCCCATCACGATGACGAAGCCGCCGAACCCGCGCTGGAGTTGATGGGTCGACAGCCTGCGGCCGAGGTGTACACCGAGCAGGCTGCCGAACGCAGCGACGCCGGTGATCGGGACCAGGACGCTCGCCTCGAGCTGCGTGTGTGCCGCGGTGCCGGCGAGCGCCCCGAGCGTGTTGAGCACGATGACGAGCAGCGAGGTCCCGACCGCATCGCGGACCTCGAGCCCACCGATCAGCACGAGCGCGGGGACGATGAGGAAGCCGCCGCCGACCCCGAGCACGCCGGTCAGCAGCCCGACCGCGAGACCGATCGCGAGCACCCTCTCCACCGACGGGATCGCGGTCACGGCCACCGGTACGCCGGTGCGGCGCAGCATCGCCACGCCCGCCACGAGCATCAGGGTGGCGAACGCGACCATCAACGCGACCTCGGGGAGAGCGCTGCTCACGCGGCCGCCGAGGTACGCGGCCGCCATCGACGACGCGCCGAGCACGAGGCCGGTCTGCCAGCGCACCCGGCCGGCGCGTGCGTGCGGTGCGAGCGCGAGGGTGCTCGTCACGCCGACCACCACGAGGGACGCCGTGATCGCATCGTGCGCAGGCGCCCCGAGCACGTAATGGAACACCGGAACGGTGAGGATCGACCCGCCACCCCCGAGGAGCCCGAGCGAGAGCCCGATGGCGATCGCGAGGAAGAGGCCGAGCACGAACATGCTCGGTGTTCCAGCAAGCGCCGGACCGCGCTGCGAACCGTGTGTCGGCTGCGGGTTAGGCGCGTGCGTGAAACGCGCTGAAACGGCGGTGCAACGTCACCAGGCGCGGCGCTCGAAGCGGCAGGTGTCCACACCGAGCATCCGGTAGACCGGGCAGCGCCCGGTCAGCCCGGTCACGAGCGGGATGAGGCCGAGCAAGCCCCACAGGGTCCTCGGTCCCACGACCATGAGAGAGAGCAGCGTGGCGCCGAGTGCGATGCGGATCATGCGATCGGTCGTGTTCTCGTTGATCGTCATGTGCTCTTGCGAATGCATCGCACGAGCCAGCGGCGGAGGCGGGACCGGCCTTCGGCGAAACCGCGTGCAACCACGGCTGAAACACGCGACGCCTCTGTTTCGCCTCGGGCGCGCTGGATCCCGCAAGTCCTGCGTGTAGGACCTGGCATCGCCCCTGCTTTGCGGCTCGCCATGTCGTCTTCATGGATCTCGGCTGCACTCGGCGGCGTCTTGATCGGCTGCGCGAGTGCGTTGCTGCTGCTCGCGCACGGGCGGATCGCGGGAATCTCGGGGATCGTCGGCGGGCTGCTCTCGCCCGCCACCACGGATCGCGCGTGGCGCTACGCGTTCGTGGGCGGGTTGCTCGTCGCCGGCGTGTTCGCCGCCGCGCTGGCGCCCGCGTCGATCGGAGCGCCCGTACGGTCGCCGTTGTTCGTGGCGATCGCCGGTCTGCTCGTCGGGTACGGGACTCGGCTCGGTAATGGCTGCACGAGCGGACACGGCGTGTGCGGCCTGTCGCGCCTGTCGATGCGCTCGCTCGTCGCCGTCGCGACCTTCATGACCACCGGGGCGCTCGCCGCGATGATCGCAGGAGGGCGGTCGTGACCCGGCGCGTGTCGCTGTTCGTCGCGGCGGTCGCGGGCGTCCTGTTCGGCGCGGGCCTCCTCCTGTCCGGAATGACGCAGCCCGCGCGCGTGATCGGCTTTCTGGACCCGACCGGCGCGTGGGACCCGACGCTCGCGTTCGTGATGGGCGGCGCGATCGCGGTGTACGCGGTCGCACATCGCCTGATCCTCCGCCGCTCCGGCGCGCCATGGTTCGAGCTGCGCTTCCATGTCCCCGAACGCCGCGCCCTCGACCTCCAGCTCGTGGTCGGTGCCGCGCTGTTCGGCATCGGCTGGGGGCTGGCCGGGATGTGTCCGGGACCCGGAATTGTCGCAGCCGCCGCGGGCAGCATGGACGCGCTCGTGTTCGTCGTCGCGATGCTCGTAGGGATGCATGGGAGGCACCGCTCGAAGCTGCGCTGGCCAGCCGTATGAGGTCAAAGTATCGTCGGGCGCGTGAATATTGCAGAACACGTTCCTGACTGGATGCGCGCGGTCGGCCCGGGGGAGATCGCCGTCTGGCAATGGTTCGGACTCGTCATCGCGATCGCCGTGAGCTGGATGCTCGGGCGCGTGGTGATGGCCGCCGTGGCCTGGCTCGCCCGCGTGCTCGCCAGCCGGACGTCGACCACCTTCGACGACGAGCTCCTGGCACGGCTACGTAGTCCGTTGCGGGTGATGGCGTCGATCGCACTCCTGCGCTCGCAGCTCCCGGTGCTCGAGCTGCACCACGAGCTCGCGACCAGCTTCCTGCTCGCCGCCTTCGCGCTCGCGCTGGTCTGGGGGGCGCTGCGCGGGATCGACGTCGCCACGACGCGCTTGACCACGGCGAGGTGGGCGAGCTCGCGGCCGGCGTCGCGCGCGCTGCTGCTGCTCCTGGGGCGGATCGCGAAGGTCATCGTGGTCGTGATCGCGGGCATCGGGTTCCTCAGCGGGCTCGGCCTCCCGGTCGCCAGCCTGCTCGCGGGCCTCGGCATCGGCGGCATCGCGCTCGCGTTCGGTGCCCAGAAGACGGTCGAGAACCTGTTCGGGGCGGTCGCGATCGGGATCGATCAGCCCCTGCGTGAGGGTGACTTCGTGAAGATCGAGCAGGACGTGCTCGGCACCGTGGAGGCGGTCGGGCTGCGCTCGACGCGCGTCCGCACGCTCGATCGCACGGTGGTGACGCTCCCCAACGGCAGGCTCGCCGACATGCGGGTCGAGACGTACGCGGTGCGTGACCGCTGCCGCCTGGCCACGATCATCGGGCTCGCCTACGGGACCACGGCGGAGCAGCTGCGCGCGGTGCTCGCCGGGTTCGAGCAGGTCCTGCGCGCGCACCCCGGGATCTGGCCCGACGACGTGATCGTGCGCTTCTCCCAGTTCGGCAGCTCGTCGCTCGACGTCGAGGTGATGGCCTGGTTCAGGACGGGCGACTGGGGCCAATTTCGCGCGTGGCGGCAGGAGGTGCTGATCGGCTTCATGGATGTCGTCGAGCGAGCGGGGACCTCGTTCGCGCTGCCGATGCAGGCACTGCGAGTCACGGGCGACCTCCACGCGCGGATCGCACGCGAGGGTGCGCGCTACAGCGAGTGACCGGGGAGCTGGGGCATCACCTTGCCCATCTCGGCGTACTCGTGATGCGCACCCGCCCACAGGTCCTCCGCGATCATGTCGCGGCCGGCGCGCGCGGCGATCACGGCGGCGCGCACGACGGCGTTCTTGATGTAGCCGCCGGTCATGTCGAACTTCTCTGCGAGCGCGTGGAAGTCGACGCCGCCGTGCAGCTTCGTCGACGGTGGCAGCAACATGCGCCACAGACGCTCGCGCTCCTCGACCTCGGGCTCGGGGAAGCGGATGCGGAAGTTCAGGCGGCGCTGCAGCGCCGGATCGATCGAGCTCTCGGCGTTGGTGGTGAGCACGCTGACGCCGTCGAACGTCTCCATGCGCTGGAGGATGTAGTTGACCTCCAGGTTCGCGAAGCGATCCTGCGCGGTCTTGAGCTCGGTGCGCTTGCCGAACAGGCTGTCGGCCTCGTCGAACAGCAGCATCGCGTGCGCGTCCTGCGCCTCGTCGAAGATCTTGGCCAGGTTCTTCTCGGTCTCGCCGACGTACTTGGACACGACCGCGGAGAGATCGATGCGCACCAGCTCGAGCCCGAGCGCCGATGCGACCACGCTCGCCGCCATCGTCTTGCCCGTGCCGGGCTCGCCCGAGTACAGGCCGGAGACGCCGCGCGAGATGCCGAGGTGCCGCTGATAGCCCCAGCGCTCGAGGATCTGCGCGCGCTCGCGGACCATCGCGATCATGTCGTGCAGCGTGTCGATCACGTCCTCGGGAAGGACGAGCTCCGAGAACCGCGCCTTGCGGTGGACGACGGTGCCGTAGGTCCCGAGTCGCAGCGACAGACGGCGTCCGACGGCGGCCTCGAGGGCGGGCGTGTCGACCGGCGTGCTCGCCGCGGCGGCGTAGCGCGTGGCCTCGACCACCACGTCGGCGATCGCGCCGGGGCCGATCACGTAGCGCGCGGCGAGCTCGGGGGCGTCGGCGAGGCCGTGCGGGGCAAGCGCGGCGGACCACGCGCGCTCGCGATCGGCGAGCTCGGTGCGCGGCATCGCGACGGCGAGCGTGGGGCGGCGCAGCTCGAGGTGACCGCCGCTGCCACCGGAGCCGAGGACGACGAGGCCGGGCGTCGCGGCGATCGCGTCGAGATGATCCTGGGCGAGCTCGCCGCGCTCGTCGTAGAGCGCGTCGGCATCGGCGAGGTACGGCACCGCATCCCGCACGCGAGCGGCGGCGAGCGCACCGGCGAGCAGCGCAGCGCGCGTGCGTTGCTCCGCGCCGACGACCGCGGGCACCGGCACGACGACCAGCGGACGGCCGAGCGCGGCCGCGAGGCGATGCGCCGCGGCCTTGCGTCCCGAGCCGCGCGGACCGCGCAGGAGCACGGCCACCGGGGCCGGCCCGCGCAGGGTGGGCACCAGCGCATCGAGCGCCGCGAGGGTGGGGGCGGGCAGCACCACGCCGGGGTCCGCATCGGCCGCGAGGGGCTCGACGAGTCCAGCCAGCGGCGGCAGCAGCGCATCGTCGCCGAGCAGCCACGACAACGCGGAGGTGGCGAGCTCGAGGGTCGCGCCGAGCCCCTCGCCGTCGATCACGAGCACGCGCCCGCGGCGTAGCGCGCTGCCGAGCCGCACGGCGAGCAGGAGCGCGGGCGTCGGCACGCCGAGCACGTCGGCGCAGGTCTCGAGGTAGAGCGCGGGCCGCAGGCGCGGCGCGAGCGCGTGGCACAGCTCGCGCGTATCGAGGTCGAGGGCGTACGCGAGCGCGGTCGTCAGCAGCGCGGCGTCGACGGGATCGAGGCCGAGGCGCGCGATCATCAGGCCGAGCCGGGTCCCCCGCGCGTCGTGCTGGGCGGCGGCGATCACGCGCTCCAGCTCGTCGGCCGCCTTGCGGTGCGTCCCCGCCGGACGCAGCGTGCCGCCGGCCAGCCGCGCGAGCGCCGCCTCGTCGCGCAGGTAGATCTGGGACGGCACACGCGGGTCGGCGAACCCCGAGCCCGCGTTCAGCCGGCGCAACAACGCGGCCTCGGCGTGCAGCCGGATGACGCTGATGACGTCGGCGAGCGGGTCAGCCACCGAACGCCCTCCGCCACCACGGCTTCTTCTTCGCGACCTCGGCGATCTCGTCCGGATCGCCGAGCGTCGAGGGGACCGTCGCCGGCGGCGCGCGCTCGGGGCCGCTCAGCGTCGACGGCGGGCGCTCGTGCTTCACCTCCGGGCCGCTCAGCGTCGACGCCGGCTTCGCCGGCTCCTTGCGCTCGGGGCCATACAGCGTCGACCCCGGCTTCTCGCCGTCGGGCTCCGCCTTGTCGCCGGTGTCGGTCGCGGCGGCCTTGATCGCGGCGCGCTCACCGCGCAGCTCCTGCTGGCCGTCCTCGAGGTGCATGAGGTGCTCGCGCAGCTCCGTCACGTGGGTCTGCACGTGCGCGAGCTGGACGCGCAACTCGTTCACCACCTTCGGGTCGTGCGAGATCAGGTCCGGTTGCAGGATCGCGAGCGCCTGCTCGAGCATCGTGCGCCGGTCTTCTGCGTACACGAACTGGTCCTTGTCGCTGCTCCGCCCGCTGACCGCGACCTGGATCGCCTCCAGCGCGCGGTGCTCGCGCTGCGGCAGCTGCAGCGCGGTGAGATCGATCTTGGTGCGGTCCTCGAGGATCGTGCGCATGACGTCGAGCAGCTGCTCGTGCCGCTGCATGCCCGTGCCGCGCAGCGCGTCACCACCGATGCCGAGCAGATCCTCGGTGCGCTTCTCCTCGAGTGGAGTCTTCTCGCGCTGCCGATCCTGCTCGTGCTCGTGGCCTTCGATCTGACGTTCCTCGAGACGCACGCGGGACTACTCGGTCTTCTCCCACCACTGGCACCACCACTGCCCACCGACGAGGATGCGCAGCTTGGGGTGCCAGCAGTACGAGATGTCCTCGTCGGCATTCAGGTAGTAGAGGCAGTTGTCACACCTCTCGTCGCCGTACGGCTTGCCCTTGAGGACGTTGTCTTCCGAGAGGTGTTTGAGCTGGAGGGCCAGCTTCTCGTCGATCTCTTTGGGTTCGGGCTTCGGCAGGTCGTCCGACATCGGCCCGAGCGTAGCATCAGGATCCGCCCGACTTGGGCTCGGTCGGCGGCTTGTAGGCGGGTTGATCGGCGCGGGTGCCCGCCGCCTTGCGCGCCTTGGTCATCGGCGCCCCCTGGAGCACGGTCTTGTCGTTGATGAGGCTCTGCTCGATCTTGACGAGCAGCTCGCGCGTCTGCGGCGGCAGCTGCGCGCACGCCTGCTGCATGTTCGCGAAGCCACCGAGCGCCGACGCCAGTGCGTTGGAGTACGCCCAGCTCGCGGACATCGGGTTGAGCTCGAAGCGAGGGACGTCCCAGTCGATCCGCAGGTTCATCTGGAAGTCGTGGTAGTGCACGAACCAGTGAAACCAGAACTCGGGCCAGTAGACGAAGTCGCCCGGCTCGAGGACGATCTCGTAGCAGGTCGCCTTGGCGAGCTGCGGATACTTGTCCGGATGCGTGCACGCGTCGGCACCGTTCGATACGAACGGTGATTCGAACATCGCCGACTCGACGCCCAGGTTCGCGGCCTCGTCGGGCGAGAACAGCCACAGGTGCTTGCGCCCCGAGGTCTGGATGTAGATCGCGGGCTGCACGTTGAGCTCGTAGTGCGAGGGCGTGTCGTAATACTCGCGGCTCGCGTTCGCGCGCGAGTTGCGCATCATCATCAGCACCTTGGGATCGGTGACGTACGAGGGGAGCTGGAGCTCCTCGGCGAGCACCTTGTACACGGGATGCAGGAAGTTGATCGGCGGCCCGAAGCCGTCCGTCGGCAGGTACTTCGCCTTCCATCCCGGATCTTCCGCGATGATCGCGAGGAGCTCCGCGTTGCTCATGGTCACGATCTCTTCGGTGCCCGTGCGTGTGAGCTTGCGCTCGAACTGCCCCACCTTCTGTTGCAGATAAGGAATGTCCCACGCGGGCATGTCCTTCACCTTGCAGCGGAACGGCTGGCGCTGCTCGACGAGCTCGCGCGCCTGTGGAGAGTCCGGCCCGTCGACTTCAGGGAGCGGGAGCTTGCGGGCGGGATTCCGAGGAAACTCGGCGTGCATTCCCATCCTCACACTGTACAACGACGCCGCGTCGACGGTCGACGGCGCTCAGAAGCCGAGCAGACCTTCTTCGCGGTGGCGGATCGCGACGACCGCGGACGCCACCTCGATCACACCGCGCTCGTTCAGCCACTCGAGGACGCTCGAGACGCCGTCCCCCTGCGCGTAGTGGCTACCTCTCGGTACCTTCCTCGACTGGATGTGCTCGCGCGAGAGGTAGAGCCCCCCCGACCGGACCGGCTCGATCGAGACGTCGAACCGATCGCCCGGCAGGGCTTCCTCGACGAGGCGCCGGATCGAGCCGAGCCGCTCCTCGACGGCGAACACGCCCCAGATGTGGCAGCACCCGCCCGGCGCCAGCAGGTTGTCGATCTGCGCCGACAGGAACTTGATGACGAGCTCGTGCCCGAAGGCTCCGCCGTGCGCGACCATCGCCGACTCCCCCGTGGTCGGGCCCGACGGACCTCCGGGCGCCGCGAACACGACGTGATCGAACTTCTCGATCGCGCGATCTGCGAACGTGAGGCAATCGGCGGTCTCGCAGCGCAGCGAGGAGGCACGCGCGAGCTGCGCGTTCAGCTGCGAGAACGCGGTCGCACGTGGGTTGAGATCGATCGCGACGCGCTGCGCGTAGCGGTCACCGGCGAGGATGGCGAGGCAGCCGCTGCCGCCGCCGACGTCGAGCAGGCTCGTCCACGAATCCTCGAAGTCGAGCTGCTCGTGCAGCGCGAGCGACCACTCGCTCAGCGGCCACACCGCGTCGCTCGCCGTGTTCAGCTTCAGTCCGTCGGCCGCGAGGTCGAAGAGCTTGTCCGACACGAAGTACTGCGACTCGAGCTCGCCGATCGTGACCTCGCTCGTGATCGTGCCGTCGCTGCGGCGGACGAGCCCGAAGCGATCGAGGAGATCCTGCATGTCGCGCGGGATCACCGCATACGCGCTCTCGGACACGCTGCCGCCGAACAGGAACAGGCGCGCGAGGCACGCGAGGGGCGTGGGGCTGGCCTTCAGCACCGGATCGTACGAGAGCGCGCTGAACCCTGCGTTGCGCACGAAGTTCGTCGGATCCTTTTCACCGACGAGCGCGGCGATCGCACCGAGCGAGTAGTCGATCGTTCGCAGGTACGCGAGCAGAGGATCGAGGCTGCCCGCGGTCTCGTGGAGCGCGGCGAGCTGCGCGTTCGCGAGGCTCACGTCAGCTCTTCTTGAAGAGGGCGGGATTGAACGGGGTCAGCTTCGCACCCTCGTAGAGCTCGGGCGTCTTCGTCAGCGTGCACCGCTTCTCGGTGACCAGCGTCCGCGAGATCTGGGTCAGCAGCTCCTGCGTCTCGACCGGCAGCGCGGCGAACCGCGCGGGCGCCTCGGCAAAGCCACCGAGCGAGAGGCACAGCGCCTTCATGAATGCCCACTCGGCCGACAGCGTGCTGAGCGGGAGCTCCTCGAGCTGCCACCAGCAATTGAAGTTGATCTGGTAGGCGTCGTAGTGAACGAACCAGTGGTACCAGAGCGTCGGGACATGGATCATGTCCCCCGGCTCGAGCACGGTCTCGTAGCAGTGGACGTTCTCGAACTCGGGGTGCGCGTCATCGGCCTTGTAGACCGTCTGCTGGGCCGAGAAGTACGGCGGGGTCATCAGGTTCTCGCGCGTCGTCGCGGCGCCCACGTAGGGCGAGTCATCCGGCGGGAACAACCAGACGTGCTTCTTGCCGGCGATCTGGAGGTTGAGGTTCGAGGCGACGTTGGCCTCCGCGTGGCTTCCGTTGTCCCGCCACCCCGAGTTCCGCATCCACACGGCCATGCTGTGGAGGTTCTGCGGCGTGACGAACGAAGGCAGCCGGAGATCGTCGAGGAGGACGTTGAACTCGGGGTTGCGGTCCGGTGGACGGAAGCGAATCACCGGCGCGCCGTGGATCGCGTACTCCCCCGTCCCGGAGCGCATGTTGTCGATCAGGTCGATGTACTCGTTCACGCTGACGGTGACGCCCTCGCCGCTGTGCTTGAGCAGCTTCACGGTGGCGTTGCCGATCTTCTTGCGCAGCGTCTCCGGCGTCCATCCGAGCGCGGGCCAGTCGACCTTCGCGACGAACGGGATGCAGCGCGCGACGTAGCTCGCTGCTTTCTCGGAGTAGAGATCGACGCGCTCGATCGGAGTCGTGGGGACTCCCGGATCCGGAAACACGAACTTCTCTGCGCTCATCGGAAGGCTCCTCTCGACAGCAGCTCGATGGTATCAGGCCTCACCGGCCGACCCCGCGTAGGATCTCGATGTAGCGGCCGAGCATCGCGACGATCGTCTCGCGCCGGAACAGCTTCTCGAACCCCGTCCACACGAGGCGTGCACCCGTCGACGAATCGATCAGGGTCAGGTGTAGGTCCCACGGGCGCTTCCACGGTGGGAACGGCCACGTGCGGCGCGACAGCGTGACCACGGGAGGCGGGGAGTCGTCATCGCCGCCTCCGCCCCCTTGCGGGATGTAGTTGAACGCGACGCGGCGAAGCCCGTGCGGCACGACGTCGTAGTAGTCGTACGGAGGGCCGGAGTCGTACATCGCGTCCACGAAGCTCTTGGTGCGAAGGATCGCCTCCTTGAACGTGGTCGCGCCGCGGAGGTCGACGCGGATCACCGACCACGACACGAGTGCGCCGTGGACGTCGGCGAGCTTGGGATCCTGTTCGCGCAGGGAGTAGGTCGTCTGCAGCGAGATGTCGTCCTGGTGCGACCGCTCGCGCAGCAACCAGACCAGCGCCGTCGCGAACACCACGAACGCCGAGGTCTGCGCCTCCGCCGCGGCCGCGACCACGGCGGCGTAGGCCTCCTGGGGCAGCGCGATCGACTCCGGTGGGTAGCTCTGGTCGGCGGTGATGCCGAGCGGCACCACATCGCGACGCGCGTCGATCGCAGCGCGTGGGAAGTCGCCTTCGAGCTCGACGGGCACGAGGTTACGGAGGCGCTCCTTCCACAGCTTCTCCTGGGCTTGCCCTGCCGGCGTGCGGGCCCACTTCTGGTGTGCGTCCACGAAGTCGATCGCCTGGAGCGCCGGCGGCGGTGCGCTGCCCTTACCGTCGACGAGGCGCAGGTAGTTGTCGTACAGGTGATTCGTCAGCGCCTGGCCGGCACCTCCGTCGGCCGCGATGTGGTGACGCAGCACCATGATCGCGTACCGATTCGCCCCGAGCCGCAGCAGGCGGGCGCGGATCAGGCCGCGTGCCTCCCCGAGGTCGTAGGCCTTCGCGGCGAGCTCGGTCTGCGCGCGCGAGAGCTCGGCGTTCCACGCCTCCTCCGGCACCTCGTCTCGATCATCGAGCTCGAGGCGCGGCGGCCGATCCTCGCCGGCGTCGAGCACGAACTGCCGGAGCTGGCCTCCGACCTCGCGGAACGCGGTGCGATACACGCTGTGCGCGCGCACCATCTCGTCGTACGTGCGCGCGAGCAGCCCCGGATCGAGCGGGCCGTCGAGCTGGATGACCAGTGGCGAGTAGTAGCTGATCGGGTCGTGGTCGTCGCGATCGAGGTAGTAGAAGTACTGCTGCACCGTGGTCGCCGCGGCCTCGGTGATGCTGGTCGGAACGAACTTGATGCCGGTGTCGGCGGTCTCCTTCGCCGGGTCCGGCTTCAGCATCGCCGCGATGGCATCCAGCGTGGGCGAGGTGAACACGGTGCGCACGGGGAGCGAGACGGCGAACTTCGAGCGGATGCGGGAGACCAGCCGGAGCGCCATCAGCGAGTTGCCGCCGAGCTTGAAGAAGTTGTCGTGCGCGCCGACGTGTTCGACGCCGAGCATCTCGCGCCAGATCTCGGCGAGCCCCTGCTCCTCGGGGGTGCGCGGTGCCTCGAACGCACCGCGGTCGAGCGCGGAGAGATCGACCTCGGGGAGCAGCTTGCGCGCGACCTTGCCCGTCGTCGTCAGCGGCATCGCGGCGAGGAACACGATCACCTGCGGGACCATGTACGCGGGCAGGCGGGACGCGAGCTGCGCGGACAGATCGCTCGTGGTGAGCGCTGCGGCCTCCGGTGGCTTGGCGACGAAGGCGACGAGCATGGGATCCGCCGCGGGCCCGCGGATCACGACCGCACAGCTGGCGACCCCGCTGCAGCTCGCGAGCACCGCCTCGATCTCGCCGAGCTCGATGCGAACGCCGCGCAGCTTGACCTGCGTGTCGCGGCGGCCGACGAACTCGATGCGCCCGTCGGGCAAGCGCCGGCCGAGATCGCCGGTGTGATAGCGCCGGATGCCCTGGTGCCCCGCGCCGAACGCCGTCGCGGTCTCCGCGGGCCGCTTCCAGTAACCGAGCGCGATGTGCTTGCTCTGGATCACGAGCTCGCCGACGCCGTAGGCCGCGAGCTGACGGCCGAGCGGCGTCTCGAGGATCACCTCGGTCGCGGGGCTCACGGGGGAGCCGACCGGGACGGTGTTACGCTCACCGAGGCCGTCGGTGGGCGTCAGGAACGCCTGGAGCGCGAGCGTGGACTCCGTCGGGCCGAGGCCGTTGACGAGCACGCTCGTGGCGGGGAAGTGGCGCCGGAACAGTTCGAGATCCTCGCGCCCCACGGCCTCTCCGCCGAGCACGACCGCGCGCACCGTCGTGAACTCCTGGCCGGCCGTCGAGGTACGCGCTGCTTCGGCGACGATCTCGCGGAACACCGTCGGCGTTCCGTGCAGCAGGGTGATGCCCTCGCGCTCGATCCAGCCGCCGAGCTGCTCGAACCCGAGCGTGCGAACGCTCCACGGATAGAGCGTCGCGCCGGTGAGCAGCGCGCCGTAGATGTCCATGACGGCGGCGTCGAAGGCATACGTCGCGAGGAGCGCGACGCGATCGCCGGGACCGATGCCGACGTTGTTCGCATACGTGAGCGCGTGATGGGCGATGTTGCGCTGGCTCTGGAACACGCCCTTGGGCAGACCGGTCGAGCCCGAGGTGTACAGGATGTACGCCACGTCGTCGGCGGCAGCCCGCGGGCGGCGGAGGCGAGCCGGCGAGATGGCATCACTCGGAACGAGCACGCGCGGTGCGCCGAGTGACTGCGCGAGCTCGCGGGTGGACGGCGCGCACACGATCACCTCGGCGTCGCAGTCGGTCACGATCGCGCGCAGGCGATCGACCGGGTGCTCCGAGTCGAGCGGGACGTACAGCGCGCCCGCGCCGAGTGCGCCGAGCATCGCGGCGACCATGTCCGCGCCGTGCGGGAACAGGAGGGCGACGCGACGTGCGCTGGTCTCGAGCAGCTGCGACGCGAGCGCAGACGCGCGCTGCTCCAGCTCGCGATACGTCCAGCGCTGATCACCGTCGACGATCGCATGACGATCGCCATGCTCGCGCGCCTGGGCCTCGAAGGCGTGCCACACGCCGAGCTCGCCGGAGGCGTCGAGCCGCCGGAAGCCCGGTGCGGCGATCAGCGCGCGATCGGGGGCATAGCGCGGCGTCGAGGCTTCGTCCGCGAGCAGCGTATCCACCCGCAGGCCTGGGTCGGCGACGACCTCTGCGAGCACCGCGCGATAGTGCGCGATCATGCGCTCGATCGTGACGCGGTCGAGCAGCTCGGGCTTGTAGTGAAGATCGATGACGATGTCGCGGCCGTCCTCGATGCTGTACAGCGAGATGTCGAACTTGCTCTTGCCCTCGAACGTGTCCTCGCCGAGGACCTCGGCGTAGCCGCCGAGCGTCGGCGTGTGGCGCGGCGTGTTCTGGTGGACGAACCACACCTGGAACAGCGGGTTGAGATCCGGGCGGCGTTCGAGCGCGAGCGAATCGATGATGAGCTCGATCGGCGTCTCCTGGTGCTCGTAGGCACCGAGGGCGATCGCCTTCTCGCGGGCGAGCAGCGCCGCGAAGCTGTCGTCGGCGCGGACCTCGCCGCGGAGCGCGAGCGTGTTGAGGAACAGGCCGATCAGGCCGTCGAGCTCCGGCCGGTTGCGATTCGCCACCGGCGTACCGATCACGAGATCGTGCTGCCCCGTGTACCGCGCGAGCAACGCGCGGAACGCCGCGAGCAGCGTCATGAACATCGTGGCGCCCTCGCGTCGCGCGAGCGCGCGCAGGCCATCGGCGAGCTCGGCATCGATGCGGAGCGTGAGCCGATGATCGAGCGACAGCGGGGTGGACGGCCGCGGGCCCTTGAACGGCAGCGCCGTCTCGGTCGGCGCATCGCGCAGGGTCTCGGTCCAGTACCGCAGCTGGCGCTCGAGCTCGCCGCCGGCGAGCCGCGTGCGCTGCCACGCGGCGTAGTCCGCGTACTGGATCGGTAGCGGCGCCAGCGCGGGCGCGCGTCCCTCCACCAGCGCGGTGTAGAGCTCGCCGAGCTCGCGCCACAGCACGTCCAGCGACCAGCCATCGCCGGCGATGTGATGGAGCGAGAGGACGAACAGGTGAGCGTCGTCGCGGACGCGCACGAGGTGGGTCCGCAGCATCGGCCCGATCGCGAGATCGAAGGGTTGCGCCAGGAGCTGCGCGGTGAGCTCGCGCAGCTTCGCGTCGTCGATGCCGC
>DATLHR010000042.1:0-5874 GCA_035539815.1 Kofleriaceae bacterium
ACGCGGATGGCGGGCGTCTCCACCCAGCTCACCGCGCTCAAGGTCGTCGAGGTCGTCCTGATCGCGGGCGGCCTCACGATGGCGGGCATCGGCCACCGCACCGATCGGCCGCGGCTCAAGGGCGTCGGCCTCGCGCTCGCGCTCGAGGCGAGCCTCACCCTCGGCTTCGACATCTTCGCGGCGCGGCGCGCACACACCTACCGCGACGAGCTCGCCTCCGTCGACGTGCAGGCCACCCTCGGCCCGGCAGATCAGCCAACCCTGCTGGTCATCCATACCGGGACGTTCTAGATTCCGTGAAACCGATCCCTTAGCTCAGTTGGATCAGAGCGGCGCTTTCCTAAAGCGCAGGCCGCAGGTTCGAGACCTGCAGGGATCACGAAACGCAGGCTGGCAGGCATGTCGGATGCTCCCGACTCGGGCAGAGGTCTTGCCATGAAGCTCGGGGTCGTCGCGTTTCTCTTGTGCGGTCTGATGTGGCCTGCGGTTGCGTTCTCGCAGGAAGCACGGAGACCACAACAAACCATCGACAACCTGAATGCGGCGATCGAGGGCGAAGCGAACGCCTCGCACCGCTACACGCTGTTCGCGCAGCGCGCCGATCAGGAGGGCTATGGGCAGGTCGCGAAGCTGTTTCGAGCTGCCGCGCTGGCCGAGTCGATCCATCAGAGGAATCACGAAAAGGTGCTGCGCGGGCTCGGCGTCGAGCCGAGCTCCCCGACGGTGAAGGACGTCGAGGTCGGGACGACGCGACAGAACCTCGAAGGGCCGATCAAGGGCGAGAGCAAGGAACAAGAGGAGATGTATCCCGCGATGGTGAAGCAGGCGCGCGGCGAGAACGTTCCCGCCGCCGTCCAGAGCTTCACGTACGCGCAGAACACCGAGGCCAAGCATGCTCGCCTGTTCCGCGACGCGCTGGCAAAGCTAGGGCACAACCCGCGCGTCGACTACTACGTCGGCGAGACCAGCGGCGACACGGTGACGAAGCCGACTCGCAAGGAGGCGTACCGGAAGGTCGAGTAGCTCACTCGTGTTCACTCGTGTTCGCTCGAGCGCGCCGGTCCGAGGGTGGCGTCGAGCCCCGCCGCGAGTTGCTGGCGCTCTGCGTCGCTGAGTCTCGCCTCGGGGTGCAGCAGGAGGTAGCTCCGCGGCGGCATCTCCTGCTCTCGCACCGTCTCTCCCGACTCCGGCGCCTCCTCGTACGCGCGCGTCCATTCGGAGAAGTTGAGCACCCGGCGGCCTTCGTCGACGTCGGCCTGGACCAGCCAGGAGACCGGCGCGACGTGCGAGTACCACGGCCAGCGGGTCTCGTTGCTGTGGCAGTCGAAGCAGGCGCGCTGTGCGAGCGCCCGGGTCCCAGGTGCGTTCCAGCTCGGCTCCGCCGTCATGGGCGGGTTCGAGTGGCTGCGGCCGTACGGGACCAGTTGCACCGCCAGCAGAAGGCCGGCAAAGACGAGGCCAGTCAGGACCAGCACCTTCTTCCAGCCGGCGCGAGCCATGGAGAGGGGGCGTGCATGGGGTGCACCACGTTCGACCATGCGGGATCACGAAAAAGTCGGAACCTGGGCGCGCGGGCGCTGTCCTAGGCTCGTGCTCCGACGCCATGTCCTCGCCGCGATTGCTGCTGGGGTCGAGGCCGGAGATGACGATGCGTCGCGCCGGGCGCTGGCCGGGATCGATTGGGTGCTGCGCGGGCAGGCGAGGCGGCAGCTCGAGAAGGCCCTGCTCGAGGCCGCGGTCGCCACGGGGGTGACGTCGTACGACGACCCCGAAGCGGTGCGGCACGTGCTGCGCGCGGCCGCCTTGATCGTGCGCGATCAGCGCGAGGACCTGGCGGACCGCGCGCGGGTGGCGGCGGCGTATGGCGCGGCGGCGATCGCCGCACCGTTGAAGCTCCCACTCGCGACGATGGTGGTGGGCGTGCTCGCCGCGGCAACGGCGACCACGTTCGGCGCGGCGACCGTGATGGCGATCCGCGGGCCGGCGTCGGACGTGTACACGCGGCCCGCGCCGCCGCCGGCGGTCGGCGTGTTCCGCGACGGCGGTGCGCCGAAGCGCGATGCGGAGATCGAGCAGGTGATCGCGCACGAGCTGCCCGCGATGCTGACGAGCCGGCTCGCGCCGACGCCGCACGAGACGGCGTGGCTGCGCGATCACGCCGCGTTCACGCGGCACGGGGCAGGACTCGCGCTCTCCTGGCGCGACATGGTGATGAGCCTCGAGCGGTGGGCGGTGGCGACGCCATACGATCGCGAGACGCAGGCACACGAGCTGCGCGAGCGGATGCGCGCGGTGTCCGATCAGCTCGCGGCCGTCGAGCTCGGGTACTACCTCGATCCCCTTCAAGTAAACGACGACGGGCGGCCACGGCCGTTCGCGTACCGCATCGAGGACGTCGGGTTCGTGCGCGCGAATGACGCGCGCGTGCGCGTGCTCGGGGTGCGCCAGCTCGACGAGACGGCGCGCGGTGTGCCCAAGCTCGGGCAGACCGTCGACGAGGTCGACGATCCGCTGGTGCTGCTCGACACCGTCGAGCAGAAGGTCGCGTGGCAGATCTTGCCGGTGCTGGGAGGGCGCGCGTTCCCGCTCGCCGATGACGGCTGGGCGTACTCGTTCGAAGGCCGGCAGGCGGCGGGCGCGGCGGGCGAGGCGATCCGGCGCGAGCTGCTCGCCGCGCTGTACATGGACGCGACGGACGCCGAGAAGGCGGCCGCGACGTGCAAGCAGCTGCTCGTGACCTCGGTGCGTCACCACGAGGCGCAGCACGTGCTCGACAAGGAGCGCGGGCTCGCGCATCCCGCGGCGCTCTCGCAGGTGCTGCCGGAGAAGAAGAACGAGCCATTCGCGCTGCGCACGCGGTACGAGCTGAGCGCGTGGACGAGCCAGATCGCGAGTGACACGTGGTTGCCGCAGCTCACCCTGTGGAACCTCGCGCGCCATGGGTTCGTGCACGGGCGCGCGCGGCGCGCGGAGACCTACGTCGCGGTGCTCGTGATCGAGGGGCTCGCGCGCCAGCTCGAGATCCCGTCGCGCGGGCCGGTCATGCGGGGCGGCGCGGTCGATCGCGATCGGCTCGCGGCGCTGGTGGTGCCGCTCTCGCAGCGGACCACCGTCGAGCTGCGGTCGGCGGCCGCCGCGCTGTGGAAAGATCTGTTCGGCGCGCCGCTCGTTCGCCTGTACGAGTGACGCAGCGCCGGCCGCACGCGGAGTAGGATCGCCTCCGTGGCAGGTAAGCGGCTATCCCCGAGTGACGCGATGTTCCTGTATGGAGAGTCGCGCGAGACGATGATGCACGTCGCGGGGCTGCTCGAGTTCGCGCCCGCGCCCGACACGCCGCCGGATCACCTGCGGCAGCTGATGGACGAGGTGCGCGAGGCGCCGGTGCACCGGCCGTGGAACCTGCGCCTCAAGTCGCCCGACGCGCTGAAGAGCCCGCTGCACAGCTGGGTCGAGGGCGAGGTCGATCGCGAGTACCACGTGCGGCGCTCGGCGCTGCCCACACCCGGCGACGAGCGCGAGCTCGGCATCCTCGTGTCGCGGCTGCACAGCTATCCCGTCGACTTCCATCGCCCGCCGTGGGAGCTGCACCTGATCGAAGGGCTCGAGGGTGGGCGGTTCGCGATGTACATCAAGGTGCACCACGCCCTCGTCGACGGCTTCACTGCGATGCGCATCATGTCCAGCGCGCTCTCGGCGGATCCGGCGGAGCGGGATTCGCCGTTGTTCTTCTCGCTGCCGCCGCGCCCGCGGATGCCGAAGGAGGAGCACGAGGGCATGCACGTGCAGCAGTTCCTCGACGTGCTCCGCGAGCAGTACGGGGTGAGCAAGACGGTCGCGCGCGCGGTGATGAACGTCGTGCGCTCGTCGCGCGCCAAGGACCACGAGCTGGTGTCGCCGCGGCAGGCGCCGAAGTGCATCTTCAACGCGCGGATCAGCCGCGCCCGCCGGTTCGCGACGCAGCGGATCGCGCTGTCGCGGATCAAGGCGGTCGCGCGGGCGGCGTGCGGCACGGTCAACGACACGATCCTCGCAGTGTGCGCGGGCAGCTTGCGGCGCTACCTCGTCGAGCTCGACGCGCTGCCTTCCTCACCGCTGGTCGCGATGGTGCCGGTCGCCGTGCGCGCCAAGGACGACGACAGCGGCGGCAACTCGATCGGAGCGATCCTCGCGTCGCTCGCGACCGACGTGCAGGATGCCGGCGAGCGGCTGCGCGCGATCATCGCGTCGACGACGAATGCCAAGAGGCAGCTCCAGGGCATGACCAAGGCGGCGATCCTGCAGTACAGCGCGCTGCTCGCCGCGCCGGCGCTGATGCAGATGATCCCGTCGACCGCGGGTCACGTGAAGCCGACGTTCAACGTGGTCATCTCGAACGTGCCGGGTCCCGACGAGACACGCTACTTCCGCGGCGCGCGCCTCGAGGCCGCGTATCCGATGTCGATTCCGGTGCACGGGCAGGCGCTCAACATCACGTGCAACAGCTATGCAGGGCAGGTGGGGTTCGGCTTCACCGGCTGTCGCGACACGGTCCCGCACCTGCAACGCATGGCCGTGCATTGCGGCGAGGCGATGGCCGACCTCGAGCGCGCCGTCTTGTAGGTCGATCGTCGCGTCGGCGCTCTCCGCGCATCTCGTATGGTGCTCGGGTTGCAGTACCCGACCTCATGCGCGCCATGAGTCGAATGGGCATCGCCGCCCTCGTCGTCGCCGCCGCGGTCCTGTTGTTCGGGGGCACCTGCGTGGCGAAGTACAACAGCCTGGTCAAGCTCGACCAGGCCGTAGATGCCCAGTGGGCGCAGGTCGAGAACGTGTATCAGCGACGCGCGGATCTCGTGCCGAACCTCGTCGAGACCGTGAAGGGCGCGGCCAAGTTCGAGCGCGAGACCATCACGGCGGTGACCGAGGCCCGCAGCCGCGTCGGGCAGGTCGCGGCGCGCGGCGCCCCCGACGATGCCGCGAAGATGGCCGAGTACCAGGAAGCACAAGACTCACTCGGTGGCGCGCTGTCGCGCTTGCTCGTGGTCGCGGAGGCCTATCCGAACCTGACCGCGACCCAGGGCTTCCGCGATCTCCAGGCCCAGCTCGAGGGCACGGAGAACCGGATCGCCGTCGAGCGCATGCGCTTCAACGACGCGGCGCGCGAGTTCAACACGGTGCGCGCCACGTTCCCGAACAACATCGTCGCCTCCATCTTCGGTGGCAAGTTCGCCGAGAAGCACTACTTCAGCGCGAAGGCCGGCGCCGAGACACCGCCGAAGGTGCAGTTTTAGGGAGCGGGGGCTCGCGTGCACGCCCTCGCGATCGCGGCCGTGGTGGCGCTCGCCGCCGCGGCGCCGATTCCGCCCGCACCCACGCGCTGGGTCGAGGACACCGCCGGCTTCATGTCGGCCGGCGCGCGTGAAGCCCTCGACGCGAGGCTCGCCGCGTACGAGCGCGCGACCGGACATCAGGTCGTGGTCTGGATCGGGAGCTCGATCGGGGACGCTGCCCTCGACGACTGGGCGGTGCGCACGTTCGCCGCCTGGAGGGTCGGCCGCGCGGGCTTCGACGACGGCATCGTCATGTTCGTCCTCGCCGAGGATCGCAAGATCGACATCGAGGTCGGTTACGGGCTCGAGGGCCAGGTCCCCGACGCGGTCGCGTCGCGCATCATCCGCGAGACCATGGCGCCCAAGCTCCGCGCGGGCGATCGCGACGCCGCGATTACCGACGGCGCCAATGCCATCCTCACCGCGATCGAGGGCACGCCGTGGCTCGGCGTCGGCGCCCCCCAGCCGCCGCCCGCGCCCGCGCAGGCCACGCCGCTACTCACGTACATCCTCGGCGGGCTCGCGCTGATCGCGTTCCTCATCCTCCTGGTCACGCATCCACAGG
>DATLHR010000043.1:0-15853 GCA_035539815.1 Kofleriaceae bacterium
CGCCACCCTGGCGATCCGCGCCCCACCGGATCTCGCCGCGCGCCTTGATGCCGGCGAGCGTCTGACCGACCGGGTCCGACTCGCTCCCACAACCGCCGAACACGCCAACCATGGCGCCCAGGGCGATGGCGACGACGAACGCCGGCCGCAGCATCGACGACCAGTATCCCGGTGTCTGCATCCGTGCGCTACAGTCCCGGCAATGGATCTCGCGCGCATGCTCGACAAGTGCGTTCGCGATCAGTGGACCATCGACGATCTCGACTGGTCCGCCGCCCCGCCCTCGCTGCCGCGCGACAAGGAGGAGGCCGTCGTTCAGGCGTTCCTCGACATGGCCGGCATCGAGCTGCTCGCCGCCGCGCTGTTCGAGGTCCAGCGCGACAAGGCCACCGATCCCACCCTGCGCGAGATCTTCGCGTCGTTCGTCATCGACGAGCGCCGGCACTCCGCGGTCGCCCTGCGGCTCGCCCAGCACTACGACGTCCACCACTACCGTCCCTACGTCGAGAGCCCGTCGCTCGCCACGTTCCGTCCGCACTTCCTCGAGGTCGTGCGCAACACCTCTCCCGAGATCGCGAACGCGTACATCACCGCGGGCGAGATGATCCTCGACGTCGCCCTGCTCCGCTCCCTCGACGATTACGTCGACGACGAGATGAGCCACCGCGCGATGCACCTGATCAACCGGGACGAGTCGCGCCACATCGCGATCGACTTCCACATGGTCGAGTTCTATTGCTCCGACGCGCACCTCGCGTCGATCGCCGCGCGCCCCACGATGTCCGCTCGCGCGGCCGCCCGCATGTACCGCAACCTCGCCACGATGATGTGGCACGCCAAGCCGTTCCTGCACGACGTCTTCCTCGTGCCGATGGACCGCACCGATCCGAGCGGCCGCCGCGCGCGCGAGGCGTTCAAGCGCCTGCAGCTCCTCTTGCGCAAGCCCACCGTCGCGCGCACCCCCTTCCCGCGCTTCATGATCCGCATGCAGGAGCTCTACAACCACCCCGTCATCGGCAAGGCGTTCGGGCCGCTGCTGCTCCGCCTCCTCGGCGCCGAGGACCGCGCCGCGCGCATCCTCTTCACGGGCGAAGACCTCGCGCGCACCCAGCACATGTCCTTCGACGAGCTCGCCGAGGAGGCGCTCGCCGTGAAGTACACGCAGGCGTAGCTCAGCGAGCCCGACGGCCGGTTCGGGTAATGAACGTATCGCGGCAGAGCCGCAGTAGATCGTCGACGCTGGCCCGCGCGAGGACGAAGGCGGCACCGACGTAGACGACCGCCCCGCTGGTGATCTGCACGACGAGGGATGCACCGAGCGGGACAGCTGCGGCCTCGAGCGCACGCCGGATCGAGACGACCGCGATGAACATGATCGCGCCGGGCAGGAGCGGACACGCGGCCCCACGCAGATACGTGCCGAGCGGCAGCTCCGCCGCCTTGTGGGCGATGATGAGGGTGATGATGGTGTGCAGCCCGAACCCTAAGCCTGCGCCCACGCACGCGCCGTTCGGCCCGCCTTGAACGCCGCCCACAGCGACGAGCGGGATCACCACGATCACGCGCACGATGCTCGACGCCATGACGATGTGGGTCCGCTGCACGGCTTGCGCGTAGGCGAGCGCTGACCACGTCATGGGGCGCGTCACCATCATGACGCTGAGGATCATCAGCATCGGGGCGGTCGCGGCCCAGCTTTCGGTGAACAGCGCATCCACGATCGTCGGGGCGATGGCTCCGAGCCCGACGCCGACTGGGGTGACGATGAGGCTCATGAGCCCTGCTGTTCTCACCGCAGCGACCCGCTGTTGCGCCGCTCCCATGCGCGAGAACGACGGCATCAACACCTCGCCGATGTGTTCGGCAACATGGCTCATCGGCATGTCAGCGAGGTTGTAGGCGAAGTTGTAGTTCGCCATCACGCCAGCATTGAACAGCCTGGATACGACGAGATTGTCCCACTTCGAGCTGACGCTGTCGGTGACGATGGAGACCATGAGTGGCAGCCCGTACGTGAAGAGTCTTCGGACGTCGGCGATGCGCAGCCTCAGGCGCACCAGCCATTCTCCGTGCGGAGCGATCGACAGGAACAGCACGGCGGTGATCAGCGAGCGTGCCAGCGCGCCAACCACGAGCGCGTACGGGCCCCAGAATGGGGCGGTGCCGAGCGCGGTGGCGGTCAACGTGATTTCGCCGATCCCGTTGATCGTGGCCAGCGCACGAAATCGGAGTGCGCGAACGAGCAAACGCTCGGGGACGTAGCGAAGGCGGTCGATGATCAGGAGCGCGAGCGCGTAACCGAGCACGTACTGGCCCATCTGCGGCACGCCCAGTAGCTCGCCGACGACGTCGCGCAGGCCGTAGGTGGCCGTGGCGGCGACGACTCCGAGTCCGACATGCATCACCGCCGCCTGGATCGCGACCTCAGCGGGGGCGCGCGTCGCGATCAGGCACTGACCGAACGCGAAGCTCGTGACGGCATTGGCGGTGAGCACGACGATCGAGGCCGTGATCACCGGGCCGTAGTCCGCAGGCATGATCCAGCGGGCGAGCACGAGCGACCCTCCCAGGCCAAGCAGGCGGGTGAACACGCCGAGCGCGAGGTACCAGGCCACGCCATGTGCCGCATGCCGCCCGATCGACATCCCGCCCTCCGTTCCGTCCCGTCGATCGGTTTAGTCGGGCTTCCGACGGCACAACGCCGCCCAGCCGATCGCGTCACGTTGTTCCATGCCGAGGGTCAGCCGGCTTAGCCCGTACGCGACGAGCGATCCACCCGCGGAGAGCGGGAGCAGCATGAGATGCCGAAGTCGCTCGATCGCGGGCCCCTCCCCCATGCGCTCGGAAACGAAGTCGCAGGTAAGGCTGATTCCGTGGGCCGCCATCACGCTGACGACGCCACCGAGCCGCCGTACGAGCACGACCTCGAATCCGTGCTTCTCCAGCAAATAGCGCAATCCGTACTCGGTATAGCGATAAAAATCGTGCGGTTCGGAGTGCGTATACATTGTCATCGGCACGGTAAAGAACGCTGCGCCGCCCGGCTTCATGACGCGATGAATCTCCGCGAGGCACTGGCCCGGCTCCGGGAGATGCTCGAGCACCTCGGTGCACAGCGCGGAATCAAACGCATGATCCCGAAACGGTATCTTGGTCACATCTGCGACCACAGGAGGACGCTTCGCTGCACTCCACTCGATACCAAAATACTCCTTGCAGCGCAGGAACCCGCGGTACTGCTGCCCGCCGCACCCGACATCCAGCAGCCTGCCGTCGAGTTGGGCTCCGAACTCGCGGACGGCATCGCGTATGAGCTTCCGGGGTACAAACAGATACGTCTGGAACGGCAGGTCAAGCACGCAATCTCGAGCCACCCTCTTGCCTCGTAACAACATGTCTCGACTCAATGTCTTGCTCATCGCGTCCCCTCTCGTGTTGTTCATCCAGGCGTTCTTGTTGTCAAGAACCTCCGACGAGCCGTCGAACGATCGCGTACTGGACGGTACCCGTACCGGTGCGACCTCAACTGATGGAACTCGCATCCGGATAGAAATACGAGCCAGTGAGAAAACGAATCTCGAGAGAAGAGCCATGCTAAGAAGCGCGCATGCTGAACGACGCGATCCTCGAAGTGCTGGTGCCCGCGGTCCAAACAGTCGCTGATCTACTTCCCACGCGGGGAAGCCGATCGCGATGAAGCCGACGCGTTCCTGCTATGTCCCGCCTCGCAGCTGCGCTACCGGATCCAGCAAGGGATGCCCGTGATGCTCGTCGACGAGGCCACCCCTCTCACCATGCCAGCGGTCGAAGCATTGTTGGCGCGCGCCCGTCAACTCGACCTCGCGGTCGGAGACGCGAGCGCGACGCGCTAGCCTGCGACCGCCCCGTGCCCGTGCTCGTGCTCGTGCTCGTTCAGCGGCACATCTTTGTCAGCATCCCGACGATCCTGACGACGAGCTGCTTGCCGCGGGCAATCTCACCGTCGGGCACAGCATGGAGAAGCCGCACGACGTCGAGGATCGCGCCGCTGGATCTGCGCCAACACCTCCTCCTTCGCGGACGACGTGCCCTTAACAGGCGAAGCGTCGCGGCACGACGAGAGTGCTGCGATCACCAGGGTCGCGCGGCATAGCGAGGTCATCCCGACGAGTCGAGCTAGCGGATCAGGCCCTTGGACGGAGCGGGCTCCGCGGTCGGTCGCTTGACCCCGGGCGCGGTGACCATCGGGTATCCCTTGCGGTGCCAGTCGTTGATGCCCTCATCGAGCACGGCGGACTTGGTGTGGCCGCGCTTGCGTAGCTCGTCGACGACGATGCCCGAGAGGTGATGCGGGCACGCGCAGTACGCGATGACCCACGTGTCCTTCGGGATGTCAGCGAGCCGCGCCGGTTCGTGATGCGGGATCGAGACCGCGCCCTTGATGTGGGCGCGCATCCACTCCGACTGCGGGCGAGCATCGACGATGATCATCTTGGCGCCCGCCTTGTAAGCGGCGTACACGGTGTCGACGGAGACATAGCGATCGTCGCGCAGCTTCCACGCCGGAGCTTTGCCTTTCGGGTTGATGACGAGCGGCTCCTTGCCGGTCGGCGCGGGGAGCTGCCCGATGTCTGCGCCGCCGGTCTGGTACGAGCGGATGTACGCGACGACATCGGCGATCTGCGCCGGCGAGAGGACGTTGCCGAAGGCGACCATCTTGGTGCCGGGACGGCCGTGCGTGATCGCGTGCGCGAGGAATGGATCGCTCGCCTGCTGCAGGAAGCTGTAGTTCGCGAGGTGGATCGCCTCGCCGCGCCGCTGCTGATCGCCGTGGCACGACGCGCAGCTCTGGTCGTAGAGGACCTTGCCCTTGGCCGCGTCGCCCTTGGCGATCGGCGCGAGGTCCTTGCTCGCCGTGCGGCCCGTGCGGATGAACGCGACGAGGCGATCGATCGCGGCGTCGTCGAGCGGGCCGCCGAGGTGCTTCGAGTACGCGGCCATCGACGTTCCGGGGCGGCCCGTCATGATCGACTTCTCGAGGAAGTCGTCGGTCGCGCTCTCGAGGAACGTGGGCGTGACGAGCGACGGCGCGTGATCCGCCGCGTAGCCCTGCAGGTCCTTGCCGTGGCACGGCGCGCAGAGCGTCGCGTAGATCTCGGCGCCCGCGAGCGTCGACGAATGCGCGTCGACCGTGGTGCCGGCGTCCCTGGGGGCGGGCGCGGGCGCCGGGGCCTTCGCTGCAGTCGGCGACGGCGCGGGCGGCGCCGCGTTCGAGTTGCAAGCGGCGACGACAAACGCACCCAGGGCGACGAAGACCGGCAGTCTCATGACGCCGGGACTATGCCACCGGCTTAGCGACGATGATCGCGAATCACCGGCCCGTCGTTGCGCGGGGGCGGCGGTGGGTTATTCCGACGATGATCTCGGACCTGACCGTTGTGGTTGCCGTTGTTGCCGTTGTTGCCGCCGGCGCGCCAGCGTCCCTCGACCCAGACGTGACCACGACCGCGGCGCTCCCAGCGACCGTCCTCCCAGACCTGGTTCGAGCGCTGCCGCTCCCAGTAGCCGTCGCGCCACTGCCAGCGGTTGCCGTGACGTTGCCACCGGCCCTGAACGAAGATGAAGCCAGGGCGAACCTCGGACACGTAGACGCGCGGCGGCGGCGGCGCCTCCTCGACCTCGATGACTGCGACCGGCGCGGGCGCGCGGACGTACCCGTGCGCACGAACAACGCAGCCCGCGGCACCCGAGGCGAGTGCGGCGGCGAGTGCAAAGCTAGTGAGATTCTTGAGCTGCATGTAGTCCTCCTCGAGCTGGGTCAGCAGAGCAACTATGAGACCACCGGTGAACCCGTCGCATTCATGGCACTTCGTGGCTCACGTCCCCAACGGGCGTGAAGTGCGCGCTGTGGACGGAACGCCACAGTGGCCGCGAGTATGACATAGGACACCCGACTCCGACGACGGCACGTGCGCTGCACACGTTCTTCGATCGAGGCGTGTCATGAAGTTGCTGGTCCCGCTCGGTCGCGCACTGTTCTCGCTGATCTTCATCCAGGCGGTGATCGGCCACTTCAGCGGGGGCGCGATCGACGCGGCGTCGGCCCACGGCGTTCCTCTCGCCACGCTCGTCGTGCCGCTCGCCGGCATCCTGGCTTGTATCGGCGGCCTGATGGTGTTGCTCGGCTATCGCGCGCGGTTCGGCGCGTTCCTCCTGCTGCTGTTCCTCGTACCGGTGACGCTCGTGATGCACGACTTCTGGAGCGTCAGCGATCCCGCGCAGGCCGCGATGCAGCGTGCACACTTCTTCAAGAACGCTGCGCTCGCAGGTGCAGCGCTCTTGCTCATGTATCACGGCGCCGGTCCGATCAGCCTCGACGACTGACCGGCCGTCGGATCTGACCGGCGTCACCAAATCTTCCCGCGACCTGCGTTAGGATGGCGGCGTGCGAGCCGCTCTGATCGCTGCAGCCTGCGTGGCCGCCACGGGCTGCGTGCGTGACGCGACCGACCAGGTCTGCCCCGACCTCGCGAAGGGTGACCTGATCGTCACCGAGATCGGCGGCCCGCAGACCGGCAACGACCTCCTCGTGCCGTGGATCGAGATCTACAACGCGAGCGGCGATTCCGTGGACCTGCGGGGCACGCGCATCCGGTTCCGCCGTCTCGACGGCAGCGCCGAGATCTCCGTGCTCGTGCGCCGCTCGCTGGTCACGGCCGCGGAGTCGTACACCGTGCTCGGCCTCGACAAGGACAGCATGCTCGAGAGCTACCTCGACTACAGCTTCGGGCCGGACTACCAGGGCTCGTGGCTATCGGCGGCGGCGATCGACGTCGAGGTGTGCGGCACGCTCGTCAACCGCGCCCGCTATAGCTCGCTGCCGAACACGGGCTCGTACTCGCTCGGCACGATGCCGCCGGATCCCGACGCCACCGAAGACGCCACCAAGTGGTGCACCGACACCACCGCCAACGGCGCCGGGTTCCCCGGCTCTCCCCAGCGAGCGAACATCGCATGCCCGCCCTGAGCTCTCGCCCTCTGTCCTGGTTGCTCGCCGCCGTGGTCGCCGCCACGAGCGTCGGCGCTGCGTGCACGCCCGTCGGCGGCAAGCGCTACTCGCGCTCGCTCGCACAGAAGTCGCTCTCCAAGCTCGAGGCACCCGGCCTCATCGTCGGCGAGTTCACGCTGACCAAGGTCGTCGATGGTGACACCGTGCGCGTCGACGGACTCGACGCCTCGCTGCGCCTCCTCGGCATGGACACCGAGGAGACGTTCAAGAGCGAGTCGAATCGGCGCGCCGTCGAGACCGATTGGGACGCGTACCTGCGCGTGAAGCGCGGCAAGTTCCGCCCCGGCCGCATCGAGACGCCGACCGGCGAGGTCGCGAAGGCATGGGCGAAGAAGTTCTTCGACGGCAGCGTGCGGGTGCGCGTCGAGCGCGATCACCCCGCGGAGATCCGCGATCGCTTCAATCGCTACCTCGCGTACGTGCTCGTCGAGAAGGACGGCAAGTGGCTCAACTTCAACGTCGAGTCCGTGCGCGCCGGCATGTCGCCGTACTACACCAAGTACGGTCACTCGCGTCGCTACCACGAGCAGTTCGTCGCCGCGCAGGCAGAGGCCCAGGCGGCCAAGCGCGGCATCTGGGCCTCGGGCATCAAGAACTACCCCGACTATCCCGAGCGCTTCGCGTGGTGGGGGCCGCGCGCGGACTTCATCGACGCGTTCCGCACGGCCTCCGAAGGCAAGGACAACTTCATCGACCTCACCCACTGGAACGCGATGAAGCTGCTCGAGGAGCACGTCGGCTCGGAGGTCCAGATGCTCGGCGTGATCTCCGACGTGCGCTACGCGGAGCGCGGCCCGGCGCGCGTGATGCTGTCGTACCGGCAGTTCCGCGACTTCCCGCTCATCTTCTTCGATCGCGACGTGCTGGTGTCGAGCGGCATCACCGACAAGTGGAAGCAGGAGTTCGTGTGGGTGACGGGCGTGCCGACGATCTACGAGAACAAGCACACCAAGAAGAAGCAGGTGCAGATCAAGATCGACAGCGCGAGTCAGATCCGCCTGTGTCCTGTTCCCGGCCTGCCGCCTCCTCCGGCACTCCCCACGGCGGGTGTCGGCCCGTGACCCAGCTTACGCACATCCCTGCCCGGTCGTGCGACCGTAGGAGACACGCCATGCGCTCGCTCGTCATCACCGGAGCCGCCGCCGCGCTCGTCGCGTGCGGTCCAGGAAGCAACGCCGGCGAGTGCGACGACACGTTGCTCGCCGGCGACCTCGTGATCACCGAGGTGTTCGCCGACGCCAAGGCGCCTCCCGGCGGCAGCGGCACCGACGAAGGCAAGGAGTGGTTCGAGGTCTACAACGCCACCTCGCGGCCCGTGGAGCTCAAGGGCCTCACGATCACGCACAGCCGCCCCGACGGGTCGCGCGGCAAGTCGCACGTGATGGCCGACATCACGGTCGCGCCCGGCCAGTACCTGACGCTCGGCAACTCGGCGGACGACCTGTTGCCCGCGTACGTCGACTACGGCTACGGCGCCGACCTCGGCGACATGTTCAACACCGATGGCGGCAAGCTCGCGCTCGCCTGCGGCGCGAAGGAGATCGACGCCGCGACCTACGAATCGGTCAAGGAAGGGCGCTCGCGGCAGCTCACCGCGAGCCAGCCGCCCGACTACACGCTCAACGACGATCCGGCCACCTGGTGCGAAGCGTCGGCCGCCGAGTTCGAGCCCGGCAACTTCGGCACGCCCGGCTCGGAGAGCGACTGCACCCCGGTCACGGTCGGACAGTGCGACGAGGGTGGCGTGATGCGTGACGCGGTCGCGCCCATGCCCGGCGATCTGGTGATCACCGAGATCATGCCGAAGCCGTCGTCGGCGAGCGCCACGGTCGGGCAGTGGTTCGAGGTGTTCGTGACCCGCGACATCGATCTCAACGGCGTCATCGTCGACCGCGCGAACGACTCGTCCGCGGGCAAGGAGATCGTGTCGTCCGATTGCGTCTCGGTCAGCGCGGGCAGCTACGTCGTGTTCGCGCGCTCCGAGGACATGACGATGAACGGCGGCCTGACGACGGTGGGCACGTTCCCGTTCTCGATCAACCCGACGAACACCCCGGATCTCCAGCTCACCTATGGGGGCACGCTGCTCGACAGCGTGACCTGGACGACGTCGACGAGCGGCCGCTCGCTCAGCCTCGACCCCGACTTCCTGACGACGAGCGGCAACGACGACGCCGCGAACTTCTGTGACGGCGAGTCGATCTACAACGGTAACGATCGCGGCACGCCGGGCGCTGCGAACCCGCAATGCACGCTGCTGCCGCCCGCGGGTATGTGCCAGCCGGAGACCGGCGCGATCCGCGAGATCGTCAAGCCGGACGCCGGACAGCTGGTGATCACCGAGTTCCTCGCGAACCCGGCCACCACCACGACCGGCGTCGACGCGGCGCAAGAGTGGTTCGAGATCCAGAACACCGGCTCGACCGCGTTCGATCTCAACGACCTCGGGCTCAAGGGCTCGGCGACGACCGTGAACGTCATCACGTCGGTGAACTGCAAGTCCATCCCGCCCGGCGGCTTCGGACTGTTCGCGCACAACAATGACCCGGTGCTGAATGCAGGCCTCCCCGAGGTCGACGCGCTGTTCACGTTCGCGCTGGGTAACTCGTCGGGCACGCTGTCGGTGCTCGACGGCACCACGCCGCTCGACGTCGTCACCTGGGGCACCGGGTGGAGCGTGCAGGACGGCGCGAGCAAGCAGCTGCTGCCCGCGATGACCGACGTGACCTCCAACGATCTCCCCACGAGCTTCTGCAACGGACATCCCGCGCAGGTCTACGGGACGGCGGCCAACGTCGGCACGCCGAAAGAGGCGAACTCCTGCCCGTGATGCGCTCACTCGTGCCCGTGCTGGTGCTGGTGCTGGCGGCGTGCGAGAGCGGTTCGCCGTGCGGCCCGACGGAGGCGGTGGTCTCGCGCGTGATCGACGGTGACACGATCGAGCTCGCGAGCGGCGAGAGGATCCGGTACCTGATGGTCAACACGCCCGAGACCACGGGCGGCAAGAACGAGTGCTACGGCGCCAACGCCGTCCAGTTCAACCGCGACCTCGTCGAGGGCAAGACCGTCGAGCTCGACTACGACGTCGAGTGCACCGATCGCTTCGACCGCACGCTCGCGTACGTGCGCGTCAATGGACAAGAGGTCAACACGCTGATGCTCGAGCGCGGCTACGCGTGCCTGCTACACATCCCCCCCAACGGCGCTGCTCGCCTCGCGGAGTTCGAAGCGCTCGAGGATGCGGCGAAGGCCGCCAACCGCGGCCTGTGGGGCGCGTGCGATCCGATCCCATGCAACTAAGGCCCGGGCGACGAACGAACGTGTTAGCGTGCCGCCACGTGCGCGCGTTCGTGGCAGTCCTCGTCGGAGCCGTGCTGCTTCCGCGCGCCGCCGGCGCGAGCCCGTACGAGACGTTCGTCGACATCGCCGACCAGGCCGAGCTCGACGACCTGCTCGCGTCGGGCGACATCTCGCAAGACACCTACGATGAGGTGCTCGATCTCCTCTCGCGCGGCGTCGATCTGAACACCGCCGATCGCGCCGAGCTGTACACGCTCCCCAACCTCACCTACGACGACGTCGACAAGATCATCGAGTTCCGCAACCTCAACCAGGGTGTCATCCGTAACCCGGCGGACCTGGTCGCGGCGGGCGTGATCACCGAGGACAAGCTGCTCGCGATCTCGGCGTTCCTCCTCGTCAGCGAGGATCGCAAGGATCCGCTCGCGGCGCACGGCTGGATGCGCGTGCAGACGCGCGCCTCGACCGGGGTGCCGCTGCCGTTCGTCGAGCATCAAAAGGGTGACTACACCGTGCCGCCGTTCATGCTGCGCGCACGCCTGACGGCGCTCCGCCACATGCAGGCGGGCCTCGCCCTCACGACGACGCGCCTGCAGCTCGGCGATGCGGTCTACGATCCCAACCGCGACGCGCTGGTCGCCGAGGGCCACAAGCTCCGCGTCCACGCCCCGAAGGCCTACGTGCGGTGGGACACCGACGAGCTCTCGGCGATCGGCGGTAGCTTCCGCGCGGGCTTCGCGCAGCGGCTCGTGTTCGACAACTCGTCGCAGTACACGCCGAACGGCCTCTACGCCGACGATCAGATGTACTTCGTCACCGACCTCGCGCTCGACTGTCGCGAGACGTCGGGCGAGCTCAGCACGTCGCCGTGCGAGGGCCCGGCCGGTGACCGCTACGTCACGCCCGACTTCGCGTGGCGCCAGGGGCTGTTCGGCGTGGGTGCCGGCCTGAAGAAGGTCCCGCTCGGCACCGGCTGGGCGCAGGTCTATGGCTGGGCGTCCGCCTCGCGCCGCTCGGTCTATCAGTACGAGCTCGTGGATCGCGGCAAGTGCGAGGACCCGCACGATGACAGCCCCGAGTGCTCCGCACCGACGGTGTACGTGAAGCCCGAAGGCGATCCGCTCACCCCGACGTCGCGGTTCACGTTCTCCACCCTGCCGAACGTGTTCCTGGAGAAGCTCGTCGGCGGCAACGTCACGTACTTCGCGGATCGCCGCAACTCCGTCGGCGCGACCGTCTACTACGCGCAAGAGCAGAACCTGATCGACGGCATCGACCTCGACACCCAGGAGTGGTCGCGGCTGCCGACCGGGCGCGCGTTCGGTGCCGCGGGCGCGAACTTCTCGTTCGGCCGCAAGTGGCTCGACGTGTTCGGCGAGGCCGCGTACAGCTTCGACAAGAGCCCCGCGACGCCGGCCACGTCCGAAGGTGGCGGGCCCGCCGGAATTCTGAGGTTGACCGCGACGCGCAAGAAGGAAGAGCTCGAGGCGGTGTTCCGCTACTACAGCACCGATTACGCGAACCCGTACGCGCGCCCGATCTCGCAGCCCGACGAGTTCGAGGGCCTGCGCGCGCGTGACGAGCTGGGCGTGCGGCTGCGCTACCTGCGCTCGAGCAAGCTGTTCCAGCTGCGCGCGCTCGCGGACGTATGGATCCCGCCGTCGACGTTCGAGACCGATCCGAAGATCAATCCGCTCGGGCGCACGCAGCCCAAGCTCGACACCTACGTGCGCACCGACATGCGAACCAGCCAGGAGCTGCGCGTCGGCCTGTGGCTGCGCTACCAGGATCGCGATCTCGCGCGCGGCGGTCACGACCAGTGCTACGAGGTCTCGACCGAGACGTCGGAGACCGGCGAGCCCGTACCGTGTGGTGGCCGCCAGCTGACGACGATCGGTCGCATACGGTACCAACCCGAACGCAACCTCGTATTCACGGGCATGGTCCAGCACCAGCTGCTCGACGACAAGGCGCTGTCCCCGGACAACTTCCGCCACGATCTCGCGCTGTGGCTGATCAGCCAGTGGGCCCCGCGGCCCGGGATCCGGACCCGCGCGCGCGTGCGCCTCCTCGACGAAGCGATCGAAGGGCTCTCGGATAACGCCTACATGGAGCGTTCGATCGCAGGCTTGGTCGACGCCACGTTCCGCGTGCGGAAACGTGACTCCTTTCGCGTGCGTATGGACGTGAAGGCGTGGCTCGACGAGCGCAACAGCACCAAGGATCGGTCGCCGAACCCCGAGCTCCAACTCTGGCTGTCGTACGAAGCTCGCCTGTAGTAGCGTCCGCCGGCGATGGCGCTTCCCAAGTCGACGATCGTGATGGCGGTGTTGACGTGCGTTCCGTTCGGGATCGCCGTGCGCGACCACTTCTCCGAGAAGGAGGGGCGCGGGTACGACTCGGGTGACGAGGACGACGACTTCGACGAGGCCGACATCGATCTCGAGTCGCTGGAGCGGGAGTCCAAGGCGGCGAGGGATGAGTACGAGGCCGAGCGACGGCGCGAGCAAGAGCGAGTAGCCGAGCGCAAGGCGGGGCTCGCGGACCTGGCCAACCTGCTGTTCGGCAACGAGCCGGCGAGCCTCGGGCGCCCGTTCGGCGCGATCAAGCTCGGCATGACGGACGCCGAGCTCGACAAGCAGGAGGACACGGTCGTCGTGGTGCGCGCGTTCGCCGATCCGTACGACATCGGCGTCACCTTCCACGCGGACAGCGGCGTCCTCGACGGGATCACGCTCGAGTCGAACGGCTCCACGGAGAGCGGCGAGCAGCTGTGCGAGGTGCTCGGCGAGACGCTCGACACGCGGTGGCCGGAGCACGCCCGCGTGCGCGGAACCACGGTGTGGGTCGGCAAGGGCCAGCGCGTCGAGCTGAGCGGCTCGTACGACTGCAAGGTCGAGATCCACCAGGCCGTGGCGCCCGCCGCCTGGATCGCGAAGAGCGGCTCGGTCGTCCCGGTGGCGATGATCGGCAAGCCGCACGCCGAGCTCGTGAAGAGCCTGTCCCCGCAGCGGGTGGATCTCTCCGACGCGGAATACTCGATCTCGTGGAAGGGGCCGGGGCTCGGCGCGGGCACCGGCGCGACGGCGCTCGACGCGTTCATCCGGAACGGCAAGGTCGTCGCGATCACCGCGGCGGTGAACATCGACGACACCACGTTCGCGGCGCTCGAGCGCCAGCTCGAGGCGGCGTTCGGCCCGGCGAAGGAGCGCGACGGCGAACCCGTGTGGGGCTCCAAGGTCCCCGTCACGATCACGGTCGCCGGCGACTACGACGGCCCGGCCACGCACGTCGTGACGGTCGGCACCATCCCGTCGGAGGAATAGCGTGCCATCTCGTCAGAGCAGTAGCGGGGCGCTCTCGACGATCTTGGTCGGCTGCGACCTCTCCGAGGGCAGCGACCATGCGCTCGCGCGAGCGATCGGCATCGCCAAGCAGCACCAGGCAAAGCTGTATCTCGTCCACGCGCAGACCGAGGAGCCGGGACCGGAAGCGGAGACCGAAAACGAGGTCGCGCGTCAGCTCGGCGAGGTCAGCGCGGCGCTGCGCGCCGAGGAAGCACGGCAGATCGCCGAGCGGTTCGATCGCGTCCAGGCCGCCGGCGTCACCACGGAGATCAAGACGCGCGTCGGACCTCCGGGCGAGGTGCTCGCCGAGCTCGCGGTCGAGCTCACCGCGGATCTCATCGTCGTCGGTACACACGGCCGCACCGGCATCTCGCGGTTCCTGATCGGCAGCGTCGCCACGGCGACGATCCGGCACGCGAGCTGCGACGTGCTCGTGTGCCGTGGCCCGGGGGCAGAGGCGCCGTTCTCCCGCCCGCTCGTCGCGACCGACTTCTCGCCGGTATCGACGAAGGCGCTCGCCCACGCGGCGCAGGTCAGCGTGCCCGGCGCGTCGCTCGAGGTCCTCCACGCGTGGCAGCTGCCGCAGGGCTCGTGGGGCGCGACCATCCTCGGCCAGGCACGGTTCCCGTGGTCCACGGTGCGCGATGCCGTGCTCACCGGCGTCAAGGAGCAGGCGGCGCGCCTCGAGCAAGAGGTCGCCGCGCTCGGCCGGCCGATCAAGATCGAGCTGATCCAGGGCCCCCCCGCGTCGGTGATCACGCACGCGGCGGAGCAAGGGAACCACGATCTGATCGCGGTCGGCGCGCACGGGCACCGCGGCGTGCGCCGGCTCCTGCTCGGCAGCGTCGCGGAGAGCACGATCCGGCACTCGCCGTGCTCGGTGCTCGTCGTGCACACCGCGACGCAAGCCTAAGCCGCTCGCCATCGGCGACGGCCGCGCCTGGGCCGCGAGCATCTCGTTCGTGCTCGTCGGACCACAGGCTCCGGCGAGGTCGGTAGACCCCGACGCGCACGTCCCCACCGAGATGTAGGCAGGCGCTATCCAGCTGATCCCACGCTGCGGTGGCCCGGCACGGATCTGGAATCGCGCGCCTCTGATGGGGCCGCTTCGGATCGCCTGTACTGTGCTCGTGCTGCTCGCGGTCGCGTGCGGCGGACCAACCGTGACCGACGGAACGCCAGATGGCGGCCCCGGGAACGACGCCCCCGGCGACGCCGGCCCGTGTCCGACCTTCGTGTGCGGCGGGGCGTGCTGCGCGGCCGGTGAAGAGTGCGTGCAAGGCGCGTGCGTCGCCGCGTGCTCGACGGGCGTGCGCTGCGGCCCCGACGAGAGCATCTGCTGCGCGAGCGGCGATGTCTGCATCTCCGACGCGTGCGAGACCCCGGGCGCGAGCTGCGTCGACTCGTGGGACTGCGCCGACGGGGAGTTCTGCGAGCCGACGCTGAACCAGTGCCTGCCGCTGCCGACCGCGCCGTTCTGCTCGATCCCGCCCGACGACGCCTTCGATCCCGAGCTCGAATGGCACTGGGCGGGCTACGCCGACGCGAGTGGCCCCGACACACTGACCTACGCCAACGTCGTCGCGACGCCGGTGGTCGCCGACCTCGACGTCGACGGCGTCCCGGATGTCGCGTTCTTCGCGTACGCGGGCACCGGGCTCAACAGCGCCCGCTTGTTCGTCATCAACGGCGCGACCGGCGCCACGAAGCACGCGATCCCACGCGCGACGATCAACGGCCGCGGGGCCGCCTCGGTCGCGGTCGGCAACCTCGACGCGGACCCCGAGCTCGAGATCGTCGGCTACTCGAGCGCGGGCACGGCGACCGGGGTGTTCGTCCTCGACGACCTCGCCGGCACGCCGACGGTCCGCTGCAGCGCCAACCCGACCGGCCTCTCCACGACCAACTCCACGCCGAGCCTCGCGAACCTCGACGCCGATCCGTATCCCGAGATCGTGATCGGCGGCATCGTCCTCGACCGCGACTGCAACGTGCGGTTCAACGCGCGCGCCGGCGTCGGCTTCGGCGGCGCGGTGAACACGATGCCCGCAGCGATCGGCTGCAATGGCAATGGTTGCCTCACCGGCATCGCGGACCTCGACGGCGACCCGGATCAGGACGGCGCCGGCCACCCGTTGCCCGAGCTGATCGGCGGCGC
>DATLHR010000044.1:0-2585 GCA_035539815.1 Kofleriaceae bacterium
TCCTTGAAGTCCTTGAGGCCCTTCTCGATCTTGTCACCACCGCAACCAGTCGCCATTGCGATCGCGACCACAAACATGGAGGTCTTGAGCATGCGCAGCATCCTCGGTGTTTCCGGTGCGTCCCGCAACAGGCCGGACGGCCGTTGTACGCTCGTTCGGTGATCACGCGCCGCTCCCTCCTGCTCGGCTCCGCGGCCTCCACTCTCGGCGCCTGCCTCCGCGGGACCGCCACCCGGAGGGCTCCGATGGTCACCCACGGCGTGCAAGCTGGCGACGTTCAAGACGATCGCGCGATCGTGTGGGCGCGGTGCAGCGAGCCGGCGCGCATGATCGTCGAGTGGGCGACGACCGCGGCGTTCACCAATCCGCACAAGGTGTCCGGCCCGGTCGTCGGACCGACGACGGACTACACGGGCTGGGTTGCCTTACTGAACCTGCCTGCCGGACAGACGATCACGTACCGGATCCGGTTCGAGCGCGAAGCGGATCGCGGCGCCTCGGCGTGGGCGCTGGGGCGCTTCCAGCTGCCGCACCCGACGAAGTTCCGGTTCGTGTGGACGGGCGACACCTGCGGCCAGGGCTACGGCCGCAACCCCGAGTGGGGTGGCCTCCTCGGCTACAAGGCGCTGCGCGAGGCGTCGCCCGCGTTCTTCCTCAACTCGGGCGACCTCATCTACGCCGACAACCCGATCCTCCCCGAGCAGCGCACGCTCGACGGCCGCGTGTGGCGCAACCTCAGCAACGAACGCGTCGCGCGCGTCGCGCAAGAGCTCGACGATTTTCGCGCGCGGTTCGCCTACAACCTCGAGGACGAGCACGTGCGCGCGCTCGCCGCCGAGGTCCCCGTGATCGCGCAGTGGGACGATCACGAGACGCACAACGACTGGTGGCCGCAGCAGCTGCTCGACGACGATCGCTTCACGCTCGAGCGCAACGCCTCCGTGCTCGCCGCGCGCGCCCTGCGCGCCCTCCGCGAGTGGGTCCCGATCGGCGGCCCGACGCTGCACCGCGTGATCCACTACGGCCCGCTGCTCGACGTGATCGTCGTCGATCTGCGCTCGTTCCGCACGCCGAACGACGGCAACCGCGGTGACACCGGCGCCATGCTCGGCGCGCGCCAGGCCGCGTGGCTCGTCGACGCCCTCGCGCGCTCGACCGCGCGGTGGAAGGTCGTCGCGTGTGATCAGCCGCTCGCGCTCGTGATCGGAGGAGACGGTCCGGGTGAGCCGCGCCACGAGGGCTACGCCAACGGCGACGGGCCACCGCTCGGCCGCGAGCGCGAGCTGGCCGGCGTGCTCGCCGAGCTCGCGGCGCGCGACGTGCGCAACGTCGTGTGGCTCACCGCCGACGTCCACTACGCGGCCGCGCACTACTTCGATCCCGCGCGCGCGATCGGCACGAAGCTCGCGCCGTTCTGGGAGTTCGTCGCCGGTCCGATCCACGCCGGCACGTTCGGCCCCAACGCGCTCGATCCCACGTTCGGCCCCGAGCTGAAGTTCCAGTGGGCACCACCGCCGGGCACGGGCAACCTCGCGCCGTGGGACGGCCTGCAGTCGTTCGGCACCGTCGACGTCACCACCGACGCGCTGCACGTCGCGCTCGTCGGCATCGACGGCAAGCCTCGGTTCGCGGTCGACCTACCGTTCGCGTGAGCTCAGAACGTTCCGCCGATGGCGAGCCCGCGCGACTGCTCGCCGAGCGTCGGCATGACCGTCACGGTCGGCCCGGCCGTGCGGTATCGCGGATCGGGCGCCATGTCGCGCGTCAGGTGCGCGGCGAGCCCGAAGCCGCCCCACATGCCGGCGAGCACGAGCCCCGCGCCCGCGCGCAGGCCGTCGTCGGTATCGGGCTCGACGGCGACGATCGTGAGCGCCGCGCCGGTCAACGCGCCGAGGAACTCGCCGAGCGAGACGTACGTGAGCCGCGACTTCGACCACGTCAGGTCGCGGCCGCCGACGGCGCCGCCGACGACACCGACGTCGAGTCCGAGCGCGAGCAGCGTGAGCACGTTGCGGTAGTCCATGTCTTCGGGCAGCGCGATCAACAGCCCGAGGCCGACCGTCGCGAGGCCGTTGGTCCCCATCAGGCCCGCGAACTGCGCCTGGGCCGGCGTCGGATCGTAGCGATCGGCGAGGTACAGCCCGGCGGCACCACCCGCGGCCATGGTCGCGAGGCCGAAGCCGAGGTAGGTGTCGCGAACTTCGCCGTCGGCGGAGGAGTCGGAGTCGGGATCGATCCCGAGCCGAGGCGCGAGCAAGAGCCCGTTCGCGGCGCCGACGAACAACCCGTTCGCGTAGGTCGAGGCCATGCTCTCGGTGACCTTCTTGCCACGGCTGCCCATCAGCGACGCCGTGAAGCCCGCGAACGTGACGCCGGTGACGACCAGCGTCTGCGCCTTGATGTCCTCGACGGCGAGTACGTCGTCGAGCACGAACCCGGCATAGAACGCGGCGAGCGTCGTCGTCGCGACGAACGATGCGCGGCCGGAGGTCCGCTTCGGCCCGGTCTCCGCGCGCGCGTCCATCTCGTGCGCGTATCGCGCGAGCTCGTTCGCGGCGCCGCGTAGCTCGAGGTCAACGGTGCGC
>DATLHR010000045.1:0-3431 GCA_035539815.1 Kofleriaceae bacterium
AGGACCTCACGGCGAGGGGCCCCAAACTGGGTGGGCAGGACGCGTCACGAGACGGCGTGTCCGCTGGCCGGACAGCACGAGTTGCCGGCGCTACGCCCGCGGATCTTCGACGGTTGCACCCGCGAACGAGTGGCACCCGACGTGCTCGATGGCGCGCCATGCGTCGCCTCGCCTGGACCTCGATCCTGCTCGCGCTGCCTCTCGCCGCGTGCGCCACCCAAGGTGTCGAGACCGCGGACGAGGACTGGCGCCCCGAGGGCAAGGCCGACGAGGACAGCGTGCCGTTGCGCTATCAGAGCTACGACGTGCTGTTCACGAACCCGCTGTGCCGCGACTACACCTACGCGACGCCGGTCGCGACCGCCGATGGCAGCGCCACGCTGACGCAGAAGCCGAAGAACGTGTGGTGCTCGCGCGAGGACGTCGCGGCGTCCGCCGCGCGCCCGACCAGCCCGCAGCACAAGCTGCTGACGTGGCTCGAGCCGCTCGGCGCGGGCGACGAGGTGTTCCTCGCGTACCTGTCGTTCTCCAACGTCGCGGTCTCGGATCGGTTGTGCGAGATCGCGCAGGCCGGCGGCAAGGTGACGTTCGTCCTCGACGCGCGCTCCACGCAGGCCGATCGGCTCGAGCAGTGTGGCGCCGAGATCCTGCTGCGCGGCCACGCCGGCAGCATCGGTTACGCGCACAACAAGGTCATCCTCATCAACCCGCGCGGCGACAGCGAGTACATGAAGATGACGTTCTCGAGCGGCAACATGTCCTCGGGCGTCGTCACGCACCACGAGAACTGGCACTTCATCGACGTCGCACGTGACAGCTACTTCGCGCAGAACCACGTCTGCCTCATGGAAGCGCAGGTCGGCGAGGAGTCGTCGTCGGGCCGCGCGGCCTACAGAACTGCCCTCGACACCTGCCGCGCCCGGATCGAGGCGCCCGAGGAGACCGACATCAAGTCGTTCTTCATCCCGCACAGCGACGACCGCAAGCGCGCGCAGCGCTACCTGCTCGATCCGATCACGGCGGCCGCCGCCATCGATCTCGGCGCGCACCGCTTCGGCCACAGCGGCCTGGTGAACGCGCTGGAGCGCCGCCTCGAGGCCGGCGATCTCACGGTGCGCATGGTCGCGGACGACGACCTCTACTGGCTCGACCCCGAGGCGGGGCCGGCCGAGGAGGTCGGCTCCAATCTGGAGTTCGAGGCCGAGAACGTCGCGCGCCTCGAGACCGCCGGCGGCGAGAGCTTCGAGATCCGCTACTTCGAGACCAACCACGGCGAGCACCTGCTCCACCACAACAAGTATCTCGTGTACCGCGACGGCAACGGTCACCCGTTCGGCGTCCTCGCGGGCGCCGCGAACCTGACCGGCAGCGGCTTCAACGACAACTTCGAGAACATCTACTTCATCAAGGTGCCCGCGGTCCTCGAGGCATTCGACACCCAGTTCGCTCGCGTGTGGGACGGCAAGAAGGCGACTCCCGACGAGCAGGACCCGCCGATCGCCACCCCGCGCGGCCAGATGCCGGCGACGAACGTCACGCCGGACTAACGAGCGGTCGTGTAGATTGCCGGCCGTGCGCTGGCTCGGCCTGCCCTTGTTGATCACCGCGTGCGGCTCGTCGCCCGCGGGGACGGTCGAGCCGGATGGCGAGGTGGTCATCGACGCCGCGCACGACGCCGCGATCGACGCGCCCGCGTGCGGCACGCGCAGCGATCGCCGCGGCAAGACCACGCGCACCCTCGAGGCCGGCGGCCTCGAGCGCCGCTATCACGTCTACCTGCCGGCCGCCGCGAGCCCGAAGGCGCCGATGCCGCTGGTCTACGTGCACCACGGCTACACGATGTCGGGCGACCTGATGTTCGACATCACGCGCTACGCGGAGCTCGCGGACGCCGAGGGCATCGCGCTCGCGTTCCCCGACGGGCAGGGCGGGGCGCTGTCGGCCGAGGCGCCGTGGAACGTGGGCGACGGTGTATGCAACGCGGTCACCGGCGCGCCGCCGATCGCGACCGGAGATGACTTCGCGCTGCTCGATGCGATCCGCGCCGACGTCAGCGAGGACCAGTGCATCGACGAGCACCACGTCTACGCGACGGGGTTCTCGATGGGCGGCTACTTCACGAACCACGCGGGCTGCATGCGCGACGACCTCCGCGCGATCGCTCCGCACTCGGGCGGCACGCACGACCTCAGCGGCTGCACCGCTGGGCCGAAGCCGGTCATCATCTTCCACGGCACCGCCGATCCGGTGATCCCGACGAGCTGCGGCCGCTCCGCCGCCGATGCGTGGGCGCAGCACAACGGGTGCGCGACCACCACCACGTCACGTGACGTGCAGGGCGGCACCTGCGTCAGCTACGACGGCTGTCCGGCCGGCGGACAGGTCGAGCTGTGCACGTTCACGCTGATGGGCCACTGCTGGGCCGGCGGCCCGCTGAGCACCGGCATCTACTCGTGCCCCCCGTACGCCGATGCGACCGCGCTCGAGTGGCAGTTCTTCAAGGCGTACGCGTGGTAGGCGCGTTGACGACGCGGCCGGTGTCGAAGCCGACCTTCCACGCCCCATCGGGCTGCTGCTTCCAGATCGTCACGTAGGTGCTCTTCCAGCCCGCGGTGCCCGCGCTCGGCGTGAACGTCGCCTTGCCGACGGTGAAGCCGATGGCCCCCGCGCGCCCGCTCGCGATCGGCGCCCACGCGAGCATGCCTTCGGCGAACACGTCCTTCATGAAGCCCTCGATCGCCGCGCGCTCGACGCGGCCGCTCGCGCGCATCATCCCGCCGTCGGGGGCGAACCAGTTCACCCACGCGTCGACACCGCCTGCATCCACATCCGCGGCGAACTTGCGATCCGCCGCCTCGAGCTCGGGCGCCGCGGTGCGCGTCGTGGGCCGGAAGCTGAAGCCGATCGTGCGTGCGCCATCGCCGCTGAGTGTGGCCTTCAGCTCCGCGCCCGCGCGCTCGTACGCGATCGCCTTCGGGAAGTCGTGCTGCGGATTCTCGAACGTCGCGGCGGCCTCGCCGACGTCGCGCGCGCGGAACTCGACCTGACGCTCGCCGCCGGGCATCGCGAGGAACCGCAGCACCCCGTCCGCGGGGCCGGAGCCCTCGCCATCATCGATGATCATCACCTCGAACGCACCATCGCGACTGAGCGCGACGCCGTACACCGCGCCGTCCGCCGCGATCCAGTGCTCGGTGCCCGCGTCGCTCTCCCAGTCGCCGAGCCACCACACGAGCGGCGCGAGCGCCGGCGACAGCTCCGCGGCATTCGCCGCCGGCGGCTGGGCGGGAGGCCGAGCGGGAGTGGCCCCGCGGGAACAACCGACGACGATCAAGCTCACCGCGATCGCGATCCGCATCGGCGCATCGTAGCGTAGACTGCGCGCCACACGGAGGAACCATGAAGAAGGCGCTGGTGGTGATGGCTCTGCT
>DATLHR010000046.1:0-23583 GCA_035539815.1 Kofleriaceae bacterium
GGCACGCTCGATGGCCGCGTGTGCCTGCTCCTCGATCCGCGCGACCAGGGCTCGTGCTCGGCGTTCGGGGCGGGTGGGCTCGTCGTGACGATCGGCTCCCAGGCCGCGCTCACCGCTGCCGACGGCTCGTTCACCATGCCCGCACCGCAGGGCACGAACCTCGTGTGGCACGTCACCGGCGACACGATCGTGACCTCCGTGATGCCGCTGTCGTCGACGAACATCATCCCCGCGATCGATCTCGAGCTGTACAACGACATGTTGTTCACCAATGGCGTGCTGCTCGATGCGGATCAGGGCTCGATCTTCGCGCGCATCGTCCAGCAGGGCGCGGCGGTTCCCGGTGCGCTCGTCAGCGCGTCGCCGCCGCCGGCGGTGCTGACGCGCTACGACGGCTCGAGCCTGCTGCTGTGGGACGAGGACGCGACCGGCCCGTTCGGCGTCGCGTGGATCACCGGCGCGCCGGTCGGCACGTCGACGCTGACCGTCGTCTCGCCGGTCGGCAACGCGGTGACGACGACCGCGCCCGTCGAGCCGCTCTCGATCACGTTCGTGACCGTCGCGCTGCCCTAAGCGCGGGCGAGACGCTCGAGCGCGGCGCGCCAGCCCGCGGCCTTGGTCTCGGTCTCGGCGAGCTCGGCGGCGGGATCCGAATCCGCGACGATGCCGCCGCCGACGTGGATGCGCAGCTCGTTGCCCGCGAGCACGCCGATGCGGATCGCGATCGCGAGGTCGAAGCCGCCGCGCCCGAAGTAGCCGAGTGCACCGCAGTACGGGCCGCGCGCCGCGGGCTCGAGCTCGGCGATGAGCTCCATCGCGCGGACCTTGGGGGCGCCGGTGATCGAGCCGCCGGGGAACGTCGCCCGCAACAGCTCGCCGTAGCCGACGCCCGCCCGCGCGCGCGCGCTGACGCGCGACACCTTGTGATAGAGCGCGGGCAGCTCGACGATGTAGCCGAGCTCGTCGACCTTGACCGAGCCGGTCGCCGCGATGCGCCCGAGGTCGTTGCGCTCGAGGTCGACGATCATCAGGTGCTCCGCGGCGTCCTTGGCCGACGCGGCGAGCTCGCTCGCCCCGTTGACCGCGCGCGGGCGCGTGCCCTTGATCGGCCGCGTCTCGATGCGGTCGCCGACCGAAGCGAGGTAGCGCTCGGGCGAGCCCGAGATCACGGTCGCGCCGTCGGCCTCGACCAGCGCGCCGTAGGGAGCCGGCGCGACCGCGGCGAGCGCCGCGTAGAGCGCGAGCGGATCGCCGGGGGAGGTCGCGCGCGCGACCAGCCGGCGCGCGAGGTTGACCTGGTAGACGTCCCCCGCCGCCAGGTAGTCGCGGATGCGCTCGACGCGCGCGACGTGGTGAGTCGCATCGTCGTCACCGACGAGCGGCGCGAACCGCGGTGGCAGCGCCGGGAGCGCGGGGCGCGCGAGCAGCGCGTGCAGGTGGGCGCGTGCGCCGGCATCGTCGCCGACGACCTCGCCGCCGGGCTCGCCCGCGCGCCACCGCGCCACCGCGCCGTACGCCGCGAGCCACAGGTCGGGTGTGTCGCGTCCGAGCGCCGGACCGCCGGGCAGCATCTCCACGATGCGCGCGAGCTCGTATCCGAAGTAGCCGATGACCTTCGGCACCGGCGGCGCGTCGCCCGCGTTCTCGAGCGTGCAGCCATACGTCGCGAGAAAGGCCTCCGCCGCCGCGAAGGGATCGCCCGAGAACCGCCGTACCGGCGCACCGGTGGGCCCCAGCTCGACGAGCGAGCGGCCGCGCGCGATCAGCGTGGCGCTGGGGTTCGCCGCGGCGAAGGACCAGCGGCCGAGGCCATCGTCGTCGCGTGCGGAGTGCAGCAGCACGCGGCCGCGCTGGCCCGCGAGCCGCGCTGCACCGTCGAGCGGGCCGCCGGCGACTGCGGAGGACATCTCAGATCTCGTCGGCCGACGGCGTGAGCGGAGCCTCGAGCGCCGCGCTGACCTCGCTCATGTCGAGCTCGGGATCGATGGCGGCGGGTGCGTGCGGCTGCGGCGGTGGCGGCGGCTTCGGCCGCTCCTCGACGACGGGCGCGGGCGGCGCGATCGTGACCGCTGCGGTCGCCGGCTTGTCGGGCCGTGGCTCGACGAGGACGATGCCTTCGCCGGTGCACTCGACGCACATCGCGCCCATCGGACCATCGGCGGGCGGCACCACCGCGCGCGGGATGACGCGGCCGATCCAGCCCGCGAGCCGCTCGGCGTCGACGAACACCACGCCGGACGACGCGAGCTTCACGCGCACGAGCGGTTGGGTGAGGCGCACCGCGAGCGCACCGTCTCCGCGAAACTGCACCACGGGCAGCTTGCCGCGCATGCCGGGCACGTTGCCGCTCTCCCAGCGCAGCGTCGACTCGAACGCGAACACGAGATCCTCGCGCAAGTAGAGGATGTCGTCGTCGAGCGTCACCGCCGAGAACGAGTGCTTGCCCGGCACCGCGACGAGATAGCCGCTGCCGCTGACGGCGTGCAGGGGCGTGCCGCCGTAGTCGAAGCGATCCTTGGTCTCGTGGCCGCGCGAGCGGCGCATCGCGACCTCGTAGCTGAGATCGCCGCCGGTGATGTGGACGCCGTCGAGCCGCGTGAACACGCGATCCTCGACGCGAATGATCAGCGCACCGCTCGCGCTGATCTCGAACGGCTCGTCGCCGTCATCGGGGCGCAGCAGCTCGTCGGTCGCGAGCTCGGTGAGCGGCTTCGGCGGGGTGCCGCCCGACGTCTTGTGCGAGTACGCGTTGCTCTGGCCCGCGGGCGCCGCCGCGGCCACCGCGCTCGACACCATCGACACGCCTGCCGCTTGCGGTACGGCGTCTGGCTTGGGTAGCACGAACTGCATCGACTCTTCGGTGATGCGCGGCGTGTCCGGCGTGAGCACGATGACGCCCGATGGCGTCAGCTCGGCGGGCGTCGAGACCGGCGCGGGCTCGCGCGCCGCCGACGGCGTGGGAGCTTGGCTCACGGCGGGCGCCGGTGGCGTGGCTTCGGGCGTCGCGGCAGATGCAGGCAGCGGACCGTGCGGCGTGCGTCCGAGCTGCTGGTGAATGCCATCGCGCTCGGCGGCCGTGAGATTGATCTCGATCTCCGAGGCGAGCTCGTTCTGACCGGCGACGAGGAACGCGCGGTAGGCCTCGGCGTAGCGGCCGGCGCGTGCGTACGCGAGCCCGAGATAGCTGACGGCGCGGCCCTGGCTCGGATCGAGCGCGCGGCTCGCCTCGAGCGACGCGATCGCCTTTTCGGACTCGTTGAGCTTCAGGTAGACGAGGCCGAGGTTGAGCCGGTGCGAGGCATCACCGCCGGCGTGCTCGACGAGCTCCTCGTAGATCGGGCGCGCCTCGGCGAACTGGTTCGCGCGGAAGTACGCGAGCCCGAGGAGCGCGAGCACGCGCGCGTTACCCGGATCCGTGTCGAGCGCGGCGCGGAACGAACGCTGTGCCTGGTCGAGCTTTCCGGCCTTGAGTTGTTCGCTGCCCCGCGCCAACGCCTCGTCGAACGCTTCGCGGTCGCGCGCACTGGTCACCACCGACCGATTCAACCACAGATCCAGCTCACAGGGTGGCGTCGACGCGTCTACCAGGCGAGCGCGCCGCGCGCGTCGATCGTCATCGTGAAAGCGCCATCGGTATCGATACGAGCGACCTCGGCGCCTGCCTCGCGCCAGCGCGCGACCACCGTCGGCGACGGAAAGCCGAACGGGTTGCCGCGCCCGCACGAGATCACCGCGAGGGCAGGGCGCGTCGCGGCGACGAACGCCGCCGTGGATGACGTCGGGCTGCCGTGGTGCGCGACCTTCACGACATCGACGCGCCCGACGCCGGCGGCGACCGCGAGCTCCTCGCCTTCCTGCTCCAGGTCGCCGGCGAACAGCACGCGGCGCCCGGCGTAGCGCAGCTCGACGACGAGCGAGTTGTCGTTGATCGTGCGCACCGGATCGGCGGCGCCGACCACCGGTGCACCCTCCGCGGCCTGGTAGCGCGGGCCCCACACGACGAGCTCGACGCCGGCCTGCGCGCGCGCGATGCCGAGCGGCGGGTGCACGTGGTGCGTGCCGCGCGTGGCGAGCGCGGCCACCACCGCCGCGAACGAAGGCAACCGCGCGTGGGCCTCGGCGGCCGTGTCTTCGCGCGCGGCGTCGGGCTCGGCGGCGGACCACAGCTCGTCGATCGGGACGCCGAGGCCGAGCAGGCCGAGGTAGTGGTCCGGGTGCGGGTGCGAGACGATCGCGAGGTCGATGCGATCGTGACCGTACGCGGCGAGCGTGCGGCGGATCGTCGCGCCGGGCCGGATCGCGCTCGCGAGGTCGCGCGCGTTGGGAAGCCCGCCCGCGTCGACCAGCCACACCTCGCCATCGGGGAGCTCGACGAGCGCCGCATCGCCCTGGCCGACGTCGAGGAACGTCACGCGCACCGCGCCCGCGGGCGGCGGCGTGCGGCCTGCGATCCAGCCGACGCACAGCGCGATCCACAGCACCGCGTCGAGCCGCGTGCGCCGCGCCCGCGCGACGAGGACCAGCGAGAGCGCGACGAGCACGCCGACCAGCGCGCCCCGCGCGATCGCGACGTGCCCGACGATCGCCACGCGCTCGAGCAGCGCGGCGCCGTGATCGACCTGGGTCACGAGCCAGGTCGCCGCGCGGATCAGCGGCGCCCCGACGGAGCCGAGCGCGATGCCCGCGAGCGCGAGCGGCAGCGCGACGAGCTCGACGACCGGCGTGAGCACGAGGTTGCCGACGATGCCGCCGGCCGCGACCTGCTGGAAGTGATACGCGCACAGCGGCGCCGACGCGATCGTCACCCACGTCGAGGCGCGCAGCCCGCGCCGGAGCCATCCGCGCACGCCCGTCGCGGCGAGCGGCGGCAGCAGCGCGAGCGCGAGCGCCGCGGTGAACGACAGCTGGAACGACGGGTCGAACAGATCGGCCGCGCGCCAGCCGAGGATCGCGAGCGCGGCGACGCCGAGCGCGTCGACGAGGCGCAGCGGCCGATCGAGCATCGCACCGACGAGCACGAGCGCGATCACCACCAGCGCACGCACGGTCGCGAGCTGCGCGCCGGTGACCAGCGTGTACGCGATCGCGAGCACGAGCGCCGGCGGCGCCGCCCACCGCGCGGGACGGATCCGCGCGCCCCACGGCGTCGCCGACACCACCCGCCGGAGCAGCGCGAACGCCAGGCCCGCGATCACCGCGAGGTGCAGCCCCGAGACCGAGAGCACGTGGTAGATGCCCGTCGCGCGCCACCGCTCGTCGAGCGCTGGTGGAATCTCCGTGCGCCTCCCCGCGACGATGCCCGCGAGCGCCGCGCGTCCGATCGGGTCGCCGCCGGCGGCGTCGATCGCGGCGACCCAGCGCGCCTGCGTGCGGGCGGCGCGCCGCCACAGCTGATCGCGCCAGCTCGCCGCGTCGCCCATGCGGTCGAGGCGCTGGGCCGTGAGCTCGTACGCCGGTCCACTCGTGATCGGCTGTCCCGGGCCGCGAGCGCCGCGCCGCGACCGGACGCGACCGGTCACCGCGACGCGCTCGCCGGCCTCGAGCCGCTCGTCGGTCCACAGCTGCAGCGAGAGCTCGCCGGTGTCGAGCAGCGCACCATGGCCATGCGCGGTGACGGCGACCGGCCCGACGACGCGCCCGACGACGCGCTCGGCCTCGCGGTCGGCGGCGGACGGAACGTGCACATCGTCGACCGCGCCGCGCGCCGCGCCGACCGCGAACACCGCGCCGAGCATGGCCGGTCGCCATCGCCGGCCGACGAGCACGAGCGCGAGGGCGATCGCCCACCATGCGGCTCCGAGATCCGCCGAGCGCGTCAGCGCGATGCCGCTCGCGAGCGCGACCGCGAGCGGGAGCGGACGCACCCATGGCGCTGACATGTCGGCCGTATCGAATCGCGCTCCCTGTCGGTTGCGGGCGGGAGTGCGGCCCGACTACGATTTCTCGGTCCATGCCCAAGCGTTTGGCTGTCGTGGTGTTCGGGTCCCTGATCGCGGCGGCGAACGTTGCCGGGGCGGGGACCGTCATCGGGAAGCTCGAGCTCCCCTCCGCACCCGAACGGCCGCCGTCCGGGACCCGCGGCTTCCTCGATCGCGTCGAGAATCCGCTCGCGCCCGCGCGTCGGCTCGCGGTGACCGCCGAGATGATCGTCGTGCTCGAGGGCGCGAAGCCGAGCGCACCCGGTCAGGTGACCTGGGAGCTCGTCGGTGATTCGTTCGCCCGGCGCGTCGTCGGCGTGCCCCTCGGCGCCGAAGTGGTGATCAAGAACGTCACGCGCAACACGGCGCGCACGCTCGTCGCCGCCGAGGATCCGAAGCTGATCCCTGCGGGCCCGATCAATCCGACGGGCTCGAAGTCGTTCCGCCCCGCCGCCGCGGGTCAGGTCTTCACGGTCGGCGACAAGGACGCGCCGCACCTCAAGGGGGTGCTCGTCGTCGTCGATTCGCCGTACGTCGCGAACGTCGACGACAACGGCAAGTTCGAGATCGACAACGTCGCCGAGGGCTCCTACAAGCTCCGCGTGTTCTACAAGAACGCGTGGCTCGACGTGACGACCGACGTCACCGTCGGCAAGGGCAAGACCGAGGTGAACCCCAAGGTTCCGGCGCTCCCCGTGGCGCCGGGGAAGAAGTGAGCCGCCGGTGTTCTTGTCGAAGATCTGGTTGTTCCTCGTCGCGCTCGCCGCGGCAGTCGCGCTGACCGTCGCCCTCGTCCTGCCGCAGCCCGCCTCGCGCGCGCTCGCCAAGGAAGAGCAGCAGCGCCTCGTCGTCGCGTGCACCGTCGTCGACGTCCTCCTCGGTGTCGACGCGCGGAATCGCGTCGAGCTCGCGGGCGCGTTCGCGCGCAGGGACGAGATCGTGAGCGCGCTCGAGCAAGCCTCGGGGCTCGCGTCCATCGACGAGGCGCGCATGAAGGCCGTGCGCGACGTCGGCGAGTCGGTGATGAAGACGATCGAAGGTGACCGCAAGCCCACCTTCGCGATGCTGATCGATCGCAAGGGCCGCGTCGTCGCGCGCGTCGGCATCGACAGTAAGGACTTCGGCGATGTCGTCGCCGGGCGTCCGCTCGTCGACGACGCGCTCGCCGGCTACCTGCGTGACGACGTGTGGGCGCACAACGGCACGATGTACTTCGTGAGCGCCGCGCCGGTGATCAAGCGCGATCCACCGGTGCCGTACGTGGGCGCGATCGTGCTCGGCCACGCCGTCACGAGCGATCTCTCGAAGCGCCTCGTCGGCTCGCTCGCGGTCGACCTCGGGTTCTATCTCGGCAAGGACGCCGTCGTCGGCAGCCGGACGCTCACCGTCGATCAGGCGCCGATGCTCGGCGTGATCTCCAAGGCGACCGGCGAGGACCTCCGGGCCGACTGCTCGGCGAGCCCGCTGTTGCCCGTGACCAACGGCAAGGAGAACTACACGGCCGTGGTCGCCAGACTCCCCGGTGAAGTGCAGGCCAAGCAGGGCTACTACGCGGTGTTCATCAAGCGGCCGGAGGCGATCGGCTTCGCCGGTATGCTCGGCAAGATCACCAAGGGCGACATCTCGGCGCCCTCGCTGTGGATCCTGGCCGGCGGCGGCTTCGTGCTCATGCTCGGTCTCGGCATCGTGTTCATGTTCCTCGAGAGCGATCGCCCGCTGAAGCGGCTGACCGCCGACGCCGTGCGCCTCGCCAAGGGTGAGACCGAGAAGCTGGCGGAGGATGCGCACGCCGGGAAGTACGGCTCGATCGCCCGCAGCGTGAACATCCACATCGACAAGGTCGGTCGCGACGCCAAGAACGCCAAGAAGGATCTCGACCAGCTGCTCGGCCCCGCGCCCGAGGGCAGCCTGGGCACGATCGACCTGCTCGCGACGGCGCTGCCCGCGGTGCGTCCCGGTGGCCCCGCGCCGGCGGCCGCACCGCCGCCGTCCGACTTCAGGTTCAACGATGGTGGGGCCGCGCGCTCGGCGCCGCCGCGTCCGCCGACGCCACCGCCGGTGCGCGCCACACCGCCTTCGGGTGTCGCCACGCCGCCGCCACGTCCGACGGGATCGCTCGTCGCGACCACGCCGCCGCCGTCACCATCGTCGTCGCTCGGTGACGCGCTGGTCGACGACATCCTCGGCGGTGGCAACTCCGGCCCGACGTCGTCGAACGTGCCCGAGGACCCGTACTTCAAGGAGATCTACGAGCAGTTCGTCTCCACGAAGAAGGACTGCGGCGAGCCCACCTCCGGCCTCACGTTCGCGAAGTTCGCCGAGAAGCTCGTGCGCAACCGCGAGGACCTGATCGCGAAGACCGGGTGCAAAGAGGTGAAGTTCACGGTCTACGTCAAGGACGGCAAGGCCGCGCTCAAGGCCACGCCGGTCAAGGACGAGGCGTAGTCGGACCTGCTTAGCGTCGCACGGGCGGCGCTTCGGCGTCGTTCGCGCCGTCCACCGCGATGAGGCGCTCGCGCAGCCGCTGGGAATCGGCGAGCGCCTGCGCCGTCGTCGGGCGCTTCGCGGGATCCGGATCGCCGAGCCGCATGAGGTGCGCTTGCACCGCCTCCGCGAGGTCGGCGGGGATCCCGGTGAACACGGACGCCGGGAGGCGAAAGTCCTCGGCGCTGCGCACCGCGGCGGTCAGCGCGCGCTGCCAGGGCGTGCGCGCGGTCAGGTTCTCGTAGAGCACGACGGCACTGGCATAGACGTCGACCGCGGGCGTGACCTCGCCTCGGCGCTGCTCGGGCGCCATGTACGCGAGCGTGCCGACCGCTTCCTTCTTGGCGCCCGCCTGGCCGCTCGCATCGGGGAGGTGGGCGACGCCGAAGTCGCCGAGCATCACCTCGACGCCGGGCAGGTCGACGTCGCGCCGGAACATCAGGTTCGCGGGCTTGAGGTCGCAGTGCACGATGCCGCGGCGATGCGCGGCGTTGAGCGCGGACAGCACCTGGCCATGGCGCTCGATCGCGCGGCGCAGCGGTCGCGCCCCACGCTCGCGCAGCACGTCCCGCAACGTGCCGCCCGCGGCGAGCTCCATCACGATGCGGCGTGACGGCTCGTCCATATCGAGCACGGCGACGATGTTCGGGTGGCGCAACGACGCCATCACGCGCGCCTCGTGGAAGAACCGCGCGAGCTGGTCGGCGCGCTCGGTGCCCGCGAGGTGCGGGTGCAACAGCTTCACGGCGACGTCACGCTCGAGCTCCGCGTCGCGCGCGAGGTAGACGACGCCGGTCGCGCCGCGCCCGAGCTCGCGGACGAGGCGGTAGCGCGCGCCGGCTTGCACGCCCGCGACCTCGCCGGCGGCGATGGTCTCGCCCGCGACCGGCGCGCCGCGGCCGATCTGCTGGCGCAGCCGCTCGACGCGGACGCGCACGTTTGGATAGTCGACGTCGCGCCCGAGCACCGCCTCGTAGTGGCGCAGCGCCCGCTCGTGATCGCCCTTCTTGCGCGCGTGCTCGGCGAGCATGTAATGCGCCTCGAGCGCGAACGCCTCGTCGCCGATCAGCTCCTCGATGTGCCCGATCGCGGCGTCGAGCTCGCCGCGCTGCTCGTAGCGCTTGACCAGCGTGTGGCGCAGCGGGCGCATCTCGGCGAGCGGCACGCCCGGGACCGAAAGCAGCTTCTCCCCCCACTCGATCGCGAGGCGCTCGTGCCCCGAGTCCCACACGGCGGCGAGCTTCGCGAGCGTGTCGGGACCACCGGCCTCGCCGCGGCGCTTGCCTTCGGCGAGATCCGCGACCAGCTGCGCGAGGAACACCTCCTCCTCGCTCGCGAGGTGCTGCGGCTCGGTCGCCGTGGTCGCCGGGATCGCGGGCGGCTCCGTCGGCGCGCGCCCGAATAACCGCTGCCACCACGACGCCATCAGCCGATCTCGATCTCGTCGCCGTCGACGATCACGCGGTCCTCGCGGATCAACTGCACGCGGACGTCCCCGAGCGGCTCGTCGTTGAACGTGACGTCCGTGGCCGGGCCGCGCCCGAGCAACGGGCGGCCGCGCTGGAACACGAGGTCGAGCGGCACCCCGATCGGCGCGAGATCGATGCGCTGTCCCTCGTCGCCGGCGACGAGCGCGACACCACGATCGAGGCCGCTCGTGCAGCGCAGGATCAACACCCCGTTCGCGAGCTCGTAATCGATCGTGCACTCGTCGCCGAGCCCGAACGAGCCGGTGCCCGCGAGCGGCACGCGCCCCGCGAGCGGCATGCCCGCGAGCGAGGTGCCGTTGCGCGAGTCGAGGTCGCGCAGCACGAACGCGTCGACGGTGCGCTCGATCTCGGCGTGCTGGCGCGAGACGCCGCCCGCGCGCAGCGTGAGATCGCACAGCGGATCGCGCCCGAGCACGAGCTTGGGCGCCGCGCACGCGACGATCAGCGGCTTGCCACGTCGCTTGAGCTCGACCTTGCCGGCGGTGAGCAGCGCCGTGTCGAGCTGGTCGAGCTTGCGGCGGTACTCGCCTGCCACGGCCGCGGCCGCCGCCGCGCGCACGAGCTCCGCGCGCGCATCGTCACGGCGGCCCACGCGCATCGCGGTCTCGTAGCTCGCGAAGGCGTCGGCCTCGGCGCGCGCGCGCTCGTTCACCGCATCGTCCTTGGCGAGGGCGGTCTCCATCTTCTCGACGAGGCCTCCTGCGGAGAACGCGTTCGCGGCCGCGAGATGATCCCCGATCGCCTCGAGCGCCTCGCCGGCGAGCGCGTGGTCGTCACCGGCCACGAGCAGCTCGGCTGCCTCGCGTACCTTCTTGCGATCGCGCTCGGTCGCGATGCCCTCGGCCTTCGCCGCCTCCCACAGCGCGCGTCCGAGCGCCGCCGAGGCCTTGCGCCGCAGCCCGGGATCCTCGCCCGCCCAGCGCAGCGCATCGCGCAGCGCCCCGAGCTCGGCGATCCTCGTCGGCGCTCGTGCGGCGCGCGCGAGGTGCATGCGGACGGCGCCCTCGAGCTCTCCGCACAAGGCGTAGCGCTCGGCCGCGAGGTCGACGTTGCCCGCGGCCTCGGCGGCTACCGCGGCGCGGTAGTCGGCGGAGAACATGCGGCGGAAGAACGTCACGGCCGCAGTATAGCGAGGGTTCGCGTCAGCGCGGCAGCGGCTGCCCGAACCGCGCCTGATAGTCGACGCCGAGCTTCTCGATCGCGGCCTTGTCTCCGGTGCGTGCGTACGCCTTCGCGAGGGCGCGCCACGCCTGCCCGAGATCGGGGTCCACGGCGATCGCCTTCTGCAGCTTCTCGATCCCGGCCTTGGTACCGCTCGCGTCGCGCAGCGCGATCACGCCCGCGAGGTACAGCGCCCACGACGTGTTCGGATCCAGCGCCAGCGCCTTGCTGCACGCCGCGCGCGCGGCCTCGATGTGGCTCGTCTGCAGGCCGAGGCTACAGCGCATCGCGGCGACGCCCGGCGCGTTCGGCCACTTCTTGTCGGCGGTGACGAGCGCCTTGTCCGCGTCGCCGTACTTGCTCGCGTTGATCAGCGCGTTCGCCGCCTTCACCGCCTCGAGGAGCGCGCCCTCCTGCTCGGGCTTCACCTTCGCGCGCGGAATGCCGTAGCGCGTACGGGTGGTCGCGATCTCGGCGGCGAGGGGATCCTTGTCGAGCTTCGCCTTCGCGATCGCGTCCTCCGCCCAGGTCAGCGCCTGCATCTTCTTGTACAGGTCGATCACGCGGCGCCAAGCATCGTCGGCGCCCGACGGCAGGTTCGCGATCTTGCCCTCCGCGATCACCAGCTCCGCGCGCGCCCCCGCGGCATCCTTGCCGCGCAGCAGCGCTTCGCCGACGGCGATGTGCGGCAGCGGATCGCCGGGGGCGAGCTCGCTGACGCGCGCACACGCGGCCCGCGTCTTCGGGTCACTCACGCCCGGCTTGGCGAGCATCAGGTCGCACTTGAGCTGGTGCAGTGACGCGTTCGCCGGATACGCGGCCAGCACGTTGTCGAGGTCCGAGAGTGCGGTCGTGAAGTCACCGTTCTTCGCCGCCTGCTTCACCTTCGCGACGTGATCGAACGCGGCGGGCGGAATGTCCGCCGCCGTCTTGCCGAGCTTGCCCGCGTCGATGATCGTGCGGAGCAGGCCGGTGTGCACGTCCTTGTCGCCGGCGATCCAGCCGCCCCACTCGGACTTCTCGATCGCTTCGAGCAGCTTCCTCGCGAGCTCGGGCGCCGGGCTCTCGGCGAGTCGCTCGTCGATGGCGATCGTCATCAGCTCGCGCGTGCGATCGGCGAAGCCGTGCTGCTTGGGCGAGTACATCGGGTGCGCGATCCACGTCGGATCTGTCTCCGGGATCGCGCCGAGTGCCGTCGAGAGGTGATGCAGCAGAATCACCGTCTGCTTGTGCCGGCGGTGCGCGGCGATCAGCTCGGCGCGCTCGGCCTCCTTGAGGTCGGGCAAGGTGCTGGCGAGCGCGGCGGTCTCGGCTTGCTCGGCCCACGCGCGCACGATCACGTGCCGGCCGAGCGGCTGCGATGCGCCGAGCTCGCTCATCGCCTTGGCCGCGGCGTCGCTCGCGGTGACGTAGCCGATGACGAACGTGACGTCCTCGCCCTTGTCGAGCTGTTGCAGCTCGGCGAGCGCGCGGCTCGGTTCACCGGTGCGCGTCCAGTCCTTGGTCGATTCGATCGCCAGCTGCGCCCCGAGCAGCGGCGTGAACAGCTGGCTCGCGTAGTCGATCTGCTCCGTGATCTCGTCCTTCCAGCTCGCGTTCACGCGCACGCCGGCGTCGACGTACACGCGCACCTTGACGCTGCGTGGATCTCCGTCGCGCGGTCGCGCCGCCTCGAGGGTCGCCGGGACGAGGGTCGAGAGGTCCGCGACGTGCTCCTTGAGCTGCGGAGAGCCACAGGCTATCAACACCAGGATCGCGGCCGCGGCGCGCTGCATCCGAGGACTTTCCCCGGTGAAACCAGATCACGCAAGCCTCCTCCTCGACGAGCGCATCCTCGCCGACGGGACACGTGCGCGCACGCACGCCAGCGTCGATGGCGATCGGGTCGTGATCCGCGACGACGACGGGACGACCGGGGCGCTGTCCGTCCCCGCCCTCGACAAGGTGATGACGCGCTACGGCCGCGAGCTCGACGACAGCATCGCGCCGACCGGCGACGCGCTCGAGCTGCCCGGCGGGTTGCGGCTGCGCCGCCTGCGCTACCACGCCGTGGTCGACGCCGAGGGCCGCGATTATCTGGTCTGGGAGCGACCCGGACAGCCCCCGCTCGCGGTGATCGCGGCGATGGCGACCGCGGCGCTGCGCTACCTGGTGCTCCGCCTCGCCGAGGATCCGCCCTCAAAAATCTGAGGCGCCCGGCCGAACGCGGCACATTTTCATGGGGTGTGTGTCGGCAGACCCGGCTGCGATCGAGCAGTTGCGCGTGGCATGGCGGCTGCTTCATAACCGGGCCATGTCGCGGTGGTTGTTCGCGCTCGTCCTGGCGGTGGCTTCGGCCCCCGCATGGGCGCAGCCCGCCGCGTCCCCGCCGGCGGCGACCTCGCGTGCGCAGGCCGAGACCGGCACGGCCGTCCGCCGGGTCGACGACCTGGCCCGCCGCCGCAACCAGCTCGCCGCGCAGTACGCACAGCAGGTCGCTGCCATCGAGCGCCTCAAGCAGCAGCGCACGTCGTGGCGCCAGCAGCGCGAGCTGCGCGAGCGGCTCGCGGAGGCGAAGGACACCGCGTCCACGCTGACCGGCGTCACCGCCGAGCTCGCGCGCGCGAACACCGCGCTCGCGACGGCGCGCCGCACCCTCGTCACCGCGATCGACGCCGAGCTCGCCGCGTCACCAAGTACCCCGCGCGCCGCAGAGCTCGCCCGGCTGCGCGCACAGCACGCGCCGCAGGTGCCGCGCCGCACGCTCCAGCGCATCGTGCTGCCCGAGCTCGAGATCGATCCGCTCGCGGATCCCGAGGAGCTCGACCAGCAGGCCGCCGCGCTGCGCGAGAGCGAGCAGCAGTTGCAGCAGCAGATCATCGGCCTCGAGAAGCAAGCGCGCGAGCTCGACGCAGTCGCCAAGCTCAAGCAGCAGCACGACCGCGCGAGCGACCTGGCGCGCCGCGATGACGATCAGCCGCAGCGCGTCGCGCTCCAGGGCGGCACCCGGTTGGCCGCCGAGGACACCGGAGGGCAGTCACCGGCTCCGCCGCAGGGCAACGGAACCGGCGGCACGGACTCCGAGGGCTCGCTCACCGGGTCCTCCAGCAGTGGCTTCGAGTCCGACGCGAGCGTCGTGCTCTCCGAGGTCGTCGACGCGGGAACGATCGACACGCTCACCCGCGCGCAGCGCAGTGGTGATCCGGCGCAGCGCGCGGCCGCCGCCAAGAGGACGCGCGACGCCGTCGCGGGCCGCCTCGAGCAGCTGCGCAAGAAGCGGGCGGAGATCGAGGCCCTGCTGCGGGCGCGCAAGCAGCGCCGCTAGCTCGCTTCGACGCGCCAGATGGTGGCGTGTGCAGTAGCCATGTGAACACGTGACCGAGCCGCGCGCGCGCGAAGGTCTCGGATCCTGCGCTCGCGCACGCGTGGCCGGGCGGTTGCACGAGGCCGGGCATGGCCGTGCTCGCCCGTCCGCCCATCGTCATCGATCACCCGTTCCTCCAGGTCGCGCTGCCCGGTGACTTCACGCCGCTGCCCGAGCAAGAAGGGCTGTTCGCCGCGTACGAGCGGCCGGACCACTCGGTGTGCAACGTCGTGTTGATGGAGGGGCCGCCCGGGCTCGATCCCAAGCAGGTGATCGAGCAGATGATGAGCGCCCACGCCGAGTCGCTGGCGCGCAATCACCCGCTGCAGATGGACGCGCAGCCGCCGCAGTACCGCACCATCAACGGCATCACCGAGGCGACCCGCACGTACCTGTGCCGCCGCCCCCATAGCCCGGAGTGGCGCGTCACCTCGCGCTACGCGACGACCATCGCGCCGATCGGCGTCGGCGGCCGGCCGTTCGGGCATCCGATCGTGCAGATCACGGTGTACGAGTCGCCGTGGGCGAATGACGAGATGCAGAGGGTGGTGGCGGGCGCGAAGATCGTCCCGGTCGCGGAGAAGATCTTCGGCCCCGGCGGACCGCTCGCGCCGGCTGCCGACCGCCAGACGCGGTGGGTGTGGATCGTGATGCCAGGCGGCGAGCGCCTGCTCGCCTTCACGTACACCGACCCGATGGCGGGCCCGTCGGCGAAGGGGGCGATGGTGAAGGACCCGACCTCGCAGGCGCAGATCCGCACCGCGATCGACACGCCGGATCGCACGGTGCGCGATCCGGACGCGTTCGGTGCGGTTCCGATCGGCGCCGAAGAGGCGCTGCGGCTCGGCCTGCCGAAGGACCCGCCGTGGATCGGTCACTTCGAGAACAAGCCGGTGCCTCCGCCGCGCGGCGAGCCCGCGCGAGACGTCACCGTGTTCGTGCGCCGCAACGGCGAGCTCGTGCGCGGCGCGACGGTGCGCATCGGCGACGTGATGGGCGAGGCGCGCGAGCTGCTGAAGCTCGACGAGCGCATCGCCGACGCGACCGGCCGCTGCGACTTCCCGCTCGCACCGATGAAGACGATCGGCGCGATCGCGACGCTGGGCAACGAGACCTCCAAGCTCGTCGAGGTGCCCGCCGGCGCGCGCTCGGTCGTGCTCGAGATGGTTCCGGTCGCCACGCTGCACGGCGAGGTCCGCAAGGACGGCCGCCCGGTCCCCGCCCAGCTCTCGATCAGCAGCCAGGATGGCGGCGTGCACCGGGTGGAGCGCAGCGACCGCGACGGGCGGTATCGCATCGAGGGCATCGTGCCCGGCCGCTACAAGCTCGAGGTCCACGGGATCCATCCGCAGACGCTGATGAGCGCGGGCACGCCCACGCTCGACGAGATCGTGATCGAGCCGGGCGCGCGGGTGCAGCGCGACTACACGCTCGTCGCGGGCCGCACGGTGCGGATCGCCGCCGCGGTCGAGAACCAGGACCACTCCGGCACCGTGTATCTCCTCGAGGGGCAGGTCGCGCCGCAGCTGGAGTCCGAGCTGCGCCGCCTGCGCGACGAGCTCGGCCGCGATGGCTGGCGCTCCTCGAACTCGTCCTCGAGCGACGGCCGCACGATGACCACGGAGCTCCTCGACGTCCTGCCGGGGACGTACACGGTCTGCCTCGTGCCGTGGGGCCACGGCAACGGCATCGTCCCCGATCAGGCCGTGGCGTGCCGCACGATCGTCGTCGGCGCCACGGACGTGGACGTCCAGATGGTCGTGCCGCCGTATCGCCCGCCGTACATGCCTTAACGCGCGTAGATCGCGCCCGCGTAGATCGACGCTCGTCGGAACGACGTCTCGGTGTCACCGCCGAGGTTGCGCCAGATCGCGGCGCGCGCCTCGAGCGACCACGCGTCGGTCACCGGCTTGCCGAGGCGCAGCTGCAGGGAGCTGCGGTTCTCGTCATCGAGGCTGGTGAACTCGCGCTGCTGGTTGTCGGTCTTGATCACGAGTCCGTCGGGGTACTGATCGAGCTGCAGCGTCGCGAGCCCGGTCGCGAACATGCCCCACGGCAGCGGCGCGGTCGCGGACAGCGTCGCCTTGTGACGGACCAGCGCCTGCCCGTAGCTGTTGGAGTCGATCACCGTGAGCTGGTAGCCCGCGCCGGCGACGACGCGCCCCGCGTAGGTGAGGTCCGCGCCGAGGCGCGTCGAGCGATCTCGTCGCTGCAGCGACGTGCCGGCGGAGCAGGTGTCGCGCGGCTCCGCGTCCGGCATGCACGCATTCGCGAGCGCCGAGGACTCGTACGACCGCGCCTCGAACCCGACGTACGCGGCGAGCACCAGGCTGCGCGCGCCGCCCGACGGCTCCCACAGCGTGTCGTCGAACCGCGCGGTCGCGGCGGGCCCCGTCCAGTCGAAGTCGTGGTTCTGCTTGTACGTGAAGTCGCGGATGCCGAAGCCGAGCGTGAGGCGGCGATCGGGGCCGCCGTCGAGGACGAGCAGCGCATCGGCGCCGACGTTGGTGAACGTGCGCGCGCCGATCTCGTCCGTGATCGGCCGTGCGTCGGCGCCGACGAGCGCGACGCCGAGCGAGGCATTCCTCTCCGCGATCGGCCGTAGGTAGCGCACGTCGCCCGTGAGCAAGAGGACGTTCTCCGTCGACGCTTCGGTGTTGCCGACCACGCGTGTGAGGAATCCCCCGATCGCCGACAGCCCGCCGCCCCACAACGTCCCGCGGCGCTCGAACCGGCCGCCGAGCCGCACCACACCGGCCGCGATCCGGCTCGTGTCGAGGCCGGCCCCGGTCTCGACGCGCTGCACGTTGGTGTCACCCTCGGCGCCGCCCTCGAACGTGAGCGCTGGTCCTGCCTGCGCGACCGAGCCCGCGAGCGCGCACGCGAGTGCGAGCCCGGCGGTGCGCGGCGCGAGGCCGTGGTCCATCGTCGCAGGGTATCGCAGCTGCCCGCCCGCCGTGGTACGCAGCGCCATGCGTCGTCGTCTCGCCTTCGTGCTGCTCGTCGCTTTCAGCGCCTCGGGGGCCGCCTGCAAGGGCGACCGCAAGAAGTGCGAAGAGGTGTGCCGCCACGTCTACGAGCTGACCTTCTGGGAGAAGGCCGACGCCGAGATCGCGGCGGCCCCCGCCGAGGAGCGCGAGAAGCTCAAGAAGCGCAAGCTCGCCATGCTCTCCGCCGAGATCGAGAATGGCGTCGAGCTCTGCATCAATCAGTGCAGCTCGGCCAACAACGACGACATGAATGCGTGCCTGCTCAAGGCGAAGACCACGAAGGACGTGGTCACTTGCACCGAATAGCGATCAGGGCGGGCAGGTCTCGGGCAGGCTCGCGTTGCTGCCGCCGCACTCCACCGGGATCCGCGGGCACGAGAAGCTGGTGCAGAACATCGGCCGGAACCGGAAGTCGTTCGCGTTGAACCGCGTGAAGTAGTTCTCGCACGCGTCGGTCCACGCGGGATACATCGCGCAGACCTCCTGGCACAGCGTGGTGGCCTGCTGCTGCGTGCATGGATCGAGCACGTCGTCCGGCCGCCACTGCGCCATGCACCGCGTGATGCAGGTAGGGCGCGTCTCGCCGGGTGGCGTGCACACGCCCGCCTTGTAGATCGTGGCGGCCTCGCCGAAGTGGGCCTCGTCGAAGCACACGAGGCCGGCGCTGCAGAACTCGGGACCGGCGCACTCGGTGCCGATGCCCCCGCACTCGAGCGGCTGGCAGCGCGGGACGGGCAGGGCGGTGTTGCACCGCGTACCCGGCGCCGCGGCGCAGTCCGCATCGGCGCTGCACGCGATCGTCGTGACGCAGCTCGCGGCGTCGGCGGATGCGCCATCGGGGCCCGACGAGCCGGGACCGTTGCCGCCGCAGCCGGCGACCAGCGCGAAGATCAGGGCGCGACGCATCACATCTCCAGGCAGTAGAGGTGAGCGCGCTGGCCGCACGCCTGCCCGGCGCTGACCGCGGTCCACTCGGAGGTCGTGACATCGAGCCGCCCGACCGTCCCCGATACGCCCGAGTTGCTCGTCGTCCACTGGTTGCAATCGCCGCGCACGCCGTACGAGCCGCCGACGTCGGTGCCCGTCCACACGTTGCCGCTCGCGATGAGGACGCCGAGCTCGTTGCGATTGATCGGCACGCGCGGCGTGTTCGCGAGTGCGGCGCGGTTCAGGAACACGAGCTCGTTGCTGCCGACCAGGTGCCACGGCCCCTCGCCGGTGATGCGCTCGGGCGCGGTGCGGCCGGGCACGTCGAGCGTGGGGCTCCGCGATAGCCATGCTTTCCACGTGCCCCCGAGGCCCGCGCCGACCGCCGCACTCTGACACTGCTGATCGGCGAGCGCGGCGCCGTCGGCGTCGATCATGCCGAACGCGAATCCGGCGGTGAAGTCCGCCGAGGTGACGAAGATCTTCTTGCCGCTCGGCGCACCGTCGCCCGCCGGAGCATCTGGCGAGCCGCTGCCATTACCGCCACACGCCATCAGGACCATGGAGAACCACACGAGACGCTTCACGCGCCGAGGTGTGACACGGCCCCGCAGCCCCGATCAACCGCAATCTCGGCCGCGAGAGCGCGAAACCGCGAATCCCACGCATGCCCGCCGCGTCGCGATCGCGATCGCGATCGCGATCGCGATGGTGGTGGTCGTGCTCTGCCGGCGCCGGCACTCGCGGTAGGCGACCGTCGGGTCGCCGATCAACGGCGGTGATCGCGGATTCGCGCGCCACGATCGTCATCACGCTTGTCGTCGCGCTTGTCATCGCCGTTGTCGTCACGCCCGTCGCGATGGTCGCGCACGGTCGGCGTGGGGCGCGGGTCGTCACGATGATCGCGGATGCGCGCGCCGTCGCTGCGATCCGTGCGGTGGTCGCGCACGTTGGACGAACCGCTGTCGCGATGATCTCGAACCCGCTCGTCGCTGCCGCTGGAGTCGAACAGGTCGAAGCCGATGGTGGCCCCCGTGCTGACGCCGATCGCGAGGCCGCCTGTCTCATCGTCCGGCGGCGGCGCGCTCCAGTAGCCCGCCCTCCATCGCCATCGCCCCTCGCCCCACTCCCAGCGGCCGGGGATCCAGTGAGCGCCGGGGAACGGCGGCTCGCCCGGCGCCTCGGCGAGCGGAGCAGGCATCGGCGGACGCGGGATCGCGCCGAGTGCGACCAGCCGCGCCCGAAGCTCGCCGCGCGCCCGCAGCGCCGAGTCGAGCCGGCGCTGCTCGGGATCGCGAGCGAGCGACGCGTGTGCGGCATCGAGATGTGCGTCGAGCGCACCGGCAGGCGCACCGCCCGGCGGCCCCGCAGATTCGACAGGCATCGATGCGGCGGACGATGGCGACGCTGCCCGATAGCCCCCCGCACACGCGGTCACGCTGGCGAGCACGCAAAGCAGGAGAGGACGCACCCTCGACATGACTCCACCCGGTGCAAGGCGGTTGCCACGAGCCTGGCCCCGCCCTTGCCTCGAGATCCACGCATGATCGACCGACGACAACGGGGCAACGCGTACTTGCGCGCGATCCTCGACGGACGCGCCATCCTCGCGGCCGCGATGCGTGACGACAGCACCACGCCACGGTCGAAGGGCGTGGCGATAGCAGCACGGTGGTGGTTCGCGCTGACCGCGATCGTGCTCGGGTTGTCCGCATGCCGCACGAGTAAACACAACGACACGTACGCCCGCGGCACGCAGTTACAAGAGGAGTGTTGCGAGCACCTCGATGGCGCGAACCGCGATGCGTGCTTGCGCGAGGTCGTTCGGGTCGACGATCCCGGCGCCGCGCCGACCGCGACCAACCAGCAGACCTACGCGTGCGTGGTCGAGCACTTCGTGTGCGACCCGCGCACCGGCCGCGAGCCCCCCGCCAGCGCGCAGGCGCAGCACGACTGCACCGACGATATCCAGTAGCGCGAACCTTGCCGATTCTCTACGTTCGCGCGATGCGGCGCCAGCTCCTTCTCGTCACCGTCGCCACGGCCGCCTGCTCGAAGGGAGCCGATCGTCCGCCGATGCCGCCGTCCACCGACGCGGAGGAGCAGCAGCTCATGCGCCAGTGCGACGAGGGCACCGACGCCGCCTGCGAGCAGCTCGAGGGACGCTATCTCGAGGCCAAGCGGCCCGCGGAGGTTACGGCCTTGGTCAAGCGCCTGTGCGAGGGAGGCCGTCGATACTTCTGCCCGACCTACGCATTCATCCTCGCCGTCGGCGACAACGTCCCCCGCGACCGCGGACGCGCCCTCCAGCTGTTCAACGACACCTGCAAGGACGATCCGCGCGGGTGCAGCGAGTACGGCAACCTGTTCATCGCCGGCCTCGGTGTGCCCAAGGATCTCGACCTCGGCTGCATCCTCGCGCGGCACGCCTGCACGCACGGCGACCAGGACGCATGCCGCGACCTCGAGTACTGCACCGGGCCCTAACTCCCTACCAACCGACGACGTAGAACGTCGCCGTTGCGCCGAGCACCAGCGCCGCGATCCCCAGCGCCACCTGCCAGTGCTTGACCTTTGGCGCTGCGGCGCTCACCCGAGTCGGAGCGGTGGCGGAGGGGGCCGCGATCGTAGGCGCGAACGCAACCGGCGACACGTCCGCCCCCTTTGCCTGCGCGGGCGTATCCGATCGCGATTCGGTTCGGACAATGTTCGAACGCTTCACGCGACGGGCTGGTGTCGACCGCGATTCGGTTCGAGCAATGTTCGAATCGCTTTCCGTAACGATGTTCAAGCCAGTTCCGCATCGAGCGGTCGTCGTCGACTCTGTGGCGGTTCGAACAATGTTCGAGTCGCTCTCCGCGTGAGACGGTGGTGTCGAGCGCGGGTCGGTTCGTGCGCTGCGCGAACCGGTTTCGGAGCGAGCGGTCGCCGTCGACTGCGTGGCGGTTAGAACGATGTTCGTACCGGATCCGGAAGGAGCCACCGTAGCTGCGTTCAGGGGCCCGCGCGGGGTATACGGGCTTCCGTCGTCCGAGGTGCCTTGCGCGAAGCGCGTGCGCGGCGGCGCGAGTGCCGGCGTGGGCAGCGCGCCGATCCACGTGTCTTCGGTCTCGATCGACGCGAGGCTCGTCGTGGCCATGTCCTCGGCATCATCGAGCTCGTGTGCGCGCGAGTCATCGACGAGCGCGAGCGCCGCGTCGAGCTGGCCGACGGTCGCGAACCGCCGCTCGGGGTCACGCGAGAGGCAGCGCTCGATCACGCGCGCGAGCGTGCCGGGGACGCTGGCGTGCGTCGCGAGCGGCGCGGGCTCGCTGCCGAGCAGCACACCGAGCATGCCGAGCGTGCTGTCGGGATCCCCGAACGGGCGCACGCCCGCGATCATCTCGTACATCACGACGCCGAGCGTGAAGAGGTCGGCGGTCGGGGCGGCGCCGCTACCGACGAGCTGCTCGGGTGCCATGTACTCGAGCGTGCCGAGCAGCTCGCCTTGCCGCGTGAGGTCTCCGTCGGCGCGATCGGGCTCGACACGCTTGGCGATGCCGTAGTCGAGCACGCGCACGCCGCGCGCCTCGAGGAAGATGTTCGCCGGCTTGAGATCCCGATGGACGATGCCGAGCGCATGCGGCTCGGCGAGCGCCGCGCAGACGCCGCGCGTGATCACGACGACCTCGCGCCACGGCAGCCGGCCGCGCGCCATGAACCGCGCGTGCAGCGTCTCGCCCGCGAGCAGCTCCATCGCGAGATAAGGCGCCCCCTCTGCGGTGACGCCGCTGCCGAAGATCGTCACTGCCTGCGGCCCGCGGAGCTCGCGCAGCATCTCCGCCTCGCGCACGAAGCGCTCGACGATCGACCTGTCGTCCACGAGGTGCGCGTGCAGCACCTTGAGCGCGACCGGCGTGCCGGTGACCAGGTCGAGCGCGAGGTAGATCGCGCCGAACCCGCCGGCCGCGAGCCGCTCCTGGATGCGGTAACGGCCCACGACCATCGGAGCCGCGGCGCCGGCGTGCTCGTTCAACCTCATGCTTAGGTTGAACGCACGTCGGCCTCGAAGAATTTGGTCGCCCGAAAAAAGGAAACGGCGCCTACAAAAGGCGCCGTCTTTCTGCAGATGGGAGGGAAGGACCTAGAAGTCCATGCCGCCCATGCCGCCCATGCCGCCACCGTGGCCGCCGCCCGCGGGAGCCGGAGCTTCCTTCTTGGGCTTCTCGGCGATCATCGCCTCGGTGGTGAGGAGGAGCGACGCGACCGAGGCCGCGTTCTGCAGCGCGGTGCGCACGACCTTCGTCGGGTCGATGACGCCGGCCTTCACCAGGTCACCGTACTCGAGCGTGGCGGCGTTGAAGCCGAACGCGTCCTTGCCTTCCTTGACCTTCGACACGACGATCGAGCCGTCGACGCCGGCGTTGGCCGAGATCTGGCGGAGCGGCTCCTCGATCGCGCGACGCACGATCGCGACGCCGAACTGCTGCTCCTCGGGCAGCTTCATGCCGTCGAGCGCGCTCTGCGCGCGGAGCAGGGCGACGCCACCACCCGGAACCACGCCCTCCTCGACGGCGGCGCGGGTCGCGTGGAGCGCGTCCTCGACGCGCGCCTTCTTCTCCTTCATCTCGACCTCGGTCGCAGCGCCGACCTTGATCACGGCGACGCCGCCGACGAGCTTCGCGAGGCGCTCCTGGAGCTTCTCGCGATCGTAGTCCGACGTGGTCTCCTCGACCTGGTTGCGGATCTGCTTCACGCGCGCGTCGATGTCGGCCTTCTTGCCAACGCCGTCGACGATCGTGGTGTTGTCCTTGTCGACCGTGATGCGCTTCGCCTGACCGAGGTCGCTGAGCGTGAGGTTCTCGAGCTTGAGGCCGAGGTCCTCCGTCACCGCCTGGCCGCCGGCGAGGACGGCGATGTCCTTCAGCATCTCCTTGCGGCGATCGCCGAAGCCCGGCGCCTTGACCGCGCAGATCTGCAGCGTGCCGCGGAGCTTGTTCACGACGAGCGTGGCGAGCGCCTCACCGTCGACGTCCTCGGCGATGATCAGGAGCGGCTTGCCTTGCTTGGCAACCTGCTCGAGCACCGGGAGGAGCTCCTTCATGTTCGAGATCTTCTTCTCGTGCGTGAGGATGTAGCAGTCGTTGAGGACGACCTCCATCCGCTCCGTGTCGGTCACGAAGTACGGCGAGAGGTAGCCGCGGTCGAACTGCATACCCTCGACGACGTCGAGCTCGCTGTTCAGCGTCTTGGCCTCCTCGACCGTGATCACGCCTTCCTTGCCGACCTTC